>NZ_AZVA01000002.1:0-370930 GCF_000513975.1 Paracoccus sp. J55
ATCGGGATGAAAGGATCAAGCTTTGGCCGCCTGACCTCGGCCGTCCGTCGGTAGCCCGGTGGCACCGAGAAGGTCATCATCTTCGCAACCGTGTCACGCGAGATGTTGAACACCCGCGCCGCTTCCCGCTGGCTCATGCCTTCCGCGCAAGCCTGGCGAACTCTCAGATATAGGTCCACGCTGTAAATCCTCACGCCCTCCCTGCCGCCGCAGAAAGGGAATAGGTGGACGACTTTTACGCCGCCCGCAGCAGCACCAAGCCACCGCTACCGTGGACGAATTTCTCACCGCCGTTCTCAAGCGTGACAGGTTCTGCGTTCTCGTGAAGGCATATGCTGAACGTACATGCCTTCGGCAGGCCCGTCGTTCATCAGGAACGGCACGACGCTCCAGCGAGCGCATTGCCGTCCCGCATCGGGAGAGATCGCCATGCCGGAATCGAAATTCTTGACGCCCGAAGAAGTGGCCGAACGCTACCGTGGAAGCATCAGCGTAGGAACCTTACGAAACTGGCGCGGGATGCGAATCGGCCCATCCTTCGTTAAGATCGGGAAAGCTGTCCTCTATCCTGTGGATTCGTTGGACGCATGGGACAAGTCCAATGTCGTGACTTGCCGTGCATCTCCGGGTCGCTGCGTGGATGGGGATGACGTTGCGGGCTAAGCACGAATGAGCACTCGAAACCACCCCCAATTAGCGTCCCCAGGAAAGCAACGATCACATGAAAAAACGCTTTCTATCAACAACTTATATTTCTTTAGTGGAGAGTTCCACAACCACCCGTCGGGCGACCCGACCCCCTCGCAGGCCGATATCGGCATGACCGCCCGCATCGTCGCCGCGGCCGAGGTGATGGGAATCGCGGTCCACGATCACCTGATCATCGGCCGGTCGCGCGAGCTCAGCTTTCGCAGCGAGGGGCTGCTTTAGCGCAATCACCCGAAAAGGCGCCTCTAATCGCGCAGCCAAAATCCCACACCTGCGGCGATTTGCGGCGCGCGGCCGCGCCGGGCCCGCTGGACTGACGGGGATTTGATCGCTAGAACCGCCCGGCGAGGGCTGTGCAACGACACGGCCCGTTCCGTCGTATCGCCCCGATTCCGGGGCATAAATGGAGATCAGACCCGTGTCCCACGCAGACGAACACGCAGGCGATCACGGCGCCACCCGGAGGGACTTCCTCTATTACGCGACGGCCGGAGCCGGCACCGTCGCGGCCGGGGCCGCCGCCTGGACCCTTGTCAACCAGATGAACCCCTCGGCCGACGTCCAGGCGCTCGCCTCGATCCAGGTCGATGTCAGCGGCGTCGAAACCGGCACCCAGCTGACGGTGAAATGGCTCGGCAAGCCCGTGTTCATCCGCCGCCGCACCGAGGACGAGATCGCCGCGGCGCGCGAGGTGCAGCTTGGCGAGCTCATCGACCAGAACGCCGAGAACGCCAACAAGCCGGGCGAGCCCGCCACCGACGAAAACCGCAGCCTGGACGAGGCCGGCGAATGGCTGGTGATGATCGGCGTCTGCACCCATCTGGGCTGCGTGCCGATCGGCGACGGCGCCGGCGATTTCGGCGGCTGGTTCTGCCCCTGCCACGGCTCGCATTACGACACTTCGGGCCGCATCCGCAGAGGGCCGGCGCCGCAGAACCTGCACATTCCCGTTGCCGAATTCGTCAACGAAACCACCATCAAGCTGGGCTGAGGAGGCGCACATGGCCGGTATTCCCCACGACCATTACGAGCCCAAGACGGGCTTCGAGCGCTGGCTGCATCGCCGCCTGCCCATCGTCAGCCTGCTTTACGACACCCTGATGATCCCCACCCCCAAGAACCTGAACTGGTGGTGGATCTGGGGCATCGTGCTGGCCTTCTGCCTGGTGCTGCAGATCGCGACCGGCATCGTGCTGGTCATGCATTACACGCCGCATGTCGACCTGGCCTTCGCCTCGGTCGAGCATATCATGCGCGACGTGAACGGCGGCTACATGCTGCGCTACCTGCATGCGAACGGCGCCTCGCTGTTCTTCTTCGCCGTCTATATCCACATCTTCCGCGGCCTCTATTACGGCTCCTACAAGGCCCCGCGCGAGGTGACCTGGATCGTCGGCATGCTGATCTATCTGATGATGATGGGCACCGCCTTCATGGGCTACGTGCTGCCCTGGGGCCAGATGTCCTTCTGGGGCGCCACCGTGATCACCGGCCTGTTCGGCGCCATCCCGGGGGTCGGCGAAGCGATCCAGACCTGGCTGCTGGGCGGCCCGGCCGTGGACAACGCGACGCTGAACCGCTTCTTCTCGCTGCATTACCTGCTGCCCTTCGTCATCGCCGCGCTGGTGATCGTCCATATCTGGGCCTTCCACACCACCGGCAACAACAACCCGACCGGCGTCGAGGTCCGCCGCGGCTCGAAGGAAGAGGCGCAAAGGGACACCCTGCCCTTCTGGCCCTATTTCGTGATCAAGGACCTGTTCGCGCTGGCCGTGGTGCTGGTGGTGTTCTTCGCCGTCGTCGGCTTCATGCCGAACTATCTCGGCCACCCCGACAACTATATCGAGGCGAACCCGCTGGCGACCCCGGCCCATATCGTGCCGGAATGGTATTTCCTGCCCTTCTACGCCATCCTGCGCGCCTTCACCGCCGATGTCTGGCTGGTGCAGCTGGTGAACTGGCTGTCCTTCCGCATCATCGACGCCAAGTTCTTCGGCGTGATCGCGATGTTCGGCGCCATTCTGGTCATGGCGCTGGTGCCGTGGCTGGACACCTCGCGCGTGCGGTCGGGCCAGTATCGGCCGCAGTTCAAGTGGTGGTTCTGGCTGCTGGCGGTGGACTTCGTGGTCCTGATGTGGGTGGGCGCCATGCCGGCCGAGGGGATCTATCCCTATATCGCGCTGGCCGGCTCGGCCTATTGGTTCGCCTATTTCCTCGTGATCCTGCCGCTGCTGGGCATCATCGAGAAGCCCGATCCGATGCCGCAGACCATCGAGGAAGACTTCAACGCCCATTACGGGCCCGAAACCCATCCTGCCGAGTAAGGAGAGGCAACAATGACCCTGAGAAACGCATCGCTCACGGCTGTTGCGGCCCTGACCGTTGCCCTGGCAGGCGGCGCCGTGGCGCAGGACGCAAGCACCGCGCCCGGCACCACAGCCCCTGCGGGCTCGAGCTATCAAGCGAACGACACGGCCGCCCCGGCGGCCGATGCGGCCCCGGCGGCTGAAACCGCCGCCGAACCGGCCGACGAGCCGGCCGCCACCGAGGCCGAGCCGGCCGAGGGCGAGGCCGAACCCGCGGCCGAGGCGACGGAAGAACCGGCCGCGGAGCAACCCGCGGCAGAGGAGCCGGCGGCAGAGGATCCCGCGGCCGCAGAGGAACCCGCTGCGGAAGAACCTGCTGCGGAGGAACCGGCGGAGGAGGCTGCTCCGGCCGCCGACGAGCCGGCCGCAGTCGAGCCTGCGGCGGAAGAAGCCGCCGCCCCGGCCGAGGAAGAGCCGGCCGCCGAGGAACCGGAAGCCGCCGAGGAAGAAGCCCCGGCGGAGGACGCGGCAGCCGAGGAAGCCCCGGCCGAGGAGGCGCCCGTCGAGGAGGCCGAGGCCGCCGCCGAAGAAGGCCACGGCGATGCCGCGGCCGAAGAGGCCGGCGACAGCCATGCCGCCGGGCATATCGAGGACATCTCGTTCAGCTTCGAGGGTCCCTTCGGCAAGTTCGACCAGTTCCAGCTGCAGCGCGGCTTGCAGGTCTATACCGAGGTCTGCGCCGCCTGCCACGGCCTGCGCTACGTGCCGCTGCGCACCCTGGCGGACGAGGGCGGCCCGCAGCTGCCCGAGGATCAGGTCCGCGCCTATGCCGCGAATTTCGACATCACCGATGCGGAAACCGGCGAGGATCGTCCGCGCGTTCCGACCGACCATTTCCCGACCGTCTCGGGCGAGGGCATGGGTCCGGACCTGTCGCTGATGGCCAAGGCGCGCGCCGGCTTCCACGGGCCCTATGGCACCGGCATCTCGCAGCTGTTCAACGGCATCGGCGGCCCGGAATACATCCATGCCATCCTGGCCGGCTATGACGGCGAGGAAAAGGAAGAGGCGGGCGCGGTGCTCTATCACAACACCGCCTTCCCGGGCGGCTGGATCCAGATGCCGCCGCCGCTCAGCGACGACCAGGTCACCTATGAGGACGGCACCGAGGCGACCGTCGACCAGATGGCCCGCGATGTGGCCGCCTTCCTGATGTGGACCGCCGAGCCGAAGATGATGGACCGCAAGCAGGTCGGCTTCGTCTCGGTGCTTTTCCTGATCGTGCTGACGGTGCTGCTCTACCTGACCAACAAGAAGCTGTGGTGGCCGATAAAGCATCGGCGCAAGCCGGACTGATCCGCCGGACCTGAACTTGAAGCGCGCCCCCCGGGGCGCGTTTTTCGTTCGCGGCCGCCGGTTTTGCCGCGCCCGATATGGACAAGCCGGCCGCGCCCCGCTCAGATGGGCGGAACAGGACGGGGACGGACATGACGATCTACAATCTCGGCTCGATCAACATCGACCATGTCTACCGCCTGCCGGCCCTGCCCCGCGCCGGCGAGACGCTGCACGCGCGATCCCATGCCCTGGGCCTGGGCGGCAAGGGCGCCAACCAGTCGGTCGCCGCCGCCCGCGCCGGGGCCAGCGTCGTGCATCTGGGCGCCATGGGCATGGGCGACGACTGGGTGCTGGAGCGGCTGGCCGCCGCCGGCGTGCAGACCGGCGGCATTCTTCGGCTGCCGGAGGTGGCTACCGGCCATGCCATCATCCTGGTCGATGCCGACGGCGAGAACTCGATCGTGCTGCATGGCGGCGCGAACCTGGCCCTGCCGCCCGAGCTGGCGGAGCGGGCGGATTTCCGCCCCCGCGACATCCTGCTGATGCAGAACGAAACCAGCCTGCAGGCCAAGACGGCGGCGCTGGCCCGCAAGGCCGGGGCGCGGGTGATCTATTCCGCCGCGCCCTTCAGCATCGCCGCGCTGCGCGAGGTCCTGCCGCAGGTCTCGATCCTGGCGGTGAACGCGATCGAGGCCCGCGATACCTTCGCTGCCTTGGGCGAGGACCTGCCGGTCGAGGCGCTGCTGATCACCCGCGGCGCCGATGGCGCCGAGTTCCGCGACCTGCGCGGCGGCCAGGTCTGGCGCCAGCCGGCCTTCGCGGTGCAGGCAGTGGACACGACCGGCGCCGGAGATTGCTTTGCCGGCTGGTTCGCCGCCGGGCTGGCGCGGGGCGAGGACGCGCCGACCGCGCTGCGCCACGCCGCTGCCGCCGCCGCGCTGCAGGTCACCCGCCGGGGCGCCGGCGATGCCATGCCCGACCGCGCCGAGGTGCTGGCCTTTCTGAAAGCCCGCGGCTGAGAGCTTGCCCGCAGCCCCGCATCCGCCTATCTGGAGCCCATGAGAATTCCATTCATGAACCGCCCGGCCACCGTCGCCGTCCTGCGCCTGCAAGGCGCCATCGGGGTTGCCGGCCGCGGCGGCCCCGGCCTGTCCGATGCCGCGCTGGCGCCGCTGCTGGAACGCGCCTTCAAGCGGCGCAAGCCCGCCGCCGTGGCGCTGGCGTTGAACTCGCCCGGCGGCTCGCCCGTCCAGTCCAGCCTGATCGGCGCCCGCATCCGCCGCCTCGCCGAAGAGCGCGAGATCCCGGTCCATGCCTTCGTCGAGGATGTGGCGGCCTCGGGCGGCTACTGGCTGGCGACGGCGGCGGATTACATCTGGGCCGACGACAGTTCGGTGCTGGGCTCGATCGGGGTGATTTCCTCGGGCTTCGGCTTCGTCGAGCTGATCCAGCGCCACGGCATCGAGCGCCGCGTGCATACCGCCGGCCGCTCGAAATCGATGCTGGACCCGTTCCGGCCCCAGACCCCCGAGGATATCGAGCGGCTGAACCGCTTGCTGGGCCCGATCCACGAGGCCTTCAAGGAACAGGTGCGCACCCGCCGCGGCAGCCGCCTGCCCGAGGATCGCGACCTGTTCACCGGCGAGATCTGGACCGGCCGCGAGGCGGTCGGGCTGGGGCTGGCGGACGGCATCGCCCATCTGGTGCCGAAGATGCGCGAACTTTACGGCGACAAGGTGCGCTTCCTGACCTATGGCCAGCGCGTGCCGCTGCTGCGCCGCTTCGGCCTGTCCGCCGATGATTTCATCGACGGCATCGAGGAACGCGCCGCCTTTGCGCGTTTCGGGGCGGGACGCGGATGATCAAGGTCGTCATCCTGTGCCTGCTCATCATCTGCGCGCTGGCTTTGGCCGCCGGACCCGGGGTGCGGCGGATCATCGCCAGGCTGCTGGGGATCGGGCGGAAATGACGGCGCTGGTAACCGGAGGCGCCCGCCGCCTGGGGCGGGCCATCACCCTGTATCTGGCGCGGCGCGGGCTGGATGTGGCGATCCATTACCAAAGCTCGGAGGCGGAGGCCCGGGCCACCGCGGCCGAAGCCCGCGCCCTGGGCGTCCGGGCCGAGATCTTCGGCGCCAACCTTCTGGATCTGGACCAGAGCGAGGCGCTGGTGGATCGCGCCCATGCCGCCCTGGGGCCGCTGACGCTGCTGGTGAACAACGCCTCGATCTTCGAATACGACAATATCGCCACGGCGACGCGCGACAGCTGGGACCGGCATATGGGCTCGAACCTGCGGGCGCCCTTCCTGCTGACCCAAGCCTTCGCGCGCCAGGCGCCCAAGGCGGACCGCAGCGGCGCCGAGCCGGTGGCCCGCGGCCTGATCGTCAACATGATCGACCAGCGGGTGCTGAAGCCGACGCCGGAATTCATGACCTATTCCCTGGCCAAGGCCGGGCTGTGGTGGCTGACGCGCACCTCGGCCCAAGCGCTGGCGCCGGACATCCGCGTCAACGCCATCGGCCCCGGCCCGACCATGCAGGGCATCCGCCAGTCCGACAGCCATTTCGCCAATCAGCGCGCCGCGACCATCCTGCAACGCGGCGCCGGGCCCGAGGATGTCTGCGCCGCGCTTGGCTATCTGATCGACGCGCCCTCGGTCACCGGGCAGCTGATCTGCGTGGACGGAGGCCAGCATCTGGCCTGGCGCACCCCCGACGTGCTGGGCGTCGAATAGAGCAAAAAACCGCCGGTCCCCGCCAAGTTGTCCACCTTGCGCAAGGCGTTCACGCAATCTTCACGATTCTGGCAAGAAATTCAGGGGATTGCGCAAGAGAGAAAAAATATCTCCTGCAATCAACACCTTGCAATACTGCCTAGAATTTGTGCAAAGCAATGAAACCCCAAGAAACGCTAATTGAACGCGTGATACTCCCAAGCTGATTCACAGAGTTATCCACAGATTCCGTGGACAGGATTCAGCTTGAACTTTCGCGTCCGAACTTGCAGCCGAGCCCGAGAATCATTTCGTTAGCAGCATGACCGACTCCACCCCAGAAAAGCGGCCCGCCAAGACGGGCCATGCGCTGATCCAGGACTATCTGAAGACGCTCGACGGCTCGCCGGGGGTCTATCGGATGCTGGATGCGCAAGGGGCGGTGCTTTACGTCGGCAAGGCGCGGAACCTGCGGGCGCGGGTCTCGAACTATGCGCGCGGCAGCGGGCATTCGGCGCGCATCGCGCGGATGATCCGCGAGACCTGCTCGATGATGTTCCTGACCACGCGCACCGAGACCGAGGCGCTGCTGCTGGAGCAGAACCTGATCAAGCAGCTCAAGCCGCGCTACAACGTGCTCTTGCGCGACGACAAGAGCTTTCCGAACATCCTGGTCGCCAAGTCGCATCCCTTTGCGCAGATCAAGAAGCATCGCGGCGCCAAGGCGGAAAAGGGCGATTATTACGGCCCCTTCGCCAGCGCCGGGGCGGTGAACCGGACGCTGAACCAGCTGCAGCGGGTGTTCCTGCTGCGCAGCTGCACGGACGCGACCTTCTCCAGCCGGACGCGGCCCTGCCTGCTTTACCAGATCAAGCGATGCAGCGCGCCCTGCGTCGGCCGCATCGGGCTGGAGGAATACAACAGCCTGGTCGCCGATGCCGAGCTGTTCCTGCAGGGCAAGACCACCCGTATCCAGGCCGACCTGGCGCGCGAGATGGCCGAGGCGGCCGAGGCGATGGAATACGAACGCGCCGCCGCCCTTCGCGACCGCATCAAGGCGCTGACCGCCGTGCAATCGGTGCAGGCGATCAACCCGCGCGGCGTGCCCGAGGCTGACGTGATCGCGCTGCACATGGAGGGCGGGCAGGCCTGCGTGCAGGTCTTCTTCATCCGCGGCAACCAGAGCTGGGGCAACCGCGATTTCTATCCCAAGCTCAACGGCGTTGAATCGGCCGACGAGGTGATGCAGGCCTTCCTGGCGCAGTTCTACGACGGCAAGGTGCCGCCGCGGCTGATCCTGCTGTCGCATGGCATCGAGGATCCCGACCTGATGACCGAGGCGCTGTCGGAAAAGGCCGGGCGCAAGGTCACGCTGGGCGTGCCCCGGCGCGGCGAAAAGGCCGAGCTGGTCGAAAACGCCCTGCGCAACGCCCGCGAAAGCCTGGCGCGCCGCATGTCGGAAAGCGCGGCGCAGCAGCGTCTGCTGGAGGGGCTGGCCGAGGCCCTGGACCTGCCCGCCGTGCCGCAGCGCATCGAGGTCTATGACAACAGCCATATCCAGGGCACCAATGCCGTCGGCGGCATGGTCGTGGCCGGCCCCGAGGGCTGGATCAAAAGCCAGTATCGCAAGTTCAACATCAAGGGCACCGAGATCACGCCGGGCGACGATTTCGGCATGATGAAGGAAGTGCTGACCCGCCGCTTCTCGCGCCTGCTGAAAGAGGACCCGGACCGCCAGACCGACACCTGGCCCGACCTTCTGCTGATCGACGGCGGCGCCGGGCAGGTCTCGGCCGTGCACGAGATCATGGCCGAGATGGGGGTCGAGGACATCCCCATGGTCGGCGTCGCCAAGGGCGAGGACCGCGACCACGGCAAGGAAGAGTTCCACCGCTACGGCCAGCGGCCCTTCGCCCTGCGGATGAACGACCCGGTGCTGTATTTCGTCCAGCGCCTGCGGGACGAGGCGCATCGCTGGGCCATCGGCACCCATCGCGCCAAGCGGGCCAAGGCCGTGATGGCCAATCCGCTGGACGAGATCCCCGGCATCGGCGCCGCCCGCAAGCGCGCGCTGCTGCAGCATTTCGGCAGCGCCAAGGCGGTCAGCCGCGCCGGGCTCGCCGATCTGGTCGCGGTCGAGGGCATCAGCGAATCCATGGCGCAGAAGATCGTCGACCATTTCCACAAGGGCTGACAGGAGGGAGGCATGGAGGACATCATTCGCGCATTCTTCGCCCGCTACGAGCAACTGTTCGCGCAGGCGCTGGCCGGCGAGGCGGATATGGAGGAGGTCGCCGCGCTCTACGCCCCGGAATTCATCGCCGCCTCTCCGGCCGGGGTGAATGCGGGGCGCAACGACGACGCCTTCCGGCAGGCCATGGCCCAGGGTTATGCGCATTACCGCGCCATCGGCACCAGGAACATAACGATCCGCGAGATCCGGCTGTCGCCGATGGACGCGCTGCATTGCCTTGCGCATGTCGGCTGGACCGCGACCTATGACCGGGGCGACGCGCCCGAAATCGCGATCGGGTTCGAGGTGCATTACCTCGTGCAGGTCCTCGACGGCACGCCCAGGGTCTTTGGCTGGGTGGCGGGGGACGAGCAGGCGCTGCTGAAGCAGCACGGCATCATCTGACCCGCCGCGGTCACAGGCAGGACTCGAACAGCGCGTGGGTGTTCTGGCGCGTCATCGCGACCGGGTTGCCGGCGCAGGACGGGTCCTCCAGCGCCATGGCCGTCAGCTCGTCCAGCCGGTCGCGCCCGACGCCCAAGGCGGTCAGGGTCTCGGGAATGCCCAGCAGGGCGCGCAGTTCGATCACCCGGGCGCGGAACCCGTCGAAGCCGCCCCCGATGCCAAGATAGGCGGCGGCGCGGGCCAGCCGGTCCTCGATGGCCGGTCGGTTGAAGTCCAGCACCATGGGCATGACCACGGCATTGGTGGTGCCGTGATGGGTGCCATAGACCGCACCGACCGGATGGCTGAGGCTGTGGATCGCCCCCAGCCCCTTCTGGAAGGCGACGGCACCCATGGCGGCGGCGCTCATCACCTGCGCGCGGGCGTCCAGATCGTCCGGCACGGCATAGGCGCGCGGCAGGTATTCGTTGACCAGCCGCAGCCCCTCCAGCGCGATGCCCTGGCTCATCGGATGGTAATGGGGCGAGCAGAAGGCTTCGAGGCAATGGGCAAAGGCGTCCATGCCGGTGCCGGCGGTGATGGACCTCGGCATGCCCACGGTAAGTTCGGGATCGCAGATCGTGACCGTGGGCATCAGCTTGGGATGGAAGATGATCTTCTTGCGATGGGTCCGGGCATCGGTCAGCACCCCGGCGCGCCCGACCTCGGAGCCCGTGCCGGCCGTGGTCGGCACGGCAATGATGGGCGCGATCCTGTCGGCATCCGCGCGGGTCCACCAGTCGCCGATGTCTTCCAGATCCCAAACCGATACGGTCTGGTCCGCCATCAGCGCGATCATCTTGCCCAAATCCAGCGCCGAGCCGCCGCCAAAGCCGATCACCCCGTCATGCCCGCCGGCTTTGTAGGCGGCGATGCCGGCCTCCATATTGCCTTCGTGCGGGTTCGGATCGACCTCGGAAAAGACCGCGCGGCCCAGCCCGCCGGCCTTGAGGATATCCAGGGCCCGCGCGGTGATCGGCAGGCCGGCCAGCGCCTTGTCGGTCACAAGCAGGGGACGCGCGATGCCCGCGGCCCTGCAATGCTCGGCCAGTTCGGTGACGCGGCCCGCGCCGAATTTGATGGTGGTCGGATAGGACCAGTTCCCGCGAAGCGTCATTTCTGCACCTTTCGCAGATGATAGGATTTCGGTCGGGTCACGGCCAGATAGCCCAGCCCGGACAGCGCCGCGCCGCGGCCGGTATCCTTGCAGCCGGTCCAGCACAAAGCCGGGTCCAGATAGTCGCAGCGGTTCATGAACACCGTGCCGGTTTCCAGCCGCGCGCCGATGGCCATGGCGGCATCGGCATCGGCGGTCCAGATCGAGGCGGTCAGCCCGTAGTCGCAATCGTTCATCAGCGCCACCGCCTCGTCGTCGTCGCGAACGGGCATGATGCCGACGACGGGGCCGAAGCTTTCCTCGCGCATCACCCGCATGTCATGGGTCACGCCGACCAGAAGCTGCGGCGCCAGATAGGCGCCGCCGTCGTCCTGCGGAAAGGCGGCCGGGTCGATCAGCGGCCGCGCGCCCTGCGCCACCGCCTCGGCGATCTGGCCGCGCACCGCATCGGCGAAACGGCGCTGCGCCATCGGGCCCAGCGTGGTGCCGGGATCGTAGGGATCGCCCAGCCTTTGCCGCAGCACCCAGTCCACCGCCCGCCTGACGAAGGCGTCGAACAGCGAGGCATGGACATAGATCCGCTCGATCCCGCAGCAGCATTGCCCCGAGTTGAACATGGCGCCGTCCATCAGCCCCTCGACCGCCGCATCCAGATCGGCATCGGCGCGGACATAGCCGGGGTCCTTGCCGCCCAGCTCCAGCCCGATGGCGGTGAAGGTGCCGGCGGCGGCGCGCTCGATGGCCCGCCCGCCCCGGACGGAGCCGGTGAAGTTGACGAAGCCGAAACGGCGCTCGGCGATCAGCGCCTCGGTGGTGGGGTGGTCCAGCACCAGGTTCTGGAACACGTCGGCGGGCACGCCGCCCCACGCCATGGCCTCGGCCAGCCGCTCGCCGGCCAGCAGGGTCTGGCTGGCATGTTTCAACACCACCGCATTGCCGGCGATCAGCGCCGGGACGATGGTGTTGATCGCGGTGAGATAGGGATAGTTCCAGGGCGCGACGACCAGCACCACGCCCAGCGGATCGCGCCGGATCTCGCGGCGGAAGCGGTCGCTGTCCTCGATCTCGGTCGGGGCCAGCGCCTCGGACGCGATCCGGGCCATGTAATCCGCGCGCTCGTTCACGCCCGACAGCTCGCCGCCATAGCGCACCGGGCGGCCGATCTGCCCGGCAAGCTCGGCCACGATCCGGTCCTGCATCGCGTTCAGCGCCTCGATCCCGGCCCGGACCCGGGCGATGCGCTCGGCCAGCGGACGGCGGGCCCATGCGGGCTGCGCGGCCCGGGCGCGGGTCACGGCGGCGCGGGCCTCTTCGCCAGAGAGCAGCGGCCTTTCGGCAAAGACCGCGCCGTCCACGGGGGAAATCAGCCGGATGGTCTGGGTCATCTGCTCCTCTCTGGGCTGTCAGGCGCGTTCGAAGCCGCGGGCGAGCTCCCAATCGGTGACGACGCGATTCTGTTCCTCAAGCTCCCACGCGGCGGCGTGCAGGTAATGCTCGATCACCGCATCGCCGAAGGCCGCGCGCAGCATGGCCGACGCGTCCAGCGCCCTTGCCGCATCGCCCAGCGTGCGGGGGACCCCGGGCAGGTCCCGCGCCGCATAGGCGTCGCCGGCAAAGGCGGGGCCCAGCTCCAGCTGGCGCTCGACCCCGTCCAGCCCGGCCGCCAGCAGCGCCGCGCAGGCCAGATAGGGGTTCAGGTCCGCCCCGCCAATGCGGCATTCGATGCGGATGGCGCCGCTGCCCGCGCCGCAGACGCGAAAACCGGCGGTGCGGTTGTCCAGCGCCCAGACTGCCCTGGTCGGAGCGAACAGCCCGGTCACGAACCGCTTGTAGCTGTTGACATAGGGCGCCAGGAAATAGGTCAGCGCCCCGGCATGGGCAAGCTGGCCGGCCAGATAGTGCCGCATCAGCGCCGACATGCCATGCTCGGCCCCCGGATCGTGGAAGGCGTTGAGCCCGTCGCGGAACAGCGACTGGTGCACATGGCTGGAAGAACCGGCGCGGCCATGGGCGTATTTCGCCATGAAGGTCGCGGACCGCCCATGCGCCTGCGCGATTTCCTTGGTGGCGGCCTTGACCAGCACATGCATGTCGGCGGTGTCCAGCGCGTCGGAATAGCGGACATTGATCTCGTGCTGGCCCGCCTCGGCCTCGCCCTTGGAATTCTCGACCGGGATGCCGGCGCCGTGAAGCCCGTTGCGCAAGGCCCGCATCACCGGCTCGTCGGCGGCGGTGCCGGTCAGGGCATAGTCGATATTGTGCCGCGCCGTGGGCACCAGGCCGCGATAGCCGGCATCGTGCAGCTGCCGGTAATCGCCCTCGAACAGAAAGAACTCCAGCTCGGTCGCCATCATCGGCTGGAAACCCAGGGCGGCGGCGCGCGCGATCTGGCGGCGCAGGATGTTGCGCGGCGCATGCGGCACCGGCTGGTGGCCATCATGGTCGCAGGGATCGGCCATGCACAGCGCGGTTCCCGGTGCCCAGGGCAGGCGCCGCAGGGTCGAAAGGTCGGGCTTCAGGGCGTAATCGCCATAGCCCGCGGCCCAGCCCGTGGCGCGATAGCCCTGCACCGTCGCCATCTCCAGATCGGTGGCCAGCAGATAGTTGCAGCAATGCGTCTCGCCCGGATTCTCCAGAAAATGCGCGGCGTGGAAGCGCTTGCCCATCAGCCGGCCCTGCATGTCCGCCAGCGCCACGATCACAGTGTCGATCTCGCCGGACAGCACGGCGGTTTCCAGGGCCTCGAAAGTCAGGTTCGCGGGCATGGCCTACTCCGGCAGGACGGGCGGTCCCTGCGCGCCCTGTGATCACAGGCTGCGGCAAGGCGCTGGATTCTGTCAATAATATTCCGCCATGGACGCAGCCTGCCGCAATGGTTACCACTCGCAGAAACAATGCGGCAGGGGGGACGGGCAGATGCCGCAGCAATCGGCCGCGCCAGAGATGATCGAGGACCGCCTGGCGCAGCGGTTCGAGGCCCCGACCCCTTCCGAGCGGCTGCTGGCCGGCCACCTGACCCGGCACTACCCGGTGGCGGGCCTGGGGTCGATGCCGCAACTGGCGAAAGAGGCCGGGGTCTCGACCCCCACGGTGCTGCGGCTGGTGCAGAAGCTGGGCTTTCGCGGCTATCCCGACTTCCAGACCCAGCTGCGCGCCGAGGTCGAGGCGCGGCTGGAATCGCCGCTGTCGAAACAAGCGCGCTGGACCCAGGGCGTGCCGCGCACCCATATCCTGAACCGCTTTGCCGATGCGGTGCTGACCAACCTGTCGGTGACGCTGGGGCGGATCGACCATGCCGAATTCGACGCCTGCGCCGCGCTTCTGGCCGATCCGGCGCGGCGCGTGCTGGTCATCGGCGGCCGCATCACCCATGCGCTGGCGGATTATCTGGTCACGCAGCTGGGCATCGTGCGCCCGGGCGTCACGGCGCTGCCCGTCCTGTCCAGCGCCTGGCCGCCGGCGCTGCTGGAGCTGCGGCCGGGCGACGTGCTGATCGTCTTCGACATCCGCCGCTATGAAGGCGCCATCCTGCAGCTGGCGGAACTGGCCGCCGAGCAGGGCGCCGAGATCGTGCTGATCACCGATCCCTGGGTCAGCCCGGTTTCGGCCCATGCCCGCTTCCGCTTCTCGGCGCAGGTCGAGGTGCCCTCGCCCTGGGACAGCACGTTGGCGGCCCTCTTGCTGGTCGAGACGCTGCTGGCCGCGGTTCTGGAACATACCTGGCCCGAGACCGAGCCGCGCATGAAGCGGCTGGAAGAGCTTTACGACCGCGCCAGCCTGTTCCGCCGCGGCCGTCCCTCCGAGGCGCGGCGGCCCTAGCGGCAGCGCGCCGGGTTCACGCCCACCGCGCGCAGCCCCCAATCGGTCATCTGCGCGACAAGCTGCTGCCCGGCCGCGTCGAAGGCCGGGACCAGATCCGCGGTCCGGGTGGTCGGCGCCTGGGCCGTGGCGGCGAAATGCCCGCGCGCCACCACGCGGGCGTCCATCTCGCGCACCATCTGGGCATCGACCGTCAGCTTGATGATCGCGCCCTTGCCCGCCACCTCGGCGTTGAAATCGTTGATCTCGCTGATCAGCGCGTAATCGCCCGCCGTGCCCAGCGGCGCGCGGCCGACATGGGTGAAGGCGTCATAGACCCCGAAGCCGCGCACCAGCAGTGTCTGCAGCGTCACCGGCACCGTGTCGCCCCAGCGCGCATCGGGCAGGTATTGCGTCTGCAGCTCGTTCGGCCGGATCATGATGCGGTCGGTGTCCAGCGTGCCGCGCGCCTTGGGCGGCTCGATCACCAGCTCGGCCAGCCGGCCGCGGCCGCAGCTCCGCGGCACGTCCGAGGGCGGGCGCAGCTCGAAGACGTCGCGGTCGGGCTCGCCCTCCAGCACCCGCAGCGCGGCGCAACCCGGCAGGGTCAGGGTCAGGGCAAGCAGGGCGGCGGTGATGCGCATCATGGACTCCCTCAGCGGCGGAACTCGGGCACGCGCGGGCCCGAGAGGACTTGCGACGGATTGCGCCTCAGCGCCGAGACCAGCTCGTTCACATTGCCCACCAGCCCGCGCAGATCGCTGGCCATGCGGGTGAATTGCGGCAGCCCCTCGCGGGTGAAAGCCTGCACCGGGGCGCGGGCGCTGTCCAGCATGCCGCGCAGGCTGGCAAAGGCGGTATCGGCGCTGTCGGCGGCATTGCGCAGGCGGTCGGTGATCTCGGGCAGGTCGGCGACCACGCGGTCGATGGCCTCGTTCGCCTTGCCCAGCGTCACGCGCAGGTCGGCCACCACCGGCTCGACATTGCTGTTGATGACCCGGTCGGCGCCGTCGAAGGCCCGCTCGGCCGAGGCCAGCGTCCGCTGCCCGACCGCGAGCGCGGCGTCGAGATTGTCGAGGCTCTGGTCCGCGCGCCCGGCCAGCCGGGTCAGGTCGGATTCCAGCGTGGCGGCGGTCTGGTCCAGCCGCTGCGTCAGCGCCTTCAGGTCGCCCGAGACATAGGCGCGCACCTCGTCCAGCGTCGCGGTGCCGGAATCCAGCGCCGTGTCGACCTTGGCGGCGCTTTCGTTGAACTTGGCCAGCGCCGTGTCGGCATTGCCCAGCGTCGCCTCGGCCGCGGCGCTGAGCCCGTCCAGCCGCTCGCCGAAACCCGAGATGTCCGAAGCGGCCGAGGCGATGGATTCGGTGGCCGTGGTCACGTCGGCCAGCGCCTTGTCCAGATTGGCGCTGGAGCGTTCGACATTGTCCAGGATGTTGCGCACCCGGCTCTGGTTCTCGTCGCCCAGAAGCTGGGTCAGCTGCTCGGCCACGGTGTTCAGCCGCGACAGCATCTCGGGGCCCTGCTCCGACAGCGTCTGCAGGGCCGAGCGGCTGGCGGCGATCACCGGGATCGAATCCGGGTCGGCATCGCGCAGCAGCGGCGAATCCGGCCGGCCGGCAGAGATCGCCACGTTCGAGACGCCGGTGACGCCCTGGATCTCGATCGCGGCGCGGGAATCGGTGCGCACCGGCGTGTCCTCGGCCAGCTCGACCCGCACCCGCACGGCGCCGTTGATGCTGGGCGACAGCTGCATGTCCACGACCCGCCCGACGGGAAGCCCGGCGAAAAGCACCTCGGAAGACACGCCCAGCCCCGACACTTCCGGGAAATAGATGTCGTAATAGGCGAATTGCCGGTTCAGCTGAAGCTTGGCGAACCACATCAGGAACAGCAGCATCCCCAGGAAGCCGGCGATGGTGAAGGCTCCGATCAGGACGTAATTGGCCTTGGTCTCCATAGGGCTACTCCTTGGCGCGGCCGGTGGTCATGGCGGCGCGGGCGCGCGGGCCGTGGAAATATTCATGCACCCAAGGGTGATCGACCTGAAGCATCTCGGCCATGGTGCCGGTCACCAGCACCCGATTTTCCGCCAGCACCGCGATGCGGTCGCAACAGGCATGCAGCGTATCCAGGTCATGCGTGACCAGGAACACCGACAGGTCCAGCGCATCGCGCAGCTCGACGATCAGCCGGTCGAAGGCGTCGGCGCCGATGGGATCGAGCCCGGCGGTAGGTTCGTCCAGGAACACGATTTCGGGGTCCAGCGCCAGCGCCCGCGCCAGACCGGCGCGCTTTCTCATGCCGCCCGACAGGTCCGAGGGGTATTTGTCATTCGCGCTCCACGGCAGCCCGGCCATCGAGACCTTCAGCTCGGCCAGCCCCTGCCGCGCCTCGGGCGAAAGATCCGGCACGGCGCGCAGCGGCACCTCGACATTCTCGCGCACGGTCAGCGAGGAAAACAGCGCGCCCCCCTGGAACATCACGCCCCAGCGCCGCTCCAGCGCCTCGCGCGCCGGGCCGGTCAGCGCGCCGACGTCCTGGCCGAAGACCCGCACCGTCCCGGCGGTCGGCCGGTTCAGCCCGACGATGGTGCGCAGCAGCACCGATTTCCCGGTGCCCGAGCCGCCGACCACGCCCAGGATCTCGCCCCGCCGCAAGTCGAGGTCCAGCCCGTCATGCACGACATGGCGGCCGAACTGGGTGCGCAAGCCCCTGACCTCGATGAGGTTTTCGCTCACAGCCCCACCTCGGCGAAGAAGACCGAGAACAGCGCATCGACCACGATCACCGCGAAAATGGCGTTGACCACGGCGCGCGAGGTCTCGGCGCCCAGCGATTCGGCATCCTTGCCGACCTTCATCCCGGCATGGCAGCCGATGACGCCGATGATCAGCGCAAAGACCGGCGCCTTGGACAGGCCGACGATGACATGGTCGACGCTGGTATCCGCCAAAAGCCGATAGCGGAACATCGAGGGCGAGATGCCCAGCTCGATCCAGGACATCAATGCGCCGCCGACCAGCCCGGCAAGATTGGCGACCAGCCCCAGGATCGGCAATGTGATCACAAGCGCCAGCACCCGCGGCAGGATCAGCACCATGTCCGGGTCCAGCCCCAGGGTGCGCATGGCGTCGATTTCCTCGTTCATCTTCATCGAGCCGATCGAGGCGGTCAGGGCCGAGGCGGTGCGTCCGGCGACGATGATCGCGGTCAGAAGGATGCCCAGTTCGCGCAGGATCGAGATGGCGATCAGGTCGATGACAAAGACCTCGGCCCCGAACTGGCGCAGCTGCGCCGCGCCCTGGAAGGCCAGCACCACGCCGATCAGAAAGGACATCAGCGCCACGATGGGCACGGCGCGCAGCCCGGTTTCCTGGCAATGATACACCAGCGAGGTGAAGCGGAAATCGCGCGGATGCAGCAGGCCGCGCGCCAGGGCGGCCAGGAAGCGGCCCAGATACTCGGCGATCTCGCGCAGGAACACCAGCGCGGCGACCACGCGGCGGCCGGTCTGTTCCAGCATCAGCCGCCAGCCCGCGGGCCCCCCGGCCTCGGCATCGCGGCGGGGCAGCGCCTGCCGTACGGTGTCCAGCAGCCGGGCCTGCGCCTCGGTCAGCCCGTCCAGCCGCGCGCCCTCGCGCTCGCGCCCGGTCAGATACCAGGCGGCGGCGGTGTCCAGCCGGGTCAGCCCCGACAGCTCCAGCCGGGGCGCGGTCCCGGCCTCGGGCGGCAGCTGGCCCAGCGTCCAGACGCTGAACTCTCCCGACAGCCGCAGCACGCCGTCCGAAACGGTGGCGCTAAGCTTGGGGTCGTCGGGAAGGCTGGCCATGACGGTCCTGATCGCAACGGATGAATCGGATTCATCCGGCGATTGCGGGGGTTTGTCAAATCCGCGCAGCATTTCCGCCCCGCCGCTGTGGCGGATCGGCCCCGCGCCGCAACATGCGGGCCGAGCTGAAGGCCCGCTGCCGGAACCCGGAGGGCGGGCGGATTTACAACGATTTTTGTTACAGATTTTCGCATTGGATATATTGACCAAATGCACGTTAAGGTTTAGTTAGCCACGCATTGCTTCTTCATGCAGGAATGGCGGCAGCCATCCGGTCAGACCGGCCCGAAAACCGCTTCGGATACGCATCCTGGCGCGCGTCGTGATGAAGAAAATCGCTTGCGGCATGGCCCGGTCAAGGCCCTGCCGGGGGAAGGACTCCTCGGGATCTGGCTCAAAGAGTGCCATTGTAACGATGATCCCGAGGATGACCGCCCCCTGCGCCGCCGCGTTCAGCCCTGCGCCAGCGCCCGCATCATCCTGACCGGCTCGGTCCGGGCCAGGCGCAGCACATGCGCCATATAGGGCTGCTGCAGATCCTCGGTGCGCAGCGCGGCGTAAAGCCGGCGCAGCATGCCCTGCCGGCCCAGCGGCAGCAGCGCCAGCTCGGGATTGCCGGCCTGGGCGCGCAGCACCCAGTCGGGCATCACCGCCACCCCGCGCCCCGAGGCGATGAGCATCAGGGCGATGGCCGTCTGCTCGACCTGCCGGACATGGGCGGGCTCGACCCCGGCGGGATCGAGGAATTGCGAGAACACGTCCAGCCGCGCCCGGTCCATCGGATAGGTGATCAGCGTCTCGCCCGCCAGATCCGCCGGCTCGGCATAGCCCTTGGCGGCCAGCGGATGGCCGGCGCCGACCACCATGGTCGGGGCATAGTCGAAAAGCGGCTGGAAGGTGATGCCGGCGATCTCCTCGGGGTCAGAGGAAATCACCATATCGACCTGGCCCCGCTCCAGCGCCGGCAGCGCCTTCAGCGCCAGGCTGGAGCGGATGTCCAGATCGACCTCGGGCCAGGCGCGGCGGAACTGGTCCAGCACCGGCAGAAGCCAGTCGAAGCAGTGATGGCATTCCATCGCCATATGCAGCCGGCCGGCGCGGCCCAGCTCGACGGCGCGGAACTCGGCCTCGGCGGCCTCGACCAGCGGCAGCACCTGCTCGGCGGTGCGCAAGAGCCGCATGCCCGCCGCCGAAAGCCGCAAGGGCTTGGTCTTGCGCAGGAAAAGCTCGACCCCCGCCTGCTCTTCCAGCGCCTTGATCTGATGGGACAGCGCCGATTGCGTCAGGTTCAGCACCTCGGCGGCGCGGGCCAGGCCGCCCTGCTCATGGATGGCGCGCACGCTGCGCAGGTGGCGAAGCTCGAGGTGCATCTTGATTGGCGCTCATCACGATCTTGAAGATTATGAATTTGTCTCACGTCGCGGCGCATGTCACAAGTCCTGCGACAAAAGGATGAGTGCCATGCCCGTGCCCGCGACCAGCTTCGAATTCTTTCCGCCCCGGAACCTGGACCAGTCGTTTCGACTGTGGGAAACGGCGCGCGCGCTTGCCCCCCTGGGTCCCGATTTCGTTTCGGTCACCTACGGCGCCGGCGGCACCACCCGGCAGCTGACGCATGAGGCGGTGACGGCGCTGGCCAGCCATTACGGGCTGAACGTGGCCGCGCATCTGACCTGCGTCGACGCCACGCGCGAGGAGACGCTGCAGATCGTCCAGGAATACGCGGCCGCCGGCGTGCATGAGATCGTGGCGCTGCGCGGCGACGCGCCCCAGGGGCAAGAGCGGTTCACCCCCCATGCCGACGGTTTCGCCAATTCGGTCGAGCTGATCGAGGCCATCGCGGCCCGCGGCGACATGACCATTCGCTGCGGCGCCTATCCCGAGCCGCATCCGGAAAGCCCCGACACCGCCGCCGACGTGGCCTGGCTCAAGCGCAAGGTGGATGCCGGCGCCAGCTCGGCAATGACGCAGTTCTTCTTCGACGCCGAGACCTATTTCCGCTTTCGCGACGCCTGTGTCGCGGCGGGGATCGAGGCGCCGATCATCCCCGGCATCCTGCCGATCCAGAGCTGGGCCGGCACCCGCCGCTTTGCCGAACGCTGCGGCACCTCGGTCCCGCAATGGGCCGAGGAGGCCTTCGCCGCCGCCGGCAAGGAGGGCGAGGCCCAGCTGGCGCTGGATATCTGCGTTCGCCTGTGCGAGCGGCTGGTCGAGGGCGGCGTGGACAGGCTGCATTTCTACACGCTGAACAAGCCCGAACTGGTTCTGAAGGTCTGCGCCGCGCTGGGGATCGAGCCCAAGGGCGAATTCTCGCGCGTGGCCTGACCGGCCGCGATCGGCCAGGGCCGCCAGCGTCCCCGGGTCGGGCCGCGGGCCGGCAGGAGCGGCAGGCGTTTCCCGGCCCGCAGTGGTCCCTTGTGCCGGCAACGGATCAGCCATCGCCGTTCCGGCCGGTCTGCGCCATGCCGTCGGCCGGCGCCGCCGGCTCGGGTCCGTCCCTGCCCTGCGCCGGAGGCTCGGGGCGCAGAGCGGGCGAAACGGCCGGCCCGGCGGAAGCCATTCCTTCGGGCTGCACCATGACCGGCAGCGCAGCCCCGGCCGATTCCCCGCCCAGCCCCGGCATCGGAGGTCCGGGAACCGGCGGAGCAGGCGATCCGAACCGCACCAGCCGCCGCCGGCGATGCGGACGCGGCGGTGCCGCCTCGGCCAGCGCCCCCGCCAGCAGCGCCGGGCCGGTATAGGGCCGCGGCACGGAAGGATGCAGCATCTCGGAGGGGTCGGCGCCGGCAAGCCGCGGCGCGCGGGCCAGAAACGCCTTGCCCCATCTGCGCCAGGACCCGACCGAGGGCGCGGTGGCGTCGCAGGGGAAATGCCGGCCCCAGCCTTCGGGCAGCGGCAGGCCGAATGCCTCGGCCCGCGTCATCATCCAGACCAGCGGGATATTGGCCAGCGGCCGGGCATATTCCAGCCCGGAAAGCTGGCCCCCCACATCGGGGTGGCAGCCGCGAAACCACATCTGCTCGACCCGGCCGGGGGCCGAGGCGCTGTCCCAGATCAGGGGCTGGAAAGCGGCCCGCGTCTCGTCCAGCGCCAGCGCTTGGACGCCGTGCTCGACCTCGGCCCCCAGATGCGCGTCGTGAAAGCGAAAGCGCGGCTCGGTCAGGATCCACAGCAGCGGCAGCCGGATCCCCAGCGCCATCACCGTGTCGAAAACCCCGATCATCCGGATCGGCACCGTCGGATGGCACAGCCCGGGATCCAGCCTTCGCACCAAGCTGTCGCCGCCGTTGCGGTAAAGCTGCCAGGCCAGCTGCACGTTGCGGCGCGTCGCATGGGCATGGGTCAGCAGCCCCACCCGGCCGATCATCCCGGCCAGCGACCGCACCGCGAAGGCCCCCCGCGAATAGCCGAAGAAGAACAGCGGATTGCCCGGCCGCCATTCGCGGGCGAGCCAGGCATAGGCGTTGCAGATATGCCGCTCCAGCGCCGAACCCATGGTCAGTTCGGGCAGGGTGCGCCAGGCGTCCCATTGCTGGCCGGGGGCGTAATGCATCCGGACCGGCGCCGGCAGCGCCCCGTATTCGCCCGACAGCATGGCATGGATGCGGGCGATGGAGGACCTTCGCCCCTCGGTCAGCGAGGCGAAGGTGCCGTCCATCAGGACGATCTGGCATATCGGCGGAGGCGTTGATTCCATGCGCCGACGCTAGCACGGAAAAGCGAAGCGTCGATTAATGCCTATTCAAGCGCGTTCACGGTCAGGTGTGCCATCAGCCCGAAGCCGTTGAAGCGGGTGTTGGTGACGGTCGAATAGGCGCCGGCGCCGTGGAAGACGACATAGTCGCCTTCCCGGATATTGGCGGGCAAAGTCAGCTCGCCCGGCAGACGGTCCACCGAATCGCAGGTCGGGCCGAAGATGATGCGGGGCATCGGCTCGTCCTCGCGCGGGGTGCCCTCGGGGGTCAGCACCTGCAGCCGGTCGAGATTGCCGACGATGGGCAGTTCGAACAGCCCGCCATAGACGCCGTCGTTCAGGAACACGTTCTGGCCGTCGCGCACCGCCTTGACGCGGGTGATCAGCGAAAAGGCATCGGCGCAAAGCCCGCGGCCGGGCTCGCAGACCAGCTGCGGCGCCTCGGGACCGAAGGCCTCGTCGGTCACGCGGCGGATCAGCGCGAAGATCGCGGCCAGGTCGGGCTCGACCCCGGTCACGCGATGCGAGGGGAAGCCGCCGCCGACGTTCAGCCGCCGCGCCTTGACGCCCGCCATGGCGCAGATCTCGGCCGCGGTGGTGATATAGCTTTCCCAGGCATGCGGATCGGTGCATTGCGTGCCCGGGTGGAAGGTCAGCGAAGGGATGTAGCCGCGATCCGCCACCGCGCGCAGCAGTTCCGCCGCCAGTTCCGGCGTGGCCCCGAATTTCGAGCCGAAGTCATAGGCCGCGCCCAGCACCGGCAGCTTGAAGCGCGGCGAGATCTCGCAATTCTCGGCCGGCACGCGGGCGAAAAGCTTGTCCAGCTCCGAGCGGCTGTCCACCGACCAGGACTTGATCCCTGCCTCGACCGCATGGACGATCTCGGCCTGCGAGCGCACGGGGTTGTGGTAATGGCGCGCCGCATCCGGGGCCAGCCGGCCGATCAGGTCGATCTCATAGGGCGAGGCCACGTCGAAACCCTTGATCCCGGCAGCGGAAAGCGTGCGGATCACCGCCTCGTCCGGGTTCGACTTGACCGCATAGGTCACGAGGCCGGGAAAGCCTTGCAGGAACCGCTGCGCCGTGGCGCGCAGGACCGAGGGGGCAAAGACCATCACCGGATTTTCCGGGCTCAGCCTGCGGATGATCTCGGCGGGATTGTTCCAGACGGTCTTGGGGCCGCGGCCCTCGGTCAGTCCCATCGGCATATCCTTCCTGTGCGCGTGTGGGTGGAAACAAGTCTGCGCCCTATGGGTTCCGATTGCTGCAATGAAAAGGGTGGAAATGGGCCGCAGCTTCGTTAATATGACGAAAGTTTCGGCAAATCGACGGGTGGCCAGGTGGACGAACTTGATCGCGGCATTCTGGCCCATCTGGCGCAGGACGCGCGCATGTCGGTCGCGGTTCTGGCGCGGCGGCTGAAGGTGGCGCGCTCGACCGTGCAGGCGCGGCTGGAGCGGCTGGAAACCTCGGGCGCCATTGCCGGTTACACCCTGCGGCTGGGCGATTCCGCGCGCGAGCATCGCATCCGCGCCACCTGCATGCTGACCATCGAACCCCGCGCCCAGGCCGCGATCCTGGCCCGGCTGCGCAGCCTGCCCGAGGTCGAGCGCATCCATACCACCAGCGGCCGCGTCGATCTTTTGCTGCAACTGGCCGCCATATCGACCAGCCAGCTGGACGATGTGCTGGATCAGATCGGCGGATTGACCGGCGTGCGCTCCAGCGAGAGCCTGATTCACCTGTCCACGAAGCTGGATCGCGCCACCTGATCGTGTCCCGCGCGCAACAATGTGACAAACGTGTCGCCGTATTTGCGCTGGTCGATCCGTTCCAGCCCCGCGACCGGGCCGGGCGGGGCCGATTCCTCCCAGACCACCATGCCGCCCGGGGCGATCCAGCCGCCGGCCAGCGCCGATTCCAGCGCGCGCTCGCCCAACCCCTTGCCATAGGGCGGGTCCAGGAACACCAGCCCATAGGGCGCGCCGCGATTCTCGCCCAGGCTTGTCGCGTCGCGGCGCCAGACATCGGTCACCCCCATGGCGCGGGCCTTCTCGATATTCGTGCGCAGCAGCCCGCGCGCCACCACGCCGTCATCGACGAAGGCCACGCGGGCCGCGCCGCGCGACAGCGCCTCCAGCCCCAGCGCGCCGGTGCCGGCGAACAGGTCCAGCACCCGCGCGCCGGGGATCGGATTGCCATGCGTGCCGTTGATGAGCAGGTTGAAGATCGACTCGCGCACCCGGTCGGTGGTCGGACGCAGATGCGCCGCCGGATCGCCGGCGCCGATCTCGGCCAGTTTCAGCCCGCGCAGGGTGCCGCCCACGATTCTCATGCCATCAGCGCCTTCAACTCGACCGCCTCGGCCACGGCCCCGGGGCTGGGCGAGCGGCCGCCCTCGATCAGCCGCTTGCCGATCATATAGGCGCGGGCGTCGTTCAGCGCGTCCACGGCGATCAGCCGGCCGTCGCGGAAATACCAGACCGAGCCGCCATTCGCCGCCGGCCGCGTCACCACCCGGTCGTAACCCAGGTTCAGCCCGGCGATCTGCAATTTCGCGTCGAACTGGTCCGACCAGAACCACGGCTTCGGCACATAGGCGACGTTCGCGCCCAGCATATTCGCCGCCACCGCCTCGGCCATGTCGATGGCATTGCCGACGCTTTCCAGCCGCAGCCTTCCCCCCGCTGCCGGAAAGCTGGCGCAATCGCCCGCCGCCCAGATCGCCGGGTCCGAGCTGCGGCCAAGCGCATCGGTGGCGATGCCGTTGTCGATGGCCAGCCCCGCCGCCTCGGCCAGCGACGTCTCGGGCGCGATGCCGATGCCGCAGATCACCAGATCGGCCGGCAGGCGGCGGCCGTCGGCCAGTTCGACCCCGTCCGCGGCCGTGTCGCCGGTGATGCGGGCGATGCCGGTGCCCTCGACGATTTCGACGCCATGGGCGCGGTGCAGGGCGCGGATCATCTCCGCGGTTTCGGGCGCGGCGACGCGGCCCAGGATGCGCGGCGCCGCCTCGACCAGCGTCACCTCCAGCCCCAGCTTGCGGGCCACCGCGGCGGCCTCCAGCCCGATATAACCGCCGCCGATCACCACCAGACGGCGCCCGGCGACCAGCGCCGGCCGCAGCCCCGCGATGTCGGCCAGGTTGCGCACCACATGCACGCCGGGCAGGTCGCCGCCCATCGCGGCGGGCAGGCGGCGCGGCGCGGCGCCCAGCGTCAGGGCCAGCTGGTCATAGGGATGCTCGCCGCGATCCGTCACCACCGCGCGACGGTCGCGGTCGATGCGCGTCGCGCGCTCGCCCAGATGCAGGGCGATTCCCTGCTCCTCCCACCAGTCCGCGGTGCGCAGCGTCAGCCGGTCCAGCCCCATCTGCCCCAGCAGATAGGCCTTGGACAGCGGCGGGCGCTGATAGGGCGGCGCGGGCTCGTCGCCGATGACGGCGATGCCGCCCTCGTGCCCCAGCGCGCGCAGTTTCGCCGCCAGAGAGGCCGCCGCCTGTCCCGCGCCAAGGATCACGATGTTCATTCTTCGCCCTCGCTGGTTTGCCTGCGGCGCAGAGCCTATAGTCGCCCCCGGAACGATGCAATTGACGGAGGAACCGCGCATGTCCATCTCGAAAGGCGACAAGCTGCCCGAAGGCAAGCTGCTGAAACCGGGCGCCAACGGCCCCGAGGAAGTGGCCGCCGCCGATCTGGCCAAGGGCCGCGTGGCGATCTTTGCCGTGCCGGGCGCCTATACGCCGACCTGCACCAATGCCCATATGCCCAGCTTCGTGAAGAACGCCGACAAGTTCCGCGACAAGGGCGTGTCGCGCGTGGTCTGCATCACGGTGAACGATCCCTTCGTCGCCGGGAAATGGGCCGCGGATACCGGCGCGACCGATGCCGGGATCGAGGTGCTGGCCGATGCCGATGGCAGCTTCACCAAGGCGCTGGGGATGAACATCGAGGGCGCGGGCTGGGTCAACGGCCGCTCGAAACGCTATGCCATGCTGGTCAATGACGGCACGGTGGAGGAGCTTCAGGTCGAGGAAACGCCCGGCGCCTGCTCGGTCTCCTCGGGCGATTCGCTCCTGGACCTCGTCTGAGTCGCCAGGCGGAACAGCGCCGTGAACTGCTGCGCGGCGCTGCGGTCGCCGCGCAGCGCGATCAGCCCGGCCGAGGCCAGCGCCACCGGCCCCGGCCCATAGACCGCCGCCGCCAGCGCATTGCCCGAACCCTCCAGCACGAAATCCGCCGCCGGCGCCCGCGCCGCCCGGACCTGCGGCATCCCGTCCGCGGAAAGCGTGACCTCGAACCCCTCCTTGCCCGAAACGAAGCCGGCGCGCAGCGGTGACCCGGCGGCGGCCGCGCTGTCCACCGTGGCCGAGATCGAGATCATCAGCGCGGAAAGGCTGATGAATTTCCGCGGATCGTGCCCCGGCATCACCAGCGCCCAGCGGCACAGCTCGCGCAGCACCGGATGCAGCGCCCGGCCGGCCTCGGTCAGCGCGTAGACCCCCAGCACATCGTCATGCGTCACCACCCCCGCCTGCACCAGCTGGGTCAGGCGCTGGGTCAGGACGCTGGCCGTGACGCCGGGAAGCCCGGCGCGGATCATCTGGAAGCGTTTGGGCGCGAACATCAGTTCGCGCACCACCAGAAGCGCCCAGCGGTCGCCGATGAAATTCAGCGCATGGGCGCCAAGGCACCCTTCTTCATAGCGCAGTCGCGAGATCTTGCCAGTGTCAGTCATATTTCGATATTAACAGTTGCTTTTTCATACTGCAACTGTCAGCCTGCGACTCATTGGCGCATGCCGCGCCCGATGAGGAGGAAGAGACATGACCTACTACTCCGGTTTCCTGCTGCCGGTTCCGACGGCGAACAAGCAGAAATACATCGACATGGCCCAGGGGGCCTGGTCCATGTTCAAGCGTTACGGTGCGCTGCGCATGGTCGAGGCATGGGGGGTGGACGTGCCCCGCGGCAAGGTCAACGATTTCTACATGTCCACCCAGGCCAAGGACGACGAGACCGTGGTGTTTTCCTGGATCGAATGGCCCGACAAGGCGACCGCGGATGCGGGCTTCGAGAAGATGATGTCCGACCCCGAGATGCAGGGGCCGCCCGAGATGCCCTTCGACGGCATGCGGATGATGTGGGGCGGCTTCGAGCCCATCGTGGACGAGAAAGCCTGAAGGGGGCGGCCATGTATCGCGGCAAACCCTGCTGGTTCGAGCTCTCCACCGCAAGGGGCGGGCTCGACGCGGCCGGGACCTTTTATGAGAAGGTGCTCGGCTGGACGACCGCCGATTCCGGGATGGAGGGTTTTACCTATCACCTGGCCAGCCATGGCGGCGACATGATCGCCGGGCTGATGGAGATGCCCGAGGACTGCGCCGACGTGCCGCCCTTCTGGATGATCTATTTCGACGTGGACGATGCCGATGCCACGGCGGCCAAGATCAAAACGCTGGGCGGCTCGGTCTTCCGCGAGCCGGCCGACATTCCCGGCACCGGGCGGTTCGCCGTCGTCACCGACCCGCAGGGCGCCACCTTCGGCATCCTGCAGCCGGCGCCGATGGACCCCCAGCCCCCTGTCGAATCCGGGGCCTGGAACCAGGGCAAGGAAAGCCGCGGCAACTGGATCGAGCTGATGTCGACCGATCCCGGCGCGGGCTTCGACTTCTATGCCGAGCTGTTCGGCTGGACAAAGTCCACCGCCATGGACATGGGCGAGATGGGCACCTACCAGCTGTTCGCCTGGCAGGGCACCGATATCGGCGGCATGATGGGCCTGGGCAATGCGCCGGTGCCCTGCTGGCTGCCCTATTTCGGCGTGAACGGCGTCGATGCCGCCATCGCCCGCATCCGCGACGGCGGCGGCGAGGTGCTGCACGGCCCGGTCGAGGTGCCCGGTCCGGCCTTCATCGCGGTGGCGCGCGACCCGCAGGGCGCGCATTTCGCCGTGGTCGGGCCCAAGGACGAAACGCCATGATCCGCGCATCCCTGATCGCGCTCGCCCTCTGGGCCGCACCCGCTGCGGCCCAGGAGGTGACGCCAGAGAGCATCCCGCGCGGCCAGCAGGACTTTCATGCCGCAGCCGCCGGGGCCTATCGCCTGGACCCGGCGCATTCGGCGGTGCAGGCCCGCGTGCCGCATATGGGCTTTTCGGTCAGCGTCTTCCGCTTCGGCACCGTCTCGGGCCAGCTCGACTGGAACCCGGACGACCCGGCGCAAAGCCGGCTGGAAGCCGAGGTCGAGATCGCCTCGGTCATGACCCCGGTCGCGGGCTTTGCCGAGATCCTGACCGGCCCGGACTATCTGGACAGCGCGGCGAACCCCACCGCGCGCTTCACCGCTGACAGCTTCACGGCGGAAAGCCCGACCAAGGGCACGGTTTCGGGCCAGCTGACCCTGCTGGGCAAGACCCAGCCCGCGACATTCGAGGTGACGCTGATCGGCGCGGGCAAGGGCTATACCGGCGACGAAGCCGGCAATCCGATCATCCGCGACCTGATCGGCATCCACGCCCGGACCGAGATCGACCCGCAGGCCCATGGCATGAACGAATTCTTCACCGATCCGATCACCATCGAAATCGACGCCGAGTTCGCCCGGCAGGAGTAAGCCATGACAATCGTGATCACGACCTATGACTGGGTGCCGCCCTTTGCCGTCGGCTATGTCCGCGACCTGCGCATCCGCTGGGCCTGCGAGGAAGCCGGCCTGCCCTACGAGATCGAGACCACCAGCGTGCGCGAAAAGACGCCGCAGCATTTCGCCCGCCAACCCTTCGGGCAGGTGCCGATCCTGCGGGACGGCGAACTGTCGCTGTTCGAAAGCGGCGCCATCCTGCTCTATCTCGGCGAACGCTCCGAGGCGCTGATGCCGCGCGAGGCCGCCGCGCGGGCCGAAACGCAGCAATGGCTGGTCGCCGCGCTCAACAGCCTTGAACCGGCGGTGATGGCCATGGTGCTGGCGCGGATCTTCGATCAGGACGCGCGGGCCGAGGAACTGGCCCTGCCGCGCCTGCACGAGCGTCTGGGGCAGCTGGTCCCGGTGCTGGAAGGGCGGGACTTCATCGCCGCCGGCCGCTTCACCATCGCCGACCTCCTGCTGGCCGATGTGCTGCGCGTGGTGGACAGCGTGGGCGAGCTGGCCGCCCATCCGGAGCTTTCCGCCTACATGAACCGCATCACCACCCGCCCGGCCTTCCGGCGCGCCCATGCCGCGCAGCTCGCGCATTTCGCGCAGGCCGCGTGATGCTGACGCTCTATGGCCACCCGCTGTCCTCCTATACGCAGAAGGTGCTGATCGCGCTTTACGAGCTGGGGACGGATTTCGAGTTTCGCCATATCGACCTGGGTGACGAGGGCGACCGGGCGCTGATGCTCTCGGTCGAGCCGATGGGCCGGATGCCGGCGCTGCGCGAGGGCGATCTGGTGCTGTCGCAAAGCTCGCTGATGATCGAATGGCTGGACCGGCACCATCCCGGGCCGCAGCGCCTGCTGGACCCCGACCCCGACGCCTCGCTGCCGGCGCGGCAATGGGACCGCTTCCTGGATTTCCAGGTGATGCAGATGATGCAGCAGATCGTCGATGCCCGCATCTTCATGGCCGAAGGGGCCGAGGAACGGGTCGCGCCCTTTGCCCGCGGCAAGCTGGACCTGGCCTATGCCGCGCTCGACCGCCGTCTGGACGGGCGCGACTGGATCGCGGGCGGCTTCGGCCTGGCGGATTGCGCCGCCATGCCGGCGCTGTTCTATGCCGGCGCCATCCATCCCTTCGCGGATCATCCGCGCCTGACCGGGTATTTCGAGCGGCTGGTGGCGCGGCCCTCGGTCCAGCGGGTGATCGAGGGCGCGCGGCCCTTCTATGGCTGGTTCCCGTTCAAGGACGGGATCGCGGCGCGGTTTCTCTAGCGCCTCTTGGCCTTTCGCCGTGGTTTCGCTATCCCCTTTTCGATTCGAGGGGTAAGCGACATGGCCATGGACAAGAATTTCGACGCCGGGACCGCCGAGGCGCGGATCGCGCGGGAATGGGCGGCAAGCAATGCCTTCGCCGCGGGCGCCAATGCGAAACCGGGGGCGGAAAGCTTCTCGGTGGTGATCCCGCCCCCGAACGTGACCGGCAGCCTGCATATCGGCCACGCGCTGAACAACACGCTGCAGGACATCCTGGTGCGCTGGCACCGGATGCGCGGCTTTGACACGCTCTGGCAGCCGGGGCAGGATCATGCCGGCATCGCCACGCAGATGGTGGTCGAGCGCCGCATGGCCGAGCGGCAGGAACCGAACCGCCGCGAGATCGGGCGCGAAGCCTTCCTGCAGAAGGTCTGGGCCTGGAAGCAGGAATCCGGCCATACCATCGTCGAGCAGCTGAAACGCCTGGGCGCTTCCTGCGACTGGTCCAGGAATGCCTTCACCATGTCCGGCGCCCCCGGCGCCCCCGCGGGCGAAGAGGGCAATTTCCACGATGCCGTCATCAAGGTCTTCGTGGACATGTATGAGAAGGGCCTGATCTATCGCGGCAAACGGCTGGTCAACTGGGACCCGCATTTCGAGACCGCGATTTCCGACCTCGAGGTCGAGAACCGTGAGGTGCCCGGCCATATGTGGCATTTCAAATATCCGCTGGCCGGCGGCGAGACCTATGAATATGTCGAGCGCGACGCCGACGGCAACGTCACCCTGCGCGAGATGCGGGACTATATCAGCATCGCCACCACCCGGCCCGAAACCATGCTGGGCGACGGCGCGGTCGCGGTCCATCCGGACGACGCCCGCTATGCCCCCATCGTCGGCAAGCTTTGCGAGATCCCGGTCGGACCCAAGGAACACCGCCGCCTGATCCCGATCATCACCGACGAATATCCCGACCCGGATTTCGGCTCGGGTGCGGTCAAGATCACCGGCGCGCATGACTTCAACGACTATGCCGTCGCCATGCGCAACGGCATCCCGCTTTACGCGCTGATGGACGGCAAGGGCCAGATGCGCGCCGACGGGCTGAGCTACGAGGAAAGCGCCGAGATCGCCACCCGCGCGGCACGGGGCGAGGATGTGGGCGACGTCTCGAACGTGAACCTGGTGCCCGAGGAATTGCGCGGCCTCGACCGCTACGAGGCGCGGGCGCGGGTGGTCGAGGCGATCACCGAGGAAGGGCTGGCCGTCACCTATCTGCACAAGTCCATCGACAAGGAGACCGGCGCCGAGCATCTGGAACGCCGGCCGCTGGTCGATGCCAAGCCGATCATGCAGCCGTTCGGCGACCGCTCGGGCGTGGTGATCGAGCCGATGCTGACCGACCAGTGGTTCGTGGACACCGCCAAGATCGTCGGCCCGGCGCTGGAGGCGGTGCGCTCGGGCCAGACCCGCATCCTGCCCGAGCAGCATGAAAAGGTCTATTTCCACTGGCTGGAGAATATCGAGCCCTGGACCATCAGCCGGCAGCTGTGGTGGGGCCACCAGATCCCGGTCTGGTACGGGCTCGACCTGCGGCTGGAGGGCCAGGTCGAGGACGACCATGACGGCGTGCTGGACGAGGTCGAGATCTTCGCCCTGCTGGAAGAAGGGCTGGTGCATCGCGACGAGATCCACCACGCCGCCCCGAGCTTTGCCGAGGTGGCCGAACAGTTCCGCGATTCCATCGCCGAACTGCCGGTGCCGCTGGAAATGGCCCGGGTGGTCGAGGTCGCCGACCGCGAGGCGGCGGTGGATGCCTTCGCCCAGGGGCTGGCCGATTACAACCTGACCCAGGACCCGACGAAGCTGGTCTATCCGGTCTGGCGCGACCCGGATGTGCTGGACACCTGGTTTTCCTCGGGGCTCTGGCCCATCGGCACGCTGGGCTGGCCCGAGGATACGGCCGAGCTGCGCAGGTATTTCCCGACCTCGGTGCTGGTGACCGGCTTCGACATCATCTTCTTCTGGGTGGCCCGGATGATGATGATGCAGCTGGCCGTGGTCGGGCAGGTGCCGTTCCGCACCGTCTATGTGCATGGGCTGGTGCGCGACGAAAAGGGCGCCAAGATGTCGAAGTCGAAAGGCAACGTCATCGACCCGCTGACCCTGATCGACGAATACGGCGCCGACGCGCTGCGCTTTACCCTGACCAGCATGGCCGCCATGGGCCGCGACCCCAAGCTGGGGCCGAAGCATGTCGAGGCGAACCGCAATTTCGTCACCAAGATCTGGAACGCCACCCGCTTTGCCGAGATGAACGGCGTGCGCGGCGGCGTGGCGCGGCCCCAGCCGCGGCATGTGGTGAACCGCTGGATCATCGGCGAGGTCGCCCGCATCCGGCAGGCCACCGACGAGGCGCTGGAAACGTTCCGCTTCAACGACGCCGCGACCGGGCTTTACGCCTTCGTCTGGGGCAAGGTCTGCGACTGGTATGTCGAGTTCTCCAAGCCCCTGTTCGACGGCGAATATGGCGAGGAAACCCGGGCCACCATGGGCTGGGTGCTGGACCAGTGCTACACGATGCTGCACCCGATCATGCCCTTCGTGACCGAGGAGCTTTGGGCACTGACCGGGGATCGCCAGCGGATGCTGGTGCATGGCGACTGGCCGGAATACGGGCCCGAGCTGATCGACGCCGAGGCCGACCGGCAGATGAACTGGGTGATCCAGCTCATCGAGGCCATCCGCTCGGCCCGCGCCCAGATCGGCGTGCCGGCCGGCGCCCGTCCCGACCTGATCGTGACCGAGGCCGACGATGCGGCGCGGGCGGCACTGGCCGCCAACGCGCCGCTGATCGAGCGGCTGGCGCGGGTGAACGCGCCTGCCGAGGGCGCCATGGGGCCGGGCATGATCTCGGTCGCGGCACTGGGGGCGAGCTTCGCGCTGCCGGTCGGCGAGATGATCGACGTGACGGCCGAAACGGCACGGCTGGAAAAGGCGGCGGGGAAGGCCGAGAAGGACGCCTCGGGCCTGCGCGGGCGGCTGGGCAATCCGAAATTCGTCGAGAATGCCGAGCCCGAGGTGATCGAGGAGACGCGCGAGAAGCTTGCCGCGCTGGAGGACGACCTGGCGCGAATCCGCGCGGCGCTGGCGCAGCTGGCGGCGATGTGATCCCTGGCTTTTGCGCCGTGCCGGTGGCGCGGTCGCAGGGTATTTGAGAAACAGAGAAGATCAGGGCCGCTCGGACAGGGCGGCCTTAATGCTTTCGGCGATCATCGCCGGAACCTCCGGCGCGAGGCCCACCGGGGGCAGGAGGAGGCCGCGAAAGCCTGCATCGGCCAGCGCCGCGGGCAGGTCGTCGGTGACGTGGTCCGCCCGGGTGGCGAAAAGCGGCAGGCAGATCGCCTGCGCGGGCAGGTCGCGGGCGGCCTCGGCGATGAAGGGCGCTTCCTCGATGAAGCCGCAACTTGTCGCGGCGGCATGGGGGGCGAGGGCGGCGGCCATCTCGCGCGCCGCTTCGGAGGGTGCGCGCGAACGGCCCGAGCCATGGGCGGCGATCAGCAGATGGGTTTCGGCCAGCCGCCAGCCTTGCGCCTCGGCCGCCTTGACGACCAGCGCGAGGCAGAGCGCGGGCAGGCGCGGATCGCTGCCGAAGGGCGGCAAGATGCGGGCATTCGGCGCGCCGGCCAGCCGCAGGCGGCGGGGCAATTCGCTGCGGGTGAACCAGCCCGATGCCATGAACAGCGGATAGATCAGCGTCTCGTCATCGGCGCGGTCCAGCGCGCCGGGCATGGCCAGCGTCGCGCCCCTGACCTGCGCAGCGGGGACATGGATGCGGGCGGCCAGCGCCTCGATGGCCTGCTGCTGCGGGGCGGGGTCGCCGGGCTGGCCATGGGCGACGATAAGGACGTTACGCACGGAAGGCAGCGGCGAAGGGCTCGGGGATGGCGAATTCCTGCAGCGCCCGGGCGCGGGCCATGGCGGACATCTTGCGCGCGGTCTTTTCCACGATGCGCTGCAGCTCGTCCGGGTCGCGGCCTTCGGCAAAGGGCCCCATATACCAGCGGATGAAGGTGAAGCAGGCCACGTCTTCCAGCGCCTGCACCTCGCCGTCGCGCTTGATGCCCTGCTTGGTCAGCATCTTCCCGGCTGCCGCGATGTCCTCGTCGCCATAGCCGGCATCGCGCATGATGCCGGCGATGCGGGCGGCGTGGCGGCGGCCCTGTTCGGTGCGCCAGGCCAGATAGCCGGCGCGGTCCATCGGATAGGCGTCGCGGGGCAGCAGGAAACGCTCGACATGCTGGCCGCGGCAGGCGATGCGCAGGGGCTCGGAGGCGTCGGGATAGAGCGCCTGCTGTTCGGCCGTCATGCGCTGGCCGTAGAGCAGCGCCTCGGGCCGGCCCTCGGGGTCCAGGTGCGGATCGGCGGAATTGGCCTTGTCGATGGCGTCGAAAGCGGTCTGAAGGCGGGTCATGGCATCCTCTCTTTGCGCCATCATGCCGCAGCGGGGCGCCGCGTCAACGCGGATTGCCGCCGCGCCGGACCGGGGCTAGGCTGCCGGCATGGAATGGGGCGAATTCATCCTGGCGCTGGCGGCCTTCCTGGGCTCGCATGTGATCCCGGCGCGGTTCCGCGAGCCGCTGGTCGCAGCGCTGGGGCGGCGGGGCTATGTCATCGGCTACAGCCTGCTGTCGCTGGCGCTGCTTTACTGGCTGATCCTGGCGGCGGGGGGGGCGCCCCATGTCGAGCTGTGGCCGCAATGGGGCTGGATGCGCTGGCTGGTGAATATCGCCATGCCCGTCGCGGTGCTGGCGGCGGCGGTGGGCGGCATGGCGGGGCTGATGGCAGGCTTCACGCTCTGGGGCGCGGCGCATCTGGTCGCGAATGGCGATCTGGCGCATGTGATCCTGTTCGGCCTGCTTCTGGCCTATGCGCTGTTCGGGCTGGCGGTGGGCTTGCGCCGCGGCGTGGCGCTGCGCTGGACCTGGCCGCGGCTGGCCTTGGCGGTGCTGGTCTGGCTGGCGCTGTTCCACCTGCATCCGCTGGTGATCGGGGTCAGTCCCCGGCCTTAGGCTCGGGCACCCTGAAGCCCTCGGGGATGCGGTCGCGCCCGTCGAGGATCAGGTCCGCCAGCAGGACCGCGCAGGCCGGCGCCATGGCCAGGCCGATCTTGAAGCCGCCATTCGCGACGTAATGGCCCGGCCGTCCGGGCCATGGTCCGACCAGCGGCGCACGAGAGCGGGCGCGCGGCCGGATGCCGGCCCAGCGGTCCACGACCGGCGCATCGCCAAGCGCCGGGCAAAGCGCGCGCGCCTTGTCGATCAGCGCCTCCAGCTGCGCGTCGGTGCCGGTGTGCATGGCGTCGCGTTCCGAAGTCGAGCCGATGGCCACCGTGCCGTCGGCATGGGGCACGACATGGATCCCGTCGGCAAAGACCTGCGGCGCGTCGGGGGCGGCGAAAGCCAGCAGCGCCGACTGGCCCTTGACGCCGCTGCCGCCGAAGGGCGCAAGCCCCGCGACGCCGGTGGCCCAGATCGCCGGAGCATCGGGGGCAGGCCGCCCCTCGGCGATCTCGCCCCCCCGGGCGCGGATGGCGGCGGCCAGCGCGGCGCCGGCCCGGCGCGGGCTGATCCGCGCCGTCAGCCGGTCCACCAGCCACAGGCCCGAGGGCGAGGCCGGCACCAGCGCCCCCTGCGGCTTGTCGGTCAGTTCCATCCCGGCCCAGGCGGGCCAATGCGCGCGGGCGGCGGCGATGCGCTCGGCCAGGCGCGGCGCGGCCCCTTCGGGCACCGGCTGGATGCGGCCATGGCGGGCATAGCCGGGGTCGATGCCGCCCGCCGCCGCCACCTCGGCCCACCAACCGGCCGCCGCGACCAGCGCCTCCAGCTGCACCTGCTTCTTGGCGTTCCAGTTTTCCGGCGCATGCGGGGCCAGCGCGCCGACATGCCCGCCCGAGGCGCCGGCGCCGATCCGCGCGGCCTCGAACACCCGCACGCGGGCGCCGCGCCGCGCCAGCTCCCATGCGCAGGAAAGGCCGAAGATGCCCGCGCCCGCCACCGTGATTTCGCTTGCCATTCCGCCGCCCCTTGCCGCATCTGCCTGCAAAAAGGAGTTAGCGCGGATGGATGAGCGCGACCAGAGCAGCGCCGACCTGGACTGGCGCGAGGGGGCGATTCCGGTCTCGCGCCGTTTCGACGATCCCTATTTCAGCCTGAACGGCGGGCTGGACGAGACGCGGCATGTCTTCCTGGCCGGCAACGACCTGCCGGCGCGGCTGCGGCCCGGCTTCCATGTGGCGGAACTGGGCTTCGGCACCGGGCTGAACCTGCTGGCGCTGGCGCAGGTCGCCACGGTGCCGGTCCGTTTCACCAGTTTCGAGGCCTTCCCGATGGGCGTCGGGGAACTGGCCCGGGCCCATGCCGCCTTCCCCGAGCTGGCGCCGCTGGCGAAACAGCTGCGCGACGGATGGCCGCAACGCCGCCTTTCCGTGGGCCTGGTCGAGGCCGAGATCATCGAGGCCGATGCCCGCAAGGCGCTGCCCGGCTGGGACGGCCTTGCCGATGCCTGGTTCCTGGACGGGTTTTCCCCCGCCAAGAACCCCGAGCTTTGGGGCGAGGCGCTGATGGCCGAAGTCGCCCGCCACACCGCGCCGGGCGGCACCTTCGCCACCTATACGGCAGCGGGCCATGTGCGCCGGGCGCTGGCGGCGGCGGGGTTCGAAGTCACGCGCGCGCCCGGTTTCGCGGGCAAGCGCCACATGAGCCGCGGCCGGCTCTAGCGCCGGACCGGCGGGATGCGCGAGGGCGCATAGGTCGGCGCATGCGGCGGGCGGCCATGGGTGCGGCGCCAGAAATCCGGCCCGCCCCGGCGCAGGAAGACCGGCACCGCCAGCACCATCCCCGCAAGGAACCCGGCGGCATGGGCGACATAGGCCACGCCGTCGTCGACCATGCCGGCGCTCGACAAGAGCTGGATGCCGAACCAGGCCAGCAGCAGCACCCAGGCCGGCATGGTGAAGCGGCGGATGATGACGATGATGATCGCGATCACGTCGACGCGGGCGCGCGGAAACATCAGCAGATAGCCGCCCATCACCCCGGCGATGGCGCCCGAGGCGCCGACCATGGGAATGTCGCTCATCGGATCGGTGGCGATCTGGCCCGCCGCCGCCGCCAGCCCGCAGGCCAGATAGAAGACCAGGAAGCCGGCATGGCCCATCTGGTCCTCGAGATTGTCGCCGAAGACCCACAGGAACAGCATGTTGCCGGCGATATGCATGATCCCGGCATGCAGGAACATATGCGTGGCCAGGCCCCAGAGCCATTCGCCATGCATGATTGCGACCGGATACAGCGCCAGCCGGTCCCACAGCCCGACCTGGCCGCCGGCCCAGGGCATGGTGACCAGGAACATGACCAGGTTCAGAAAGATCAGCCCGTTGGTCACATAGGGCGTGCGCTCGGAAGGATTATGGTCGCGGATCGGGAACATGGCCACAGCCTGAAGCATCGCATGGGCGCGCGCAAGCGGCCCTGTTCGGATCGCTGGCCCGCGTATAGCATCGGCCCCGAATCGCATCGAGGAGGGGCCGATGACCAGCCTGACCGACCGCAAGAACGCCGCCATCTCGCGCGGGGTGGGGATGACCACCCAGATCTATGCCGAGCGCGCCGAGAATGCCGAAATCTGGGACAAGGACGGCAACCGCTATATCGACTTCGCCGCCGGCATCGCCGTGGTCAATACCGGCCATCGCCATCCGCGGGTGATTGAGGCGGTCAAGGCCCAGCTCGACCGCTTCACCCATACCTGCCACCAGGTCGTGCCCTATGAGAATTACGTGGCCCTGGCCGAAAGGCTGAACCGGCTGGTGCCCGGCGAGGGACCGAAAAAGACCGCCTTCTACACCACCGGGGCCGAGGCGGTCGAAAACGCGGTCAAGATCGCCCGCCACCATACCGGCCGCGCCGGGGTGGTGGCCTTCGCCGGCGGCTTCCACGGCCGCACCTTCCTGGGCATGTCGCTGACCGGCAAGGTCCAGCCCTACAAGGCCGGATTCGGGCCGATGATGAACGATATCTGGCACCTGCCCTTTCCGAACCCGCTGCACGGCGTCACGGCCGAGGAGGCGCTGGCGGCGCTCGACCGGCTGTTCAAGGCCGATATCGACCCCTCGCGCGTCGCCGCGATCATCATCGAGCCGGTGCAGGGCGAGGGCGGCTTCTACGAGGCGCCGGCCGGCTTCATCCAGCGCCTGCGGCAGATCTGCGACCAGTATTCGATCCTGCTGATCGCCGACGAGGTGCAGACCGGCTTCGCCCGCACCGGCAAGCTGTTCGCGATGGAACACCACGGCGCGGCGGCCGACCTGACCACCATGGCCAAGGGGCTGGGGGGCGGGCTGCCGATCAGCGCCGTGACCGGCCGCGCCGAGGTGATGGACAGCCCGGCCCCCGGGGGCCTTGGCGGCACCTATGCCGGCAACCCGCTGGCCGTCGCCGCCGCCCATGCCGTTCTGGACGTGATCGAGGAGGAAGGGCTGTGCGACCGCGCCACCCGCCTCGGCCAGCGGCTGAAGCAGCGCCTGGCCGGCATCGCCGACGGGGTGCCCGAGATCGTCGACATCCGCGGTCCCGGCTTCATGAACGCCGTGGAATTCAACATCGCCGGCACCGACAGGCCCAGCCCGGATTTCGCCAACCGCGTCCGCGAAGAGGCGCTCGCCCGCAAGCTGATCCTGCTGACCTGCGGCGTCCATGGCAACGTGATCCGCTTTCTTGCGCCGCTGACCATCCAGGAAGACGTCTTCGACGAGGCGCTCGACATCCTCGAGGAGTCGATCCGGGCCGCCCGCGGCTGATCGCGCGTCTTCACCGTTTCGCAAATACTCCCGCGGCCGCGCCCAGGGGAAGCGTCGCTTGGGTATTCGGAAAACGGAAAGAACCGCCACGCAAACCGCGGCGCGCCCGGCGCTTCTTCCCGGCGCTTCTTCGCTGCACAAATACCCATGCGGCAGCGCCGGCTTGCACCGTCGCAGGGGTATTTGGGCAACAGAGAAGACGCAAAGGCCCGGATCCTGGCGCAACCGCGCCGGGCAGTGTCGTTCGTTTTTTCCGTTTCCCGAATCCCCGTGCGAGGGAGCGGCCGGGCGCTCAGCCCAGGGCCTTCGCGCCCATGTTCAGGAACTTCTGCCGCCGGTCCTTGATCAGCTCGGCGGGTTTCCTGCCGGCCAGCTCGCCCAGCATGGCGGCGATCGCCTCGCCCACCGCCGCGATGGTCTCGGCCGGCGCGCGCTGCGCGCCGCCCACCGGCTCGGAGATGATGCGGTCGATCACCTCCAGCTTCTTCAGGTCCTGCGCCGTCAGCTTCAGCGCATGCGCCGCCTCGCGCATCTTCTCGGCATCCTTCCACAGGATCGAGGCGCAGCCCTCAGGCGAGATCACCGAATAGATGGAATGTTCCAGCATGGCGATGCGGTTCGCGGTGGCGAAGGCCACGGCGCCGCCCGAGCCGCCCTCGCCGATGATGACCGAGACCAGCGGCACGCCGATCTGCAGGCATTTCTCGGTCGCGCGCGCGATGGCCTCGCTTTGCCCGCGTTCCTCGGCGCCCTTGCCGGGATAGGCGCCGGGCGTGTCGACCAGGGTGATCACCGGCAGGCGGAAGCGGTCGGCCATGTCCATCAGCCGGATCGCCTTGCGATAGCCCTCGGGCCGGGCCATGCCGAAATTGTGAAAGATCCGCGATTTGGTCTCGTTGCCCTTCTCATGGCCGATCACCACGCAGGGCTGGTCCTTGAAGCGCGCCAGCCCGCCCATCACCGCGTGGTCCTCGCCAAAGGCGCGGTCGCCGGCAAGCGGCGTGTATTCGGTGAAGAGCTGCTCGATATAGTCGCGGCAATGCGGCCGTTCCGGGTGGCGGGCGACCTGCGTCTTGCGCCAGGGATCGAGCTGCTTGTAGAGGTCGCGCAGCATCTCCTCGGCCTTGCGGTCCAGCGCCGCCGCCTCCTTCTCCAGATCGACGCCTTCGCCCTTCCGGGCCAGTGCCCGCAGTTCCTCGGCCTTGCCCTCAAGATCGGCAAGGGGCTTCTCGAACTCCAGGTAAGTCATTCAGGGCTCCGCGCTGTCATCCGGTCTGGTTGCGGTCTATATGCTTGCGGCAGTCCCGGATTGCAACGTCAGCCTTGCCACCGCGACAATGCATCCTCGTCCTCGGCGCGGGCCTCGACCCAGGCGCCGGGGCCGTCCGGGCCGATCTCGCGCTTCCAGAACGGCGCGCGGGATTTCAGCCAGTCCATCAGGTATTCCGCCGCCTGGAAGGCCGCCTCGCGATGGCGGGCCGCGGTGGCGACCATCATGATCGGTTCGCCCGCCGCCAGCCGCCCGTGGCGATGCAGGATGCGCCAGTCGTCCAGCCCGAAGCGCCGCGCCGCCTGCTCGCCATAGGCGGCCAGCGCCTTTTCGGTCATGCCGGGGTAATGCTCGATCTCCAGCGCCTGCAGCCGGCCGCCTTCGTCGCGCACCAGGCCGGTGAAGGTGACGACCGCGCCGGAGCCCGCGCCGAAACCCGCCAGTTCGGCGCCAAGGTCGAAAGGCGCGCTCTGGACCCGGGCCGACATCTCAGCCCCCGGTCATCGGCGGAAAGAAGGCGACCTCGCGCGCGCCGGAAAGCGGCGCGTCCAGATCGGCCAGCTCCTGATCGACGGCGACGCGCACCGCAGACAGATCCGCCAGCGCCGCGGCGTGCCATTCGTCCATGGCGGCAAGCTGCGCGACCAGTTCGCGCACGGTCGCGGCCTCGGTCTCGATCCGCTCGCGCGGCTGGCCGATGCGCTCGCGCAGCCAGGCGAAGTAAAGCACGTCAAGCGCCATGGTCATCCCTCAGGAAGGGCCGGGCCTTGGCGAAATAGTCCCAGCCGGTGATCGCGGTCAGCACCGCGGCGATCCAGATCAGCGCCAGCCCGGCCTGCGTCGCCAGATCCGCCCAGCTGTCGGACCAGGGCAGGCTGGTCTCGCCCACCAGGGGCGGGTGGCCGGTCTCATAATAGTTCAGGCCGGTGCCCAGGAAAAGCACGGCGATGGCCACCATCTGCGCCGTGGTCTTCCACTTGGCGAGCTTGGTGACCTTGAGCAGCCGGGCCTTGTCGCCCAGGAATTCGCGCAGGCCCGAGACGAAGACCTCGCGGAACAGGATCACCGTCGCGGGCAGGATCAGCCAGGGGTTCATGCCGGAATAGCCGGTGATGACCACCACGGCGATGATGACCATGGCCTTGTCGGCGATCGGGTCCATGGCGGCGCCGAAGCGGCTTTCCTGCCCCCAGGCCCGGGCGAGGTAGCCGTCGAACCAGTCGGTCACGGCAGCGATCAGGAACAGCGCCAGCGCCGCGAAATCGGCGAAGGGCCGGCTGAGGAAGAAAAACATCAGCGGCACCAGCGGCGCGGCCGCAAGTCGCAGAACGGTCAGGAGATTGGGCAAGGTCCAGCGCATGGCGGCAATCTAGGGCTTCGGCGCGACGGGGGGAAGAGGCGACCGGAGGCGCCGCCGCGCTCAATCCCCGGCCATGCCCTCTCTTGCGGCATGTCGTGGTCCTGGGCGCAAAGCGCGTGGTCGCCCAGAACTTCGATCACCCGGCAATCGGCGATGGTATGGCTGGCGCAATGATCCAGCATGCGCCGCAACGCGTCGCGCAGCGCGGTCAGCCGGGCTCATCGCCCAAGGCCCGATTCGGGCGGCCTGCGCCGGCGACGCCGGTCGCTGCCTGCTTCAGGAAACCCCGGACGGCCCGCGCCGCAAAAATCCGCGACAGGGCCTTGTCCGCCCGGTTCTTTCGGCCCGGAACGGGGGTGAGACGAAGCCCCGCCCCCTGTTCCCGGCAGGCCGGTCCTGCCGCGCGGCGGCCGGACCTGCCGGAAGGTCGGCGGAAATTTCATGCTGCGCAGCGGGGGTCTGCGAGCAATCGTTTCTCTTTTCCCGGAGAAGTTTGGAATCGGCGAAAGCCGCAAAGCAGCCTAAATATCTACCAACGCAGTCGTGATAAGGAGACGGACATGTCCATCCGAATGCCAGCCCCCGCCACGCGCCCCGCGATGCCGGCCATGCCCGGCATGCCGGCCGGCCCGCGCCGGTGTCGCATCCGCTGAGCCGCCCGCCCTCCTCGCACTGACAGACATGAGCCCTGACAGGAAGGCCCGGCCGGACCGGGACCGGCCCCTGCATGGCTTTGGAAAGGATTTCCCATGACACGCCACGAAACCTTCAGCCTCGCCATCCCCGCCGAGCGGGTGCATCCCGTCACCCCGCGCATCGGCGCCGAGATCCGCGGCGTCGCCCTTGCCGGCGACCTGCTGGAAGAAACCGTCCTCGCCATCGAGGCCCTGCTTCTGCGCCACAAGGTGCTGTTCTTTCGCGGGCAGACCCATCTGGACAATGCGGCGCAAGAATCCTTTGCCCGGCGCCTGGGCGCGCTGGTCCCGCATCCGACCCAGGCGGTGGTGACCGGCACGGATTCGGTGCTGGAGCTGGATTCCCGGCGCGGCGGCGGGCGCGCGGATCGCTGGCATACCGACGTGACCTTCGTCGAGGCCTATCCCAAGGCGTCGGTGCTGCGCGGGGTCGTCATCCCGCCGGTGGGCGGAGACACGATCTGGGCCAATACCGCCACCGCCTATTCCGACCTGCCCGAGCCGCTGCGCGTGCTGGCCGACGGGCTGCGCGCCGTGCATTCGAACGCCTATGACTATGCCGGGCAACGCCCCCGGGCCTCGGAGGCCGACAGGCGGCACCATGCCGAGGTCTTCGCCTCGGAGGTCTACGAGACCGAGCACCCCGTGGTCCGCATCCATCCCGAGACCGGAGAAAAGGTGCTGGTGCTGGGCAGCTTCGTGCAGCGCATCGCCGGGCTCTCGCGCGAGGAATCGCAGAAGATACTGGAGATCCTGCAATCCTATGTCACCGCGCCAGAAAACACCGTGCGCTGGCGCTGGCAGGCCGGCGACGTGGTGATCTGGGACAACCGCGCCACCCAGCATGTCGCGGTGAACGACTACGGCGATGCGCCGCGCGTCGTGCGCCGGGTGACGATCCAGGGCGACATTCCGGTCGGACCGGACGGCCGGCCCAGCACCGCCCTGACCAAGCCCCGCGCCCAAGGCCGCAGCAAGGAGTGATGACGAGATGACCCGCAAGATCCGCCTAGGCGCCTTTCTTCCCGGCGGCGGCCAGCACATCGCCGCCTGGCGCCACCCCGACCAGCCGGCCGAGGGCGCGACCAGCTTCGACTTCCATGTGAAGCTGGCGCAAGAGGCCGAGCGCGGCCTGTTCGACGCCTATTTCCTGGCCGACGGCCTGGCCATCGCCTTCGGCGGCGGCATCGAGGGCGGCAACGCCAAGGTCGCCGGGTTCGAGCCGGTGACGCTGTTCTCGGCGCTGGCGCCGCTGACCCGCAACCTGGGCTTCATCGCCACCGCCTCGACCACCTATGAGGAGCCCTACAACCTGGCCCGCAAGTTCGCCTCGCTCGACCTGATCTCGGGCGGGCGCGCCGGCTGGAACGTGGTGACCACCGCCACGGAAAGCGCGGCGCATAACTTCAACCTCGACCGGCAGCACCCCCATGCCTGGCGCTATCGCCGCGCGGCCGAGCATGTCGAGGTGGTCCGCAAGCTGTGGGACAGCTTCGAGGACGACGCCTTCATCCGCGACAAGGAAACCGGCGTGTTCTTCGACACCGGCAAGGTGCATTTCACCGATCACGAGGGCGAGCATTTCAAGATCAGGGGGCCGCTGAACGTCCCGCGCTCGCCGCAGGGCCATCCGGTCATCGTGCAGGCGGGCCAGTCCGAGGACGGGCGCGGCCTTGCCGCCGCCACCGCCGAGGTGATCTTCACCGCCCATCAGCGCCTTGACACCGCGCAGGAATTCTATCGCGACATCAAGGCCCGCGCCCGCGGGCAGGGCCGCAATCCCGGGCATGTGCTCATCATGCCCGGCGTCGCGCCCTTCGTCGGCCGGACCGAGGCCGAGGCGCGCGAGAAATACGAGCGTCTCACCAGCCTGATCCTGGAAGAGGACGGCACCGCGCTGATCAGGGGGCTGACCGGCGGCACGCTGGACCTGACCGGGGCGGATCTCGACGGCCCGCTGCCGCCGCTGGACCCGACCGAGGGCATGAAGTCGCGCCAGGCGCTGATCCGGCAGATCGCCGACGAGAACGGCTTCACCATCCGCCAGCTCTACCAATGGATCGCCTCGGCGCGCGGGCATTTCACCATCATCGGCAGCGCCGTGCAGATCGCCGACACGCTGCAGGAATGGTTCGAGAACGAGGGCGCGGACGGGTTCAACATCCTGCCGCCCTGGCTGCCCACCGGGCTGAGCGATTTCGTCGACCTGGTCATTCCCGAACTGCAGCGCCGCGGCCTGTTCCGCACCGAATACGAGGGCCGGACCCTGCGCGAGAACCTGGGCCTGCCCTTCCCCGTCAACCGGCACGCCGCCATCCGCGCGGCCGCCAATGCCGCGGAGTAGCACCATGAGCCTGGAAACCCTGGACCTGCCCCGCCGCCGCAGCGGCAGCCCGCGCCGCGGCCTGCCCATGCCGCCGGTGGCCGGCTTCCTGTCCCGCTATGGCCTCGTGCTGGTTTTCCTGGTGCTGTGGCAGCTCTCCAGCACCTTGGGCTGGATCAGCCCGGCGGTGTTTCCGCCGCTGGACCGGATCGCGGCCGCGCTTTGGCAGGGGCTGGCCAGCGGGGCGCTGGTCGACGACATCGCCATCAGCCTGCAGCGCGCCGGGCTGGCCTTTTTCGGCGCCGTGGGGCTGGGCATCCCGCTTGGCCTGCTGATGGGCCAGCTGCGCCCGGCCGAGCGCGCGCTGGACCCGATCCTGCAGCTGTTCCGCCAGACCTCGGCGCTGGCGCTTTATCCGGTCTTCATCCTGCTGCTGGGGCTGGGCGAGGCCTCGAAGGTCTTTGTCATCTTCTGGGCGACGCTGTTCCCGATCCTTCTGGCCACCATCGGCGGCGTGAAGGAGGTGGACCGCAAGCTGATCGAGATGGCGCGCAGCTACGGCGCCAGCCAGTTGCAGATCTTCCGCCGCGTCGTGCTGCCCGCCTCGGTGCCGGCGATCTTCGTCGGGCTGCGGCTGTCGGCCACCACCGCCCTGCTGCTGCTGATCGCGGCCGAGATGATCGGCGCGAACAAGGGCATCGGCTTTCAGGTAATGAATGCCCAGTACAATTTCCAGATTCCGCTGATGTTCGCGGCGATCTTCCTGATGGCCGGGCTGGGGCTGGCCGCCAATGCGGTGCTGATCTGGCTGCAGCGGCGGCTGTGCCGCTGGTCGCTGGACCAGGCCTGACCCCCTTCTCGCGACGCAATTCCAAGGAAACGAAACGATGACCCATCCCCTTACCCGCATCGCCCTGGGCTCTGCCCTTGCCGCGCTTCTGTCCACGGCCGCCCATGCCGAAGAGGTCACCATGCGCTTCATGGCCAGCCATGGCGGGCTGAACGCCCATGAGCTGGCCTGGGAGCTGGGCTATTTCGAGGGCACCGGCATCACGCTGGAAAACGTCGGCTATGCCTCGGGCGGCCCGGAATCGCTGATGGCACTGGCCGGCGGCTCGATCGAGATCGGCAGCGCGGCGACCGCGGCGGTGCTGAACTCGATCGCCGGCGGCAACGATTTCGTCGCCGCCTATCCGACGAACGGCATCAACGATCAGGTCCAGTCGATCTTCTACGTGCTCGAAGACAGCCCGATCCAAGGCATCGAGGACCTGCCCGGCAAGACCGTCGCCGTGAACACGCTGGGCGCGCATCTGGACTATACCGTGCGCGAGGCCCTGCATCAGAAGGGCCTGGCGCAGAACGCCGCCAATCTGGTGACGGTGCCGGGGCCGCAGCTGGAACAGGTGCTGCGCTCGGGGCAGGTCGACGTGGCCGCCTTCGGCTACTGGCAGACCACCTTCGAGGGCGTGGCGCGCGAGGCCGGCGGGCTGCGGGCGATCTTCGACGACACCGACGTGCTGGGCGAGATCGCCGGCGGCTTCACCGTGCTGCGGCGCGACTGGGTCGAGGCCCATCCCGAGGCCGCCCGCACCTATGTCGAGCAATCCGCCCGGGCGCTGGACTATGCCCGCGAGCATCCCGAGGAAACCCGCGCCGCGATCGCCAGGGCGCTGGAGGAGCGCGGCGAGAATCCCGCCGTCGCCGCCTTCTTCGCCGGGTTCGGCGTGCGCGAGGGCGGCCGCGCCGTGCCGCGAGACGTCGAGTTCTGGATCGAGGTGCTGGAACGCGAGGGCAAGCTGCAACCCGGCCAGCTCTCGGCCGAAAAGGTGCTCTTCGCGCCGGGCAGCACGGTGGCGGCGAAATGACCCGGGCGGCCGACAGCATCCGCGGCGAGGTTGCGGTGCGCAACCTGTCGAAATCCTTTCCGCTGCAGGGCGCGATGCGGCCGGTCCTGCGCGACCTCTCGTTGCATATCCGCAGCGGCGAGGCGCTGGCGATCGTCGGCCCCAGCGGCTGCGGCAAGACCACGCTGCTGCGGCTGCTGGCCGGGCTGGAGACCCCGGACCGGGGCGAGGTGCTGATCGACGGCCGCCCGGTCTCGGGCGTGGGCACCGAACGCGCCGTGATCTATCAGGAGCCGCGGCTGCTGCCCTGGCTGACGGTGCTGGACAACGTGGCCTTCGGGCTGGACGTTCGCGGCCTGCCCGCATCCCGGGCCCGCGAGCAGGCGCGGCATTACATCCATCTGGTCGGCCTGACCGATTTCCAGAACGCCTATCCGCGCCAGCTTTCCGGCGGCATGGCGCAGCGCGTGGGCATCGCCCGCGCCCTGACCATCCGCCCCGAGATCCTGCTGCTGGACGAGCCGCTGGGCGCGCTGGACGCGATGACCAAGCTGACCATGCAGGAAGAGCTGACCCGCATCTGGGCCGAGGAGAACGTCACCACGATCCTGGTCACCCACGATCTGGAAGAGGCGATCTTCCTGGCGGACCGGGTTCTGGTGCTGTCCACCGACGGCGCGGCCCCGACGACGATTCCGGTAGAGCTGCCCAGGCCGCGCGACCGCAACTCGGCCGAATTCGTGCAGCTGCGCAAGCGGCTGATGGGCAAGTTCGGCCTGCACTGAACGGCCCGGGGGACGCGCGGCGACAGGACCCGTCCTTGCAGGACCGGTCCTAGGCGGCGTCTTCTGGAAATCCGGGCAATCAGGCGTTGAAGAGGAAATGCAGGACGTCGCCGTCCTTGACCTCGTAGGACTTGCCCTCGACGCGGAACTTGCCGGCCTCGCGCGCGCCGGCCTCGCCCCTGTAGGTGACGTAGTCGTCATAGGCGATGGTTTCGGCGCGGATGAAGCCGCGCTCGAAATCGCCATGGATCACGCCCGCCGCCTGCGGGGCCAGCGTGCCCTTGTGGATGGTCCAGGCGCGCGCTTCCTTGGGCCCGACGGTGAAATAGGTCTCCAGGCCCAGAAGCTTGTAGCCCTCGCGGATCAGCCGGTCGAGGCCCGCCTCGTGCAGGCCCATTTCCTCAAGGAACATCGTCGCTTCCTCGGCGGGAAGCTGGCTGATCTCTTCCTCGATCCGGGCCGAGATCACCACATGGCCGGCGCCCTGCTCGGCCGCCATCTGCGCCACGCGCTCGGACTGGCTGTTGCCGGTGGCGGCCTTGTCTTCCTCGACATTGCAGACGAACAGAACCGGCTTGGCGGTCAGCAGCTGCAGCATGTCCCAGGCTTTCCGGTCCTCGTCCGCGACCTGCACGGTCCGGGCGGGCTTGCCGGATTCCAGCGCCGCCTGCGCGGCCCTGAGCAGCTTTTCCTGCGCCACGGCCTCCTTGTCGCCGCCCTTCAGCTTGCGCTGGATATTGGCCAGCCGCCGCTCGACGGATTCCAGGTCGGCGATCATCAGCTCGGTCTCGATGGTCTCGGCATCGGCGATGGGATCGACGCGGCCCTCGACATGGGTGACGTCGCCATCCTCGAAGCAGCGCAGGACATGGGCGATGGCATCGACCTCGCGGATATTGGCCAGGAACTGGTTGCCCAGGCCCTCGCCCTTGCTCGCGCCCTTCACCAGCCCGGCGATGTCGACGAAGGTGATGCGGGTCGGGATGATCTGCTTGCTGCCCGCGATCTCGGCCAGCTTGTCCAGCCGCGGATCGGGCACGGCGACCTCGCCCACGTTCGGCTCGATGGTGCAGAAGGGGAAGTTCGCGGCCTGCGCGGCGGCGGTTTTCGTCAGCGCGTTGAACAGCGTCGATTTGCCCACGTTCGGCAGGCCGACGATCCCCATGCGAAAGCCCATGATGCACCCCTTTTCCCGGATTTCCGCGCTTATTATGGGGCGGCGTCGCCCGAGTCCAGTGGCGGGCCGTTGATCTTGCCCCGGGCGCGGGCTAGGGCTGGGCGGAACAAGAGGGAACGGGGCGCATGAGCAGAATCGACGACACTTTCGCGCGGCTGGCCGAAACCGGCGGCAAGGCCTTCGTCGCCTACATGATGGGCTGCGACCCGGATTTCGACACCTCGCTGCAGATCATGCGCGGCCTGCCCGGCGCGGGCGTGGACGTCATCGAGCTGGGCATGCCCTTCACCGACCCGATGGCCGACGGCGCCACCATCCAGGCGGCGGGCCAGCGGGCGCTGGCGGCGGGCGGCAGCGTCAGCCGGGTGCTGGACATGGTGCGCGCCTTTCGCGAAACCGACAACGCCACGCCGATCGTTCTGATGGGCTATTACAACCCGATCTATGCCCGCGCGGGCGGTGTCGACCGCTTCCTGTCCGAGGCCGCCGCGGCCGGGGTAGACGGGCTGATCGTCGTCGACCTGCCGCCCGAGGAGGATGCCGAGCTGTGCCTGCCGGCGCGCGAGGCCGGGCTGAACTTCATCCGCCTGGCAACGCCGACCACCGACGACCGCCGCCTGCCGGCGGTGGTGAAGAACACCTCGGGCTTCGTCTATTACGTCTCGGTCACGGGCATCACCGGCGGTCCTGCGGCGAACGCGGCCGAGGTCGCGCCCGAGGTGGCCCGCATCCGCGCCAGCGCGAAACTGCCGGTCGTGGTGGGCTTCGGCATCTCGACCCCCGAGGCGGCGCAGGCGGTCGCGGGCGTGGCCGATGGCTGCGTCGTGGGTTCGGCCATCGTCAAGCTGATCGGCGAGGGCCGGCCGGTGCCCGAGATCCTGTCCTTCGTCGCCGATCTTGCCCGGGGGGCGCACAGCGCCTGAACCGATCCTCCGCCCGGCGCGTTCGACAGTGCAGAACGCCGCGTTCCCGGCTTTGCCGGTTGGGGAAACGCGGCGCGGCGCTATCTTGGACGCATCGCAAGACGGAGGATTTCATGCCCACCCTGTTCTACCATGCCGGCGCCTGCTCGCTCGCGCCCCATATCGTGCTGGAATGGACCCGCGCGCCCTATCAGGCGGTGGCGGTCGAATTCGGCTCGGCCGAACTGCTGGCGGTGAACCCGGCCGGCGCCGTGCCGGTGCTGCGCGAGGATGACGGCTGGATCCTGACCCAGGCGGGCGCGATCCTGCACCACCTGGCGCGCAAGCATCCCAAGGCCGATCTGGCCGGCGGCGACGACCTGCGGGCACAGGCGGAACTCGACCGCTGGTCGAGCTTCTTCACCGGCGACCTGCATCCGGCCTTCTTTCCGCTGTTCACGCCGCAGCGCTATACCACCAGCCGCGAGCAGGCCGACCGCGAGGCGGTGCAGGAGGCCGCGCGCAAGCTGGTCCGCAAGCGGCTGGCGCTGCTGGACGCGCATCTGGAGGGGCGCGACTGGATCCTGGGCCGCCGCTCGGTGATCGACGCCTATGCCTTTCCGATGCTGCGTTGGGCGGCGAAGCTGCTGCCCGAGGGGACCGATGGCTGGGCCAATGTGCAGGCCCTGCATGACCGCATCGCGGCCGATCCGGCCGTGCAGACCGTCCTTGCCCGCGAAGAGGGCGCATAAGGAGATAGACCCATGCCCACCGGCATCCATCACGTCACCGGCATCACCCGCCGGGTGCAGGCCAATGTCGATTTCTACGCCGGCTTCCTGGGCCTGCGGCTGGTCAAGCGCACCGGCGGCTTCGAGGATGCCGAGCAACTGCACCTGTTCTATGGCGACGCGCTCGGCTCGCCCGGCTCGCTCGTCACCTTCCTGGTGTGGGAGGACGGGGCGCCGGGCCGGGTCGGCCATGGCCAGGTTGCCGAGATCGCGCTGGCCGTGCCGCCCCAAAGCATCGGCGACTGGCTGACCCGCGCCATGACCGCGCGCGTGCCGGTCGAGGGACCGCTGCGCGAGCGGAGCGAGACGGTGCTGCGCCTCAAGGATCCCGACGGCGTGATCGTCAAGCTGGTGGGGGCGGAGCTGCCGGCCGCGGCACCCCTGCCCGATCCGATCGCGCCGACGCGGCTGCGCGGCTTCACCATCCTGACCGAGCAGCCCGCGGCAACGCGCGATTTCCTGACCCGCTTCGGCTATCGCCCCGGCGCGGCCGAGGGCGCGGTGCAGCGCATGGAATCCGACACGGATGTCGTCGACATCCGCGACGCCACCGGCTTCTTTCCGGGCATTCCCGGCACCGGCATCCTGGATCACGTCGCCTTCCGGGCGCCGGACGCCGATGCCGTGCGCCGGATGCGGCTGGCGCTGCAGGATACCGACGCGACCAGCGTGCATGACCGGAAATATTTCCTGTCGCTCTATGTACGCGAGCCGGCGGGGACGCTGCTGGAATATGCCACCGACGCCCCCGGGTTCACCGTGGACGAGGCGGCCGAGCACTTGGGCGAGACGCTGTTCGTCCCGCCCCATGACGCGGCCCGCGCCGAGGACCTGCGCGTGATCCTGCCGCAATTCGCCCTGCCGGGCGAGGAAAGGAGCCCGATGCGCGATCTGCATTTCATCCACCGTTTCCACCGGCCGGAAAACCCGGACGGCAGCACCATCGTCCTGCTGCACGGCACCGGCGGCAACGAATCCGACCTGATGCCGCTGGCGCATCGGATCGCGCCCCGCGCCACGCTGCTGGGCGTCCGCGGCCGCTCGACCGAGGAAGGCATCAATCGCTGGTTCCGCCGCTTTGACGCGGTGACCTATGACCAGACCGATGTCCGCGCCGAGGCCGGGGCCTTTGCCGGCTTCATCGACGAGGCGGCGCGGGCCTACGGGCTGGACCCCGCGGCGCTGGCCTATCTGGGCTATTCCAACGGCGCGAACCTGCTGGGCGCGGTCATGCAGCTGCATCCCGGCCTGATCGGCCGCGCGGTTCTGCTGCGCGCCGTGCAGGTGCTGGAGGAGCCGCCGGCGCTGGAGCCGCAGGCCCTGGCCGGCAGCCGGGTGCTGATGCTGACCGGCGCCCGCGATCCCTTCGCCCGCATGGCCCCGGCGCTGGAGCGCGCCTTGCAGGACGGCGGCGCGGCGCTGGAAGCGCGGGCCGTCGAGGCGGGGCACGAGCTTCAGCCCGAGGACCTGACGCTGGCCGCCGACTGGCTGGGCCGCGGCTGAGGGCCGGACCGGCAGCGCGGCGACCCTCCGCGCTGCCGCATGGGTATTTGGCAAACAGAGAAGGCGGACAGGCGGGTCGCGAGGCCCGCCCGTTCCTTTCCGAGGACTTGTTTCCGATTTTCGAACGCCGCTTCCGATTCCGGTTGGCTTGCCCGAAAGCCCCGCGAGGGCCAGTTTGAGGGCACGACATCCGATCCCGAGGCCGCGACGGCCTGCAAGACCATCACGAAGGACCTGACCCCATGAGCAAGAAGCCGCATATCGCCATCATCATCGGCTCGACCCGCGCCGCGCGCTTTGCCGACAAGCCCGCCGCCTGGCTGCTGGAAAACGCGCAAAAGCGCGAGGACATGAGCTTCGAGCTGGTGGACCTGCGCGATTACGACCTGCCGCTGTTCGACGAGGTCGCCTCGAACCTCTGGGTGCCGTCGCAGGACCCGCGGGCGGTGAAATGGCAGCAGAAGCTGGCCGGGTTCGACGGCTATGTCTTCCTGACCTCGGAATACAACCATTCGGTCAGCGGTTCGCTGAAGAACGCGCTGGACCAGGCCTACAAGGAGTGGAACCACAAGCCGGCGGCGGCCATGGGCTATGGCGGCGTCGGCGCCGCCCGCGCCATCGAGCACCTGCGCGGCATCGCCGTCGAATTGCAGATGGTGCCGCTGCGCAATGCCGTGCATCTGGGCGGCGGCGATTTCTTCAAGGTCTCGCCGCTGGGCGCCAATGGCGAGATGGCCGAGGTCGAGGCGAACCTGCTGCCGGCGCTGAACGCCATGCTGGACGAATTGCGCTGGTGGGCCGAAGCGACCATGGCGCAGCGCGCCAGGACCGCCTGAGGCATCCGGGTCACGCAGCGCAGGGGGGCGGTCACTTCGACCGCCCCTTTTTCTTGCTGGCCGTGTTCAGCGCCACGGCGGCGCGGATCAGCGCCTTCAGCGCCCCGGCATCGATCCGGTCGCCCTCGCGCAGGTCGATGGCGCGGCGGGTATTGCCCTCCAGGCTGGCGTTGAACAGGCCCGCGGGATCTTCCAGCGCCGCGCCCTTGGCGAAGGTCATCTTGACCACCTGCCTGTAGGTCTCGCCGGTGCAGAGGATGCCGTCATGCGACCAGACCGGCACGCCGCGCCATTTCCATTCCTCGACCACCTCGGGATCGGCCTCGTGGATCAGGGTGCGCAGCCGCGCCAGGGTCTCGCCGCGCCAATCGCCCAGTTCCTTGATCCGCGCATCGATCAGCTGCGAGGCGGGCTGTTCCGTTTCCGGCTGGCTCATGCCGTGTCGCTCCCTTCCGTCCTGCCGCGGTCGGGAGCATGGGGCGAAATCGCCGATGCGGCAACAGGCCCGCCGGCTGCTGGCGGATTCCCGCGCGCAGGGAAAAGGCCGCCGGATCGCTCCGGCGGCCTTTCCTTCGGTTCGGCAGGGCTCAGTCCAGCGGCTTCAGCCGCGCCTCGATCTGCGCGCGCTGCCCTTCCAGGAAGGGCGGCAGGGACAGCGTCTCGCCCAGGCTCTCCAGCGGCTCGTCTACGGCGAAGCCGGGCTCGTCGCTGGCGATCTCGAACAGGTTGCCGCCCGGCTCGCGGAAATAGAGCGAGCGGAAATAGTAACGCTCGACCTCGCCCGAATTGGGCACCCGCATCCCGGTCAGCCGCTTGGCCCATTCGTGAATGGCCGGCTTGTCGGGCACGCGGAAGGCGACATGATGCACCCCGCCCGCGCCTTGGCGCGCCGTGGGCAGGTCGGGCTGGACCGCGACATGCAGCTCGGCCGCGGGGCCGCCGCGGCCCATCTCGTAGACATGAACCGTGCCATGCCCGTCGGGGCTGGCATAGTCGCGGACCTTGCGCATGCCCATCACCCGGGTCAGCACCGACTCGGTCGGGGCCAGGTCCGGCACCGAGATGGTGATCGGCCCCAGCCCGTGGATCTGGTGCTGCACCGGCACCGGGCTTTTCGCCCAGGGCGCGGGCTCGGCATCGGGCGCATCCGCGGTCAGGCGGAAACGCTGGCCCTCGGGGTCCTCGAAATCGAGGCTGGCGCGGGTGTCGATCTCGGCGATCCGCCCCAGGGTCAGGCCGCGATCCGCAAGCCGCCCGGCCCAGTAGTCGAGGCTGTCGCCGGCGACCCGCAGCCCGGTGCGGCTGATCGAATGGGTGCCGCGCCGCTCGGGCGCCGCCGGCCAGTCGAAGAAGGTCAGGTCGGTGCCGGGCCGGGCCAGCCCGTCGGCATAGAACAGGTGATAGGCGCTGGTGTCGTCCTGGTTGACGGTCTTCTTGACCAGCCGCAGCCCCAGCGTGTCGGTATAGAACCGCTTGTTGCCGGGCGCATCGGCGGTGATCGCCGTCAGGTGGTGAATTCCGGTCAGCTCCATGATGGGCCTCCTTTCTCTCTTGGCATCAATATCGGGCATCGCGGCCGTTTCCGCCACCGGAGCGGCCGCGAACCTTGCGTTCGCCGATTGCGAACGGCGCGGGACCGGGTAAGCTCGGGCCATGCGTTACGACCTGAACGATCTGGAAACCTTCCTGACGGTGATGGAGCTGGGCACCGTCACCGCCGCCGCCGCGCGGCTGAACCTGTCGAAATCCGTGGTCAGCAAGCGCATCACCGACCTGGAGGCGACGCTGGGCGCGGCGCTGTTTCGCCGCAATGCCGGCCGCATCACCCCCACCGAGGCGGCGCTGCGCCTGGCCGAGCGGCTGCGCCCGGCGCTGGCCGAGCTGGTCGCGGCTGCCGAAAGCACCGCCTGGGACATGGACGGGCTGGCGCCGCTGCGCGGCAGCCTGTCCATCGCCGCGCCGATGAGCTTCGGCGTGCTGCATCTGGGGCCGATCATCGCCCGCTTCGCCGCCCAGAACCCCGAGCTGGAGATCAGCGTCGATTACGACGACCGCAGCCGCGACCTGGCGCGCGAGGGCTTCGACATCGGCATCCGCATCGGCAAGATGCGCGACAAGGCGCTGATGCAGCGCAAGCTGTGCGAGGATGAAAGCGTCGCCTGCGCCAGCCCCGCCTATCTGGACCGCAGGGGCCGCCCGCAGTCCCTGGCCGACCTGCGCGAGCATGAGGTGATCGGCTACAGCCACCTGCCGAACAGCCAGCTCTGGCAGTTCCAGGACCGCGACCGCTTCGTTTCGCCCCTGGTGCAGGGGCGGCTGTCGATGAACAACGGCGAGGCGATCCGCGACATGGCCATCGAGGGGCTGGGGCTGGCCATCCTGCCCGGCTTCATCGTCGCGCCCGCGCTGGCCGAGGGGCGGCTGGAACGGGTGCTGACCGGCTTCGGCACCAGGCCGCTGCCCATCGTCGCGGTCTGGCCGCCAGTCCAGCCCATGCCGGCCAAGCTGCGCCGCTTCATCGACCATCTGGCCGCGGAACTGCACAGCCCGGCCTGGCAGGCGGGCTGGGGATCGGGCCGCCGCGACCCCATATCCCGGGAACCCACAACCCCAAAGGTCGCCCCCTGATGAAACCTGGCGTGAAGAAGATCGGCTTCCTGTCCTTCGGCCATTGGTCGGACGAGCCCGCCTCGCAGGCCCGCAGCGCCCAGGACGTGCTGCTGCAATCCATCGAGCTGGCCGTCGCCGCCGAGGAACTGGGCGCGGACGGCGCCTATTTCCGCGTCCATCACTATGCCCGCCAGCTCGCCTCGCCCTTCCCGCTGCTGGCGGCGGTGGGGGCGCGCACCAGCCGCATCGAGATCGGCACGGCGGTCATCGACATGCGCTATGAAAACCCGCTGTATATGGCCGAGGATGCCGGGGCGGCCGACCTGATCGCGCAGGGGCGGCTGCAGCTTGGCATCTCGCGCGGCTCGCCCGAGCAGGTGATCGAGGGCTGGCGCTATTTCGGCTATTCCCCGGCCGAGGGGGAAAGCGACGCCGACATGGCGCGCCGCCATGCCGAGGTGTTCCTGAACGTGATCGAGGGGCACGGCTTCGCCCGGCCGAACCCGCGGCCGATGTTCCCGAACCCGCCCGGCCTGCTGCGGATCGAGCCGCATTCGCCGGGCCTGCGCGACCGCATCTGGTGGGGCGCGGCCTCGAACGCCACCGCCCGCTGGGCGGCGCAGCTGGGCATGCATCTGCAAAGCTCGACCCTCAAGACGGACGAGAACGGCAAGCCCTTCCACATCCAGCAGGCCGAGCAGATCCGCGCCTATCGCGAGGCCTGGGCGGCGGCGGGGCACGAGCGCGCGCCGCGGGTTTCGGTCAGCCGCTCGATCTTTCCGCTGATGGACGACCGCGACCGGATGTATTTCGGCCGCGGCGGCAAGGAAGGCGACCAGATCGGCTTCATCGAGGAGACCCGCTCGATCTTCGGCCGCGGCTATACCGGCGAGCCGGACCGGCTGGTCGAGGAGCTGCGCGAGGACGAGGCCATCGCCGAGGCCGACACGCTGCTCTTGACCGTGCCGAACCAGCTGGGCGTCGATTACAACGCCCATGTGATCGAGGCGGTGCTGAAACACGTCGCGCCCGCGCTCGGCTGGCGCTGAGCGGGGGGCTTTGTGATCGCGGGGACGGGGTATAGGCTTTGCCCCGGAAACCAGCGCGAACGGGGGACGGATGGCGACAGAGGTGACGGCCGCCGCCGGGGCGGCGGCACATGGCGGCGGGGTGCCGCTGCTGAGCGTGGTCGTGCTGCTGGCGGCGGCGGTTCTGGCGGTGCCGCTGTTTCGCCGGATGGGGCTGGGCTCGGTGCTGGGCTATCTGGCGGCGGGACTGGCGATCGGGCCCTTCGGGCTGGGCTTTTTCCACGACCCGCAGGCGATCATCCATGTCGCCGAGCTGGGCGTGGTGCTGTTCCTGTTCGTGATCGGGCTGGAGATGCAGCCCTCGCGGCTTTGGGCGATGCGGGGCGAGATCTTCGTGCTGGGCCTTGCCCAGGTGCTGCTGGCCATCGCGGCGCTGACCTGCGTCGGGCTGGCGCTCGGCTTTCCGGTCGCCGCCAGCTTCGTCTCGGGGACCGGATTCGTGCTGACCTCGACCGCCATCGTCATGCAGATGCTGGCCGAGCGGGGCGAGATGGCGCTGCCCAAGGGCCGCCGCATCATCGCCATCCTGCTGTTCGAGGACCTGGCCATCGTGCCGCTGCTGGCGCTGGTCGCCTTTCTCGCGCCGGGAGGCGAGGAAGTGACCCTGCCCCAGCGCCTTCTGGGCATCGCCGTCGGGCTGGGCTGCATCGCCGTGCTGGTGGCGGCCGGGCGCTATCTGCTGAACCCGCTGTTCGGCCTGCTTGCCCGGTTCGGCGGGCGCGAGGTGATGGCCGCCGCCGCGCTTCTGGTGGTGCTGGGCGCGGCGCTGCTGATGCAATGGGGCGGGCTGTCCATGGCGATGGGCGCCTTCCTGGCCGGGGTGCTGCTGTCGGAATCCAGCTTCCGCCACCAGCTCGAGGCGGATGTCGAACCCTTTCGCGGCCTGCTGCTGGGCCTGTTCTTCCTGGGCGTCGGCATGGCGCTGGACCTGCGGATCATCGCCGCCAACTGGGCGCTGATCGCGATCTGCGTGCCGGCCTATATGCTGCTGAAGATGCTGGTGATCTATACCGTCGGCCGGGTGCTGCGCGCCAGCCGCGCCGAGGCGCTGGAGCGCGCGGTGCTGATGGCGCAGGGCGGCGAGTTCGCCTTCGTGCTGTATTCCAGCGCCATGCAGTTCGGCATCATCAGCGGCCAGGACAATGCCGTGCTGACCGCCATCGTCATCGTCTCGATGGTGCTGACGCCGCTGATGATCATCCTGCACGACCGGCTGGCGCCGAAACCCGCCCCCTCGCTCGACGGGGTCGAGGCGGCCGAGGGGCTGGAGGCGCGGGTGCTGATGATCGGCTTCGGCCGCATGGGCCAGATCGTCAGCCAGCCGCTGATCGCGCGCGGGCATTCCATCTCGATCATCGAAAGCGATCCGCAAACCATCCGCGATGCCGACGAATTCGGCTTCAAGGTCTGGTATGGCGACGGCGCGCGGCTGGACATCCTGCACGCCGCCGGGGCCGGCAATGCCAGCCTGATCGTCGCCGTGCCCGGCGACCGCCAGGCCACCACCCGCATCGTCGCGCTGGTCAAGCACGAATTCCCGCTGGTTCCGGTCATCGCCCGCGCCTTCGACCGCGAACATGCGCGGGAACTGGTCGAGGCCGGCGCCGACTATCAGCTGCGCGAGACGCTGGAAAGCGCCTTCGCCATGGGCCGCGAGGCGCTGCTGCAGCTTGGCGACGACCCGGACGAGGTCGAGGAGGTCATGGCCGAGATCCGCGGCCGCGACATGGAGCGGTTTCAGATGGAATGCGTCGGCGGCCTGTTCGCCGGCCGCGACCTGCTGCTCGGCAACCGCCGGGACTAGGCGCGGTCGATCTCGATCAGCCAGGCATCCGGGACCGGGCCAAGGGGCAGCGCCGCCTCGGGGCCTTCGCAGAACAGCGCATCGAGCGGCTCCAGCACCACGGTTTCGCCTGCGAAATCCAGCACCACCGGCGCGGTCGCCAGCAGCAGCCGCCATTCCGCCGCGCCCCCGTCCGCCTCGGTCGACCGCACCAGCCGATGCGTGAAGGCGCCGCGCCGGGTCATCACGTTCAGGTCGGTGATCGGCCCCGCCAGCAGCCGCGCCGAGCTCGGCACATCCGCCGGAAAGGCCAGCGGCTCGGCTTCCGGGGTCAGCCGCTGCGTGGGCTGCCCCTGCACCTGCAGCTCGATCCCCTCGCCGGTCAGCACCGCCAGCGTGCGGTCGATCTGCGGAAAGAGCGAGAAATCGCCGTCCTCGGTCACGCCCGCCATGCTGACGCGCCAGCCGAAATCGGCCAGACCCGCGCCTTCAGGGTAAACCGCGATCTCGACCGTCTCGCCGCGGCCGTTCTTCCACGGCATGCGGCGATGGTCGGCGGCTTTCAGGATGCGATGGCTCATGCGTCTCCTCCTCCTCTGGTTGCGGCACGGGGCCTAGATGCGCCGGCCCAGGACCTTGCCCACCACCGGCCCCAGCACGATGACGATGACCATGCGCAGCAGGTGATGGCTGACCACATAGGCCAGGTCCGCCCCGGCGATCAGCGCGATCACCACCATCTCGGCCTGCCCGCCCGGCAGGAAGGCCAGAAAGGCGTCGAGCCCCGGCGCCAGCCGCAGATGCACGATCACCTCGATGAAGACCAGGCTGATCGCGGCCAGCAGCAGCGCATAGACCAGCCCCGCCGTGACATGCAGCCGCAGCTCGCGCAGGGTGATGCCGGCATATTTCACCCCGACGGCGATGCCGATGAAGAATTGCGCGGCCTGGATCATCTCGGCCGGCGGGCGATGGGTGATCAGGCCCGACAGCGACAGCGCCGCCGTCAGCACCATCGGCCCCAGGATCGAGGCGCCGAAGACGCCCAGCCGCTCGGCCCCCTTCCAGCCCACCAGCCCGGCGGCGAGCATCAGCGCGATCTCGGCCGCGCCGGTGGCGCGCATCGGCGCGCCGGGCGGCTGCGACAGGTCCACGCCCCACCAGCCGGTCATGATCAGCGGCGCGACGGTGACGATCACCAGCACCCGCGTCGCATGGATCAGCGACAGCGCGCGGATGTCGCCCCCGGCCTCTTCGCCAAAGACCAGCATGTCCTGCAAGCCGCCGGGCATGGCGCCATACCAGGCCGTCGCATGGTCGAAGCCGAAGGCGCGGCGGAACAGCGGATAGCCGACCAGCGCGATCACGCCGATGAAGCCCGGCACGAACAGCAGCGATGCCGCCACATCCGGCAGCTCCGCCAGCACGCCGGGCGTGATCGAGGCACCGACCGCCACCCCCAGGATGGTGCGCATGAAGATGCCGAACTGGCCGGCCCCGGCCAGGGGCGCACCGGCCAGCGCCGCGATCAGGCAGGCCAGCATCGGCCCCAGCAGCATGGGCAGCGGCAGATGCAGCAGCAGGAAGGCCGCGCCGCCCAGGGCGGCCAGAACGAAGGTCAGGATACGGCGTTTCGGCAAGCTCATCGTCATTCCCGGCAGGCATCCGGCGCCCGCGCGCCGGCAGGCCGAATTGGCACGGCCCGCCGGGGAATGTCAAAGCGGCTCAGCCGATCCGCGCCAGGGCCGCGCCGAATCCCAGCACCTCGCCCTGCGCGGCGATGCGGGTCAGCTTGCCCGCGCGATGCGCCTCGATGCGGGTCTCCATCTTCATCGCCTCGATGACGGCGACGACCTGGCCCTGTTCGACCTCGGCCCCGTCCTCGGCCTGCCACAGCGTCAGCGTGCCGGGGACCGGGGCGGTCAGCAGCGCCTCATCCGCCTCGGACGCGGGTTGCGGGGCGGGTCCGCCGCCGCCCGCGGGCAGCGCCGAAAGCAGGTTCGCGGGCAGGCCCAGCACGTGCCGCTTGCCGTCGATCTCGACGGCAAGGCGCAGCAGCGGCGCCGGCGCGGCCGGCGCGACGCGGGCATGGGGGGCGACCGCCTCGGCCAGCGCCTCGGCGAAATCGGTCTCGATCCAGCGGGTATGGACGCGGAAATCCCCGTCCTCGGCGCGGAAATCCGGCTGGGCCAGCACGGCGCGGGCAAAGGGCAGCACCGAGGCCACGCCCTCGATGCGGAACTCGCGCAGCGCCCGTTCGGCGCGCTGCAGGGCCTCCTGCCGGGTCGCGCCGGTGACGATCAGCTTGGCCATCAGCGAATCGAAGCTGCCCGGCACCGCCGAGCCCTGCGCCACGCCGCTATCCATGCGGATGCCCGGCCCCGAGGGCGCATCGAAGACCTCGACCGGCCCGGGAGTGGGGAGGAACCCCCGGGCCGGGTCTTCCGCATTGATGCGGAACTCGATGGCGTGGCCGCGCGGTTCGGGCACCGTCTCGTCGGCCAGCCTTGCGCCTTGCGCCACGCGGATCATGGCGCGCACCAGGTCGATGCCGGTGGTTTCCTCGGTCACCGGATGCTCGACCTGCAGCCGGGTGTTCACCTCCAGAAACGAGATCGTGCCATTGGCCGAGAGCAGGTATTCCACCGTCCCCGTCCCCGAATAGCCGGCATGGGCGCAGATGGCGCGGGCCGAGTCGTGGATGCGGGCGCGCTGCTCGTCGGTCAGGAAGGGCGCCGGCGCTTCCTCGACCAGTTTCTGGTTGCGGCGCTGCAGGGAACAGTCGCGGGTGCCGATCACCTTGACGGTGCCGTGCTTGTCGGCCAGCACCTGCGCCTCGACATGGCGCGGACGGTCGAGGAACTGCTCGATGAAGCATTCGCCACGGCCGAAGGCGGTCAGCGCCTCGCGGGTGGCGGATTCGAACAGCTCCTCGACCTCCTCCAGCCGCCAGGCGACCTTCATGCCGCGCCCGCCGCCGCCGAAAGCGGCCTTGATGGCGATGGGCAGGCCATGCTGCTTGGCGAAAGCCAGCGCCTCGGCGGCGCTTTCGACCGGCCCGGGGGTGCCGGCGACCAGCGGCGCGCCGACGGCCTCGGCGATGCGGCGGGCCTCGATCTTGTCGCCCAGAGCCTCGATCACCTTGGGATCGGGGCCGATCCAGATCAGCCCGGCATCCTGCACCGCCTGCGCGAATTCGGCACGCTCGGACAGGAAGCCATAGCCCGGATGGATGGCGTCGGCCCCCGCCGCCTGGGCGATGGCGATGATCTTGCCGGCATCCAGATAGGTCTCGGCGGGCTTGTCGCCCCCCAGAGCGCGCGCCTGGTCGGCCATGCGCACGAAGATCGCGTCGCGGTCGGCATCGGCATAGACGGCGACGCTTTCGATACCCTCGTCGCGGCAGGCGCGGATCACGCGGACGGCGATCTCGCCCCGGTTGGCGATCAGCAGGCGGCGGATGGGGCGGGTGGGGCCGGTGGCAAAGATGGTCATGCGGGCCTCTCTGGCGTGATGGGGGCGAAATCGGCGCTGGCGGTAAAGCGGATGCGGGCACCGGGCGGGATCTGCCCGGCCAGGTCCAGCGCCTCGGGGCGCAGGGTGGCGATGACCGGATAGCCGCCGGTCAGCGGATGGTCGGCCAGGAACAGCACCGGCTGGCCGGAATGCGGGATCTGGATGGCGCCGGTCTCGGTCCCTTCCGAGGGCAGCTCGGTCGCATCCTCGCGCGTCACCGCATCGCCCTGCAGGCGGATGCCGACGCGCGAGCTTTGCGGCGTCACCAGCCATTCCTGTGTCAGGAAATGCCGGACCATCTCGGGCGTGAACCAGTCGGTGCGGGGGCCGAGCGTCACCGGCAGCTCGACCAGATCGCCGGGTTTCGGCAAGGCGGGTTCGGCTTCCGCGGCGGCAGCAGCGACGGCGGGACGGTTCGCAGGGGCAAGCACCGCGCCCGCCGTGATCGGCCCCGGCCCGACATGGGCCAGCGTATCGGTGGCGGCCGAGCCCAGGACCGGCGCGACCCGGAACCCGCCGCGCAGGGCGAGATAGCTGCGCATGCCCGCGCCGGGCGGGTCGATGGCGATCTCGTCGCCCGCATCGACGGCGAAGGCCGCGCCGCGTGGCACGGCATGGCCGGCGATGCTGGCCTGCGCCGCACCGGTCAGGGCCAGAGTCATCGGCTGGTCGGCTTGCAGGCGGACGGGGCCCAGCGTGATCTCCAGCACCGGCGCGTCCGAAGGGTTGCCGACGGCGCGATTGGCCCGGCGCGCCGCGCCCATGTCCAGCGCGCCCGAGGCCGAGACACCCTGCCCGCCCTGCCCCGGCCGCCCCTCGTCCTGAAAGACGATGGGAAAGGCGGTGGACAGCACGCGCAGGCCCTGCTGGGGCTGCGATTGCGGGACGGCGGCCGAGGCGTGGACCTCGGCCCTGCGCGCGACAAAGCGGCAGCGCACGCCGGGGCGCAGCAGCGCCGGCGGGTCGCGGGACAGGTCCCACATCGGCACCTCGGTGCGGCCGATCAGCTGCCAGCCACCCGGGGTCTCCTGCGGATAGACGCCACAGAAGCGCCCGGCCAGCGCCACCGAACCCGCCGGGATGCGGGTGCGCGGCGCCGGGCGGCGCGGCAGGTCGAAGCGGGCATCGTCGCAGGTCATATAGGCGAAACCGGGCGCGAAGCCGCAGAAGGCCACCTGCCAGGTGGTGTCCTGATGGGCGGCGATCACCTCGGCCGCGGTCACGCCCATATGGGCCGCGACATCGGCCAGATCCTCGCCGTCATAGGTCACGGGCAGTTCGACCGTCTCGCTGGCGCGCGCATTGGGCGGCGTGCCGGGGGCGGGCTGGCGGGCGAGGACCGCGCCGGCCAACCGCGCGTCGGCGGCGGTGCCCGGCGCGGTGCGGATCATCAGCGTGCGGGCGGCCGGGACGATTTCGGCCACGCCGGGCACCGGATCGGCCACGAGCGCGTCGAACAGCGCCAGCGTCTGGTCCAGGTCGTCCAGTTCCGCCAGCAGGGTCCGGGGTCCGATGGGCAGGAAGCGCATGGTCACACCTGCCAATGCGTGTCGGGCACGTCGGTGATGAACATGTAGCCCGGCGCATGGGTGATGGCGAAGGGCGGTTTCGACGCCATCAGCGCCGCCTGCGGGGTCACGCCGCAGGCCCAGAACACCGGCACCTCGCCCGGCCGGATCGGCACCGGGTCGCCGAAATCGGGACGCGACAGGTCGGCAATGCCCAGGGCCTCGGGCGCGCCGATATGCACCGGGGCGCCGTGAACCGCCGGCGTGCGGCCCGAGATCATCGCCGCCTCGGCCACCCGCCCCGCCGGGATCGGCCGCATCGAGACCACCATCTTGCCATGCAGCCGCCCCGCCGGCCGGCAGTCGCGGTCGGTCAGGAACATCGGCACGTTGCAGCCTTCGGCGATGTGGCGGATCTCGATCCCGGCCTGTTGCAGGGGCGTCTCGAAGGTAAACGAGCAGCCGATCAGGAAGGTCACCAGATCGGGATGCTCGGCCCAGGCCGCGCTGGCGTCGGGGGTCTCCTCGGCCAGCACGCCGTCGCGCCAGATGCGATAAAGCGGGATGTCGGTCCTCAGGTCGGCATCCGGCGCAAGCGCGGTGCGGGGACTGCCGGGATCGGTCACGTCCAGCACCGGGCAGGGCTTGGGGTTGCGCTGCGCGTAAAGCAGGAAATCCCAGGCCCAGTCCTTGGGCAGCGAGATCATGTTGCACTGGGTGAAGCCCGGCGCCATGCCCGCCGTGGGACGGGGCGCGCCTTCGCGGCAGGCCAGCCGGGCGGCGCGGGCGGAGGCGGGATCGGGCAGCAGGGTCATGCCGCGCCCCCCGCAGCCGGGGCGATGGAGACGCCGCCCGCCAGCAGCACCTCGCGGATGCGGGCGGCCATGGCGACGGCGCCGGGGCTGTCGCCATGCACGCAGATGCTGTCGGCCTGCAGGCCCAGGGTCGAGCCGTCCGCCGCCTCGATCTCGCCCTCGGTCGCCAGCCGCAGCATGCGGGCGGCGACGGCCTCGGGGTCGTGCAGCACCGCCCCGGCCTCGCGGCGCGAGACCAGCTGGCCGTCGGGACGATAGGCGCGGTCGGCGAAGGCCTCGGCGATGGTGGGCAAGCCGGCCTCGGCCGCTTGCCGCAGGATCTGCGTCCCGGCCAGGCCCATCATGGCCAACCCCGGATCGACGGCCTTGATGCCCTCGATCACCGCCGCGCCCTGTTTCGGGTCCACGGCGATGGTGTTGTAAAGCGCGCCATGCGGCTTGACATAGCTGACGCGGGTGCCGGCGCTGGCGCAGATGCCTTGCAGCGCGCCGATCTGATAGATCACATCCGCGACCAGTTCGGCATGGGTCACGTCCATCGGCCGGCGGCCGAAGCCCACCCGGTCGGGATAGGAGACATGCGCGCCCACCGCCACGCCCCGCGCCGCCGCCTCGCGCACGGTGGCCAGGATGGTCAGCGGGTCGCCGGCATGAAAGCCGCAGGCGACGTTGGCCGAGCTGACGATGCCCAGCATGGTGGCGTCGTCGCCCATCTTCCAGGCGCCATAGCCCTCGCCCAGGTCGCTGTTCAGGTCGATGTTGCGGGTCATGTGTTCCTCCGGGACGTTGGGCGGCGGGCCCGCGAGGGGCCTGCCGCGATCATGGCTCAGGCGGCCAGGAAGGCAAAGATCGGGCCGATGGAGTTGAAGCCCATATACCAGGTCAGCGCACAGACCACGGCGCTGGCGATCAGCAGCGGCCGGTTATAGACATGCCCGCCCATCAGGTCGGCCCGCGCGAAGCCGACATAGGTAAAGATCGTCAGGCCGATGGGCAGGATCAGCCCGTTGAAGCCGCCGACGAAGACCAGGATGGCGGCCGGCGCGGTGCCCAGCGACAGATAGACCGCCAGCGAGATGGCGATGAAGATCACCGTGGCGATGTTGCGGTCGCGGTCGCCCATGGTGCGGAAGGCGACCAGGAAGCTGACCGAGGTATAGGCCGCGCCGATGACCGAGGTGATGGCGGCGGCCCAGAAGATCAGGCCAAAGATGCGCATGCCCCATTCGCCCAGCACCACGGCGAAGGCCTGCGCGGCGGGGTTCGCGGCCTGCCCGGACAGGTCCAGCGTCACGCCCGAGGCGACGACGCCCAGGATGGCCAGGAACAGGATGAAGCGCATGACGCCCGTGACCGCGATCCCGGTCAGCGAGGCGCGGGTGACGGCGGCGAGGTTCTGCTCGCCCACCAGCCCCTTGTCGAGCAGCCGGTGCGCGCCGGAATAGGTGATGTAGCCGCCGACCGTGCCGCCGACGATGGTGGTGATGGTGGCGAAATCGACGATCTCGGGCAGCACCATCTGCCGCATCGCATCGCCGACCGGCGGGTTCGAGACCAGGGCGACGACCAGCGTCATGCCGATCATCAGCAGGCCCAGCCCGATCAGCGAACGGTCGAGCAGCAGCCCGGCCCGGCGCGACAGGAAGATGCCGATGGCCAGCGCCGCCGACAGCGCGCCGCCGATCTTGGGGTCCAGCCCGAACATGGCGTTCAGGCCCAGCCCGGCCCCGGCGATGTTGCCGATGTTGAAGGCCAGCCCGCCGACCAGAACCAGCACCGCCAGCAGGTAGCCCGCACCGGGAATCGCCGCGTTCGCGGTGTCCGAGGCGTTGCGCCGGGTCAGCGCGGTGATGCGCCAGATATTCAGCTGCACCACGAAGTCGATCACGATCGAGGCGAGGATGGCAAAGGCGAAGGCGGCGCCCAGCTTTGCCGTGAAGGTCGCGGTCTGGGTGATGAAGCCCGGCCCGATGGCCGAAGTCGCCATCAGGAAGATCGCCGCCATGAAACCGCCGCGCGCGGCAGCCGAGGCGGCAGAGGGGGAGGTGACGGATTCGGCCATCGGTCTGCTCCTGCTGCAAGGGTGGAGTGCGTCTTGGGAATAGCTCGACTGTGAATTCAACAAGACAATCCGTCAACGATAATTTGACATGTATGATTAAATTGTTGAACAACATGCTTGCAAAGCAGGGATAATCTGCCCGGATCATCGGCAGTTCCGGCCCGTCCTGCCCGCTCGGGGGGCGGCCACCGTCCCTTCAGGATGCCGAAAACCGGACGAATCGGCGCGGGCCGCCTTGCCTTGCCCCCGGCCTCTCGGCCAAGATCGGCCGATCCGCGAAACCGCACCGACGCCCTGACGACATCCGCCCCCATGACCAAGGAACCTGCCGCGATGGCGGAAGCCCGCGAACCCGCCCCCAGCCCCGCCGCCAGCCTCGCCGAAGGCATCGCCGCCCGGCTGCGCGACCAGGTCACCGGCGGCACGCTGGTGCCCGGCCAGCGCCTGTCCGAGGCCCGGCTGGCGGCCGAGCTGGACATCTCGCGCAATACGCTGCGCGAGGTGTTCCGCCTGCTCACGCGCGAGGGCATCCTGCGGCACGAGCCGAACCGGGGGGTCTTCGTCGCCGTGCCCTCGATGGCCTCGATCCTGGACATCTACCGGGTGCGGCGGCTGATCGAGGTGCCGGCCCTGGCCCAGGCCTGGCCCGGCCATGCCGCCGTGGCCCGGATGCGCGCCGCCGTCGCGCGGGCCGAGGCGCTGCAGGCGATCCCCGACTGGCGCGGCGTCGGCAGCGCCAACATGGAATTCCACGCCGCCATCGTGGCGCTGACCGACAGCCCGCGGCTGATCCAGTTCTTCACCCAGATCATTGCCGAGCTGCGGCTGGCCTTCGGCCTGCTGGACAGCCCCGAGCTGCTGCACCGCCCCTATATCTCGCGCAATGCCGAGATTCTGGGCAGGCTGGAGGCCGGCGACCCGGCCGGCGCCGCCCGCATGCTGGAGGATTACCTGACCCAGTCCGAGCGCGCCGTGCTGGAGGCCTTTGCCCGGCTGGGCTGACGGCGCCGCAGGTCAGCCTTACCGGGGACTTGCGCCCTGCCCGTTCCTGCGACAATTAAGCACATCGGAAGCCCGTTTTCCGGGCAGGCGCGAAGGACAGATCAGATGACCAGACCGGCCGGGGCCGTGCTGCACCAGATCACGCAGGCCCTCGGCCCGGCGATCGCGCCCGGCTCGCCGCGCGAGGCGTTGCGGGCGGGGATCGGCGCGCTGGTGGGGCTGGGCGTCTCGGGCCTGTTCCTGCTGTCGCCGGCAACCGACCTGCGGCTGGGGCTTTACATGATCGCGCCCTTCGGCGCGACCTCGGTGCTGGTCTTCGCGGTGCCGAACAGCCCGCTGGCGCAACCCTGGTCGGCGGTGGTCGGCAACGGCGTCGCCGCGGCCGTCGGGGTGCTGGCCTGCATGATGACGCCCAACGCGGCGCTTTGCGTCGCGCTGGCGGTGGGCATCACCATCACCGCGATGATCCTTTTGCGCGCCGTGCATCCGCCCGCCGGCGCGGTCGCCATGACCGCCGCGCTGAACCCCGAGGCGATCCGCGAGCTCGGCTTCCACTTCGTGCTGGCGCCGGTGCTGGTCGGCACGCTGGCCCTGGTCGGCCTGGCGATGATCTATGCGCGGCTGACCGGGCGGCGCTATCCCTTCCGCCAGTTCGACGAGCCGGGGCCGCATGGCACCGCCGACCATCCGGCGATGGAGCGGCTGGGCCTGTCCAAGGACGAGCTGACCGAGATCCTGCAACGCTATCGCCAGTCGCTGAACCTGGGCGTCGAGGACCTTGCCCGGCTGATCGGCGCCGCGGAATTGCAGGCCGCCACCCACCGCACCGGACCGCTGACCGCAGCGGACGTGATGTCGCGGGACCTGGTCACCGTCGGCCCGCAGACCCGGCTGGTGCGCGTCGCCGACATCTTCCGCAGGCACGGCTTCACCTCGCTTCCGGTGGTCGAGAACGGCGACCGGTTCCTGGGCGTGATCTTCCAGCTGCACCTGATCCGCCGCGCCCGCGACGACGCCTTTCGCCACGACCGGCGGTTTTCCGTCGCCATGTCGGACCTGCTGAACCCCAGGCGCGGCATGCCGACCCGCGCGCGAGAGATCATGCAGACCGACCCGCCGCATGTCGCGCCCGATACCCCCATCGGGGCGCTGCTGCCGATGCTGGCCTCGGGCGAATGCGACGCGGTGCCGGTGCTGGACGGGCCGCGCATCGTCGGCATCGTCACCCAGACCGACCTGATCTCGGCCCTGGCCCGCCAGAGCCTGCGGCAGGACCTGCCTGCACCCTGATCCCGCCCGGACATGCCGATAACGACAGGCCGCGCCGCATTGCAGAAAGCGGCCCGGCAGGGATAGGTTTCCCTGACCGGAACAACCCTGGGGGAATCATGACCCGTCCCACGCTCGGCGCCGTGGCGATCGGCCGCAACGAGGGCGAGCGGCTGAAAGCCTGCCTGCGCTCTCTGGTGCCGCTTTGCGAGCGGGTGGTCTATGTGGACAGCGGCTCGCGCGACGACAGCGTCGGTTTCGCCCGCAGCCTGGGCGTCACCGTGGTCGAGCTGGACAGCTCGGTTCCCTTTACCGCCGCCCGCGCCCGCAATGCCGGGTTCGACGCGCTGCTGGCCGGCGGCACGCTGGACCTGGTGCAATTCGTCGACGGCGACTGCCGGGTCGAGCCCGGCTGGCTGGAGGCCGGTATCGCCGCCATGCAGGACGACCCCGGGCTGGGCCTCGTCACCGGCTGGCGCTCCGAGATCCACCCCACGGCCACGGTCTACAACCAGATGTGCGAGGTGGACTGGCACCGGCCCGCCGGCCCGATCGTGGCCTGCGGCGGCGACATGATGGTGCGCGTCGCGGCTTTCCGCGAGATCGGCGGCTTCGACCCGGCGGTGATCGCGGCCGAGGACGACGAATTCTGCCTGCGCCTGGGCAAGGCCGGCTGGAAGCTGCAGCGCCTGCCGGTGCAGATGACCTGGCACGATGCCGACATGACCCGCTTTTCCCAATGGTGGCAGCGCACCATCCGCAACGGCCACGGCTTCGCGCAGGTGGGCCGCATGCACCCGCCGCATTTCCGGCGCGAGCAGATGCGGGTCTGGGTCTATGGGCTGGCGCTGCCGCTGCTTTTCCTGCTGGGGCTGTTTACCAGCCTCTGGCTTTCGCTGGCGGTGCTGGGGCTTTACGCATTGTCCTTCTGGAAGACCCTCAAGGGGCTGAAGGGCCGGCCGATGGCGGCGGGGCAGGCCGCGCTGCTGACGCTGGCCAAGATCCCTAACCTTTTGGGAATGATGACTTACCACCGGCGCCGCCGCAAGGGCGACGCCATGCGTATTATCGAGTATAAATAGGAGTTTTTCATGACTTCGGACCTGCGCGTCGGCATTGTCGGGGCCGGCTACATCGCCTCGTGGCATGCCGATGCGATCAAGGCCGCGCCGGGCGCGCGGCTGGTCGCGATCTGCGACCCCGCCATCGACGCGGCCGAGGCGCTGGCCGCCAGCCATGGCGTCGCCGCCTTTGCCGACCTGGACCAGATGATCGCCGCCGGGGTCTGCGACCTGGTGCATATCCTGACGCCGCCGAACCTGCATCGCGACCTGGCGGTGAAATGCCTGGGCGCCGGCCTGCATGTGCTGGTCGAGAAGCCCGTGGCGCTCTCCGTCGCCGAGATCGACGAGATGGAGGCCGCGGCCCGGGCCGCCGGCCGCCAGCTGGGCGCCTGCCACAACTTTCTGGGCCTGCCCGGCTACGGCCGGCTCAAGCAGGCGGTGCAGGCGGGCGATCTGGGCTTGGTCTCGGCCGCGCAGATCAACTGGGCGCTGCCCTTGGTGCCCCTGCGCTCGGGGCCTTACGGGCTGTGGATGCTGCGCGAGACGCAGAACCTGCTGCTGGAGCTTGGCGCGCATCCCTTCTCGTTCGCGGTGGACCTGTTCGGCCCGCTGGATGTCGAGCATGTCAGCCTGGGCCAATGGATCACCCTGCCCGGCGGCGAAGAGCGGCCGCAAAGCTGGCGCATCCTGGCCCGCGCCGGCAAGGTGGACGTGACCATCGCCCTGTCGCTGGTCGAGACCTTCGACGACCGTTCGGTCAGCTTGCGCGGCTCCTCCGGCATGGCGCGGCTGGACTATGCGGCGGATGCGCTGGTGGTCACGCGCGACAACACCGCCGATCTGGTGCTGAACCCGCTGATCAAGGAACTGTCCCGCGCCGGGGCGCATCTGCGCGAGGGGCTGCGCAACGCCTTCCGCCAGGCCGCCTCGCTGAACCAGAAAAGCCCCTATGGGCTGAGCTTCCGCGCCACCATCGCCGCCTTCTACGACGGTATCCGCGCCGGGCAACCCGACCCGCGCCTTGCGCCCGCCTCGGCCCGGGCGGTGATGCAGGGGATCGAGGATGCGCTGGTCAGCCTGCCCGCCCTGCCTCCGGTCCCGGCTCGGCCCGTGGGCACGCCGCGGCCGCGCGTCATGGTGATCGGCGGCACCGGCTTCATCGGCCGCAACCTGACCCGGCGGCTGGTCCAGCGCGGCCACGACGTGCGGGTGCTGTCGCGCGGCCGCAACGGTCCCTTTCCCGACATCGCCGACCATGTCGAGACGCTGGCCGTGTCGCTGCGCGACGAGGACGGGCTGGCCCAGGCCATGCAGGGCATGGATTGCGTCTTCAACCTGGCGAAATCCACCGACAAGAGCTGGCAGGCGGCGCTGGAAAACGACGTGGCCACGACCGAGCGCATCGGCCGCGCCGCGATCCGCGCCGGCATCGGGCGGCTGGTCCATACCGGCACCATCGCCTCATACGACATGTCCGACCCGGCCCGCGCCATCACCGAGGCCAGCGATTTCGGCCAGATGGACAGCCGCAACATCTATGCCCGGTCCAAGGCCGAGGGCGAGCGCCGGCTGATCGCGATGCAGGCGCAGGGGTTGCGGCTGGTGATCGCACGGCCCGGCATCGTGCTGGGCGACGGCGGGCCCCTGCAGCATTGGGGCATCGGCCGCTGGCACGGGGCGGGGGCGGTGCGGCTGTGGGGCAATGGCCGCAACATCCTGCCCTTCGTGCTGGCCGACGACGTCTCGGACGGGCTGATCGCGATGATGGAGCGCGACGAGGCCATCGGCGAAAGCTTCAACCTGATCGGCGAGCCGATGTTTTCCGGCCGCGACTATTTCGACGCCATCCACCGCCGCACCGGGGCGCGGCTGAAGGTCAGCGGCTCGAACCTGACCGCGCTTTGGGCGGTCGATGCGGTCAAGCAGGGGCTGAAGCGCCATGCCCTGCGCCGCAAGGGTGCGGCGCCCGCCTCGCTGGCGGACTGGAAGTCGCGCGGGCACCTGTCGCGTTTCGACAATGCCAAGCCCAAGCGCCTGCTGGGCTGGGCGCCCGAGGCCGACCGCGACGCCTTCTGGCGCCGCGCCATCGACGAGGCGCATCTGTTCTGGTGATCAGATCAGCCCGTCCAGCAGCAGGAAGCCCGGCAGCCAGCCGGTGAAGATCCCGGCCAGCAGCGTGACCCAGGCGGTCTGCCGCTGGATCGGGCGGCCAAGCGCCAGCAGCAGGAAATACAGGAACCACAGCACGCCCCAGACGGCCCAGTTCGCCGCCAGCCAAAGCTCGGTCGCAGTCGCGGCTTCGGCCAGCCCGCGCAGGAACACCGGCACGGTCGTCACCGCGACGAACAGGCTGAACCAGCCCAGGCCGCGCCCGTCGGCGCCGCTGAACCGGTTATAGGCGACCCACAGATAGGTGGTGCAGAACAAGAGGCTCAGCGCGCCGTTGCGGATGCTGGCGGCGCCGGCCCCGGCGCCGAAGGCGTCATGCAGGACTGCCGCGCCCGAAACCAGCGCGGTGACGATGTTGATGACCACGATCTCGCGATCGGCGATCCGGCCCATCAGCCAGAGGCCGTTGAGAAACAGCACGGCGCCGACATAGAACAGCACGAACCCGGTAAGCATTGGACCTCCTGCGCAAGCCTGACCGCGGATCGGGCAATTGCCCGGAATGCGATCAGCCATGCCTGCCAAGAGGGCAGAATCGCCGCCGGATCAATGGGAATGTTTTCAACGATCTGTAAAAGCAGAATTCGGGTTCCGTGCGGGTCAGAGGCCGGTCAGCGGCTCGGCGCTGACCACTTCCCAGACCAGCTCCTGCATGCGCCGCGCCAGCTCGGGCGAGGGGGCCTCGGCCGGATTGCCATCGGCGCGCAGCAGCTGATGCGGCAGCCCGACCGGGCTTTTGCCGTAAAGCACCGCGTAATGCGTCAGCGCCACCAGGTAGGCGCCCAGGTCGTTCGGATGGATGCTGTCCAGCGAGCCGTCGGGATTGCGGGCGAACAGGTCCTCGCGCGAGGTCATCTCGGCGATGCCGCCCTTGCCCTCGGCTTCGGCCACCAGCCGGGCCATGACCTGCCCCACGGGGATCAGCCAGACAGGCCTGTCTGCAGCGCGGGCGGCGGGCCAGAGCAGGGCGGGCTTCCACATCGTCTCCAAGTCGTCGGGAAGGCGCGACAGCCAGTCCGGCTGGTCGTCCAGCGCGTGCCAGCTTTCGTAGAGGAAGATCTGCGCTTCGGGATTGGCCGCCGCCGCCTCGGCCGCCCATTTCCCGGCATAGAGGCGGCTTTCCTTGTATTGGATCGCGTCCTGCAGCCGCACCATCTCGGTCATGACGAAGGCGTCGTAATCGCCGCTTTGCAGTGCCTCATGCGCCTCGCGGTGGCGGGGGGTGGCGTTTTCCTGCTCGTAGCCGTTGATCGCGTCGGGGCCCTGGAAATGCTCGCGCAGCGCCGTGCCCCAGCCCAGCTGCAGCGCGTAATCGTGCCCCTGCCCGGCCAGTTGCGCCAGCATCGCCGGCATGTCGCGCCCGACCAGGCTGTGGCCCAGGTGATAGACCCGCAGCGGTCCCTGCGGCAGCGCCCGGCCCGCTTGGTAAAGCGCCTGTACATCGGCGCCGTCATCCGGCACCGCCCCGGCCCTTTGCGCATGGCGCCAGTAGAACAGCGCCGCAAGCGCGACGACGACCAGCAGGGCAAGCAGGTAACGCATGTCCATCCCTCGTTCCGAACCACGGGATCAGGGATAGCAAAAAGGCCGCCGCCCCGAAAGGCGGCGGCCGACAGGCTTTTCAGGCAGTGCTTATGCCTCGACCGCGTGGTTCTTGCGGTTCCAGCGGATCGAGGACCAGAACGAGATGCCGATCAGCGTCGCGCCGCCCAGGCCGGTGATGACCTCGGGGATATGCACCAAGGGCTGCACGAACATGATCACCGACAGCGCGATGATGGCGTAGAAGGCGCCGTGTTCCAGGAAGCGGTATTCGGCCAGCGTGCCGCGCTCGACCAGCATGATGGTCATCGAGCGCACATACATGGCGCCGATGCCCAGGCCGATGGCGATGACGAACAGGTTATGCGTCAGCGCAAAGGCCCCGATCACGCCGTCGAAGCTGAAGGAGGCATCCAGCACTTCCAGATAAAGGAAGGCGCCGATACCGCCCTTGGCGCCGGCCTGCATCGCCTCTTGCGAGCTGTCGAGCAGGCCGCCCAGCACCTCGACCAGCAGGAAGGTCAGAAGGCCCCAGATCGCGGAATGGAAGAACACCTGCGAATCGGCCCCTTCGAGGAAGCGCGAGAAGATCAGCACCGTGACCAGCACCACCGCCACCTCGATGCCGCGGACGGTGGCGTAACGCTGCATGCGATGTTCCAGCCAGCGCACCCAATGCACGTCCTTTTCGTGGTCGAAGAAGAAGCTGAGGCCGACCATCATCAGGAAGGTGCCGCCGAAGGCCGCGATGGGCAGATGCGCCTCGTGCATGATGCGCGAATATTCGTCGGGCTGGCTTGCGGCCAGGACCATCGCCTGCCAGGGGCCGATATTGGCGGCGATGACCACGATGAGCAGCGGAAAGACGATCCGCATGCCGAAGACGGCGATCAGGATGCCCCAGGTCAGGAAGCGGCGCTGCCACTTCGGGGTCATCTCTTTCAGCTTGTTGGCGTTGACGATGGCGTTGTCGAAGGAAAGCGAGATTTCAAGCACCGCCAGCACGGCGCAGATGAAAAAGATCGTCAGCGTGCCGCCGACGGTTCCGGTCGTCTGCCATCCCAGCACTGCGCCCAGGGCGAGGCCAAGCACGGTGACGATGAAGGACCACTTGAAATAGTGCAGGGTCGGACGATGGGTTCCATTCGTCGAGCCCCCCGCGGACGGGTTGTTTCCTTGCTGCATGTTAAGAACAAGTCCAGGCGGCTGGTCAAAGATCGATGCCGACATCACGGACGTGCCGCCACGTCCGCCAGAGGGGCCCGGCCATCAAACTGCGTTCACGAAGACGCGAACGCGCAAAAGATGGCGAATCCGGGTCACGATTGCAAGGGTTCCGTGCCGATCCCGGCATTTTCTTGCACGGACCGGGCCGGGGCCGCCGCCGGCAGGGTGATGCGCGCCAGCAGCCCGCGTCCGTCGGCCCCCTCGGCCAGGGTCAGCCGGCCGCCGAACAGGCCGGCGATCTCCAGCGCCACCGGCAGGCCCAGCCCCATGCCCGGCCCCGAGGTCTGGCCGCGGGCGAATCGGCTGACGGCGGCGGCGCGGGCCTCGGGCGGGATGCCGGGGCCGTTGTCCTCGACCTCCAGCACCGCCTCGCCGGCATCGCGCCGGACGCGCACCGTCACCACCGCCGCGCGGCCGGCATGCAGAAGCGCGTTCGAAATCAGGTTGCTCAGCGCCTCGCCCAGCAGCAGGGGCTCGGCCCGGACCATCACCGGCCCCGCGCCCTCGAAGCCCAGGTCGATGCCGGCCTCGGCGGCGGCGGGGATATGCTCGGCGGTCAGGTCGCGCGCCAGCGCCGCAAGGTCCAGGACCGTGCCCCGGCCGGCGCCCTCGGCGGCATCGACCTTGGCCAGCAGCAGAAGCTGCGCCAGGATGCGCTCGGCATGGGCCACGGCAGCGTCGCCCTTGCTGGCGGCGGCCTGCGCCTCGGACAGGGTGGCGGCCCGCGCCGCCAGCGCCAGCTGCGTGCGCACCACGGCCAGCGGCGTGCGCAGCTGATGCCCGGCATTGCCGGTAAAGTTGCGCATCCCGTCCAGCGCCGCGCCCAGCCGCCGCATGAACGAGTTCACCGTGCCGACCAGCCCCCGCACCTCCGAAGGCACCGGCGTCCCGATAGGGCTCAGGTCGTCGGGGCTGCGCGCGGCGATTTCCTCGCTGAGCCGGTAGAGCGGGCGCAGCGACACCGTCACCGCGATCCAGACAATCAGCGCCGCGCCGGCGATCATCAGCACCAGCCGCAGGGCCGAGCGCATCAGGATCGCCCGCGTCAGCTCGCGCCGGGCATTGGTGGTCTCGGCCACGGTCACCACGAAGGGCACCTCGTCGATGCCGGTCGAGGCGGCGCGGGCGAGGCTCGCGACCCGCACCGGCTCGCCCCGGAACGCGCCGTCGGCATAGGCGGGCTCGCCGCCCTGCCGCGCCGGGGCCATCGGCAGGTCGCCATAGCCGGTGACGATATGGCCGGGCGGGCCGTCCACGCGATAGAAGACCCGGTCCTGCGCGGCGGAACTCAGCATCTCCAGCGCGCCATAGGGGATTTCGATGGCGATGCGGCCCTGATCGTCCAGCGAGGCGCGCTCGGCGATCACCAGCGCCGAACCGGCCAGCACCCGGTCGGCCAGCGCATTGGCCATGCGCACCGCCTCGCGCCAGGTGTCGATCAGCGCGGCGGTTCCCAGCACCAGCGTCGCCAGCAGCAGCCAGGCCAGCAGGCGGCGGCGCAGGGAAAACGGCCGCCGGATCAAGGCACCGCCCGGTCGAGGAAATAGCCGATGCCGCGCGCCGTCCGGACCGTCAGCCCCGCCGGCGCCAGCCGCTTGCGCAGCCGGCTGACATATTGCTCGATGGCATTGGCGGACAGGTCGTCCTCCAGCGAGGTCAGCGACTGCACGATCGATTCGCGCGCCACCACCTTGCCGGCGCGCATGATCAGCAGCTCCAGCAGCCCGCGTTCGCGCGCCGGCAGGTCCAGCGGCTGCCCCGCCAGCAGGAAGCTGCGCGCCGTCTGGTCCAGAACCAGATCGCCGAAGCTGACGGTGGAGTTGCGCAGCCCCGCCTGACGGCGCAGAAGCGAGCGGATGCGCGCCTCGAACTCGCCGATGTCGAAGGGCTTGATCAGATAGTCGTCGGCACCCAGGTCGAGGCCGCGCACCCGCTCCTCGGGCGCGCCGCGCGCGGTCAGGATCATCACCGCCGCCGGATTGCGCCGCGCCCGCATCGCCCGCAGCACCTCCAGCCCGTCCATCTGCGGCAGGTTCAGGTCCAGGATCACCAGGTCGAAGCTTTCCGCCGCCGCCAGCGCCTCGGCCGAGGCGCCGTCATGCACCACGTCCACCGCATAACCCGATTGCCGCAGCAGGGCGGTCAGCCCCTCGGCCAGCGACAGGTTGTCCTCGACAAGCAGGATGCGCATGGTTTTCCCCCTCGCCTGCAGCCTAGCGGCGCGGGGCGGACTTGTGAACGGGCTGCCGCTTTGGCAAAGTCGCCGATCATGCGCCTGCTTGCCCGCCTTATGCCAGCCATCGCCGCCGCCCTTGCGCTGTGGCCGGGCGACGCATCGGCCCAGGTGACGCTGTTTCCCGCCCCGGCCGGCGACGGGCGCGAGCTGTCGGTCTATTCCTCGCTCGACGACGATCTGGCCGCGCCGCTGGTCGCCGCCTTCCAGCGCATCCATCCCGGCGTCGCCGTGCGCTACGAGAACCTGCTGACGACCGAGCTGCACGACCGCATCGTGGCCGAGACGCAGGCGGGCGGCGGCACGGCGGATTTCGCCTTTTCCTCGGCCATGGACCTGCAGGTCAAGCTGGCGAATGACGGCTACGCCCGGCCGGTCGCGACGCCGGACACGCCCGGCTGGCCCAACTGGGCAAACTGGCGCGACACCGCCTATGCGCTGACCTTCGAGCCGGCGGTCTTTGCCTATCACAAGCCCAGCTTCGCCGATCACGAGCCGCCCGCCACCCGCGCCGCCTTGATCCGCTGGATGGCCGAACATCCGGCCGAGGCGCAGGGCCGGATCGGCACCTATGACGTGGCGCGCTCGGGCGTGGGCTATCTGTTCCTGGCCCGCGACCAGGAGCTTTATCCCGGCATCTGGTCGGTGGTGCAGGCGATGGGCCGCGCCGGCGTGCAGCAATTCCCGACCTCGGCCGAGCTGCTGGAGCGGATCGCCGACGGGCGGCTGGCGGTGGGCTACAACCTGCTCGGCTCCTATGCCGCCGACTGGGCGCGCCAGCATCCCGAGGTGGGCGTGATCCTGCCGCGCGATTTCACCGTGGTCGTCTCGCGCGTGGCGCTGGTGCCGACGGCGGCGCGCCAGCCGGGGCTGGGGACGGATTTCCTGGCCTTCCTGATGTCGCCCGAGGGCCAGAGCCTGCTGTCCCGAACGCTGCGGCTGTCGGCCGTCAGCCTTGAGGTGGCCGGCCAGCCCGGCCCGGCGGGCGGCATGCAGGATCTGGCCGGGCTGCGGCTGAAGCCGGTGCCGGTCAGCCCCGGCCTTCTGGCCTATCTGGACCAGGCGACGCGGGCCAGGCTGCTTGCGCGCTGGAACAAGGCGCTGGCCGGGGAATAGTTTTTCGCCGCGATGTCAGGTCCGTGACAGCTTTCTGTGCTGGAAAGGCACCGGGCCCGCCTGCGCGCGGACCCGCGGAGGAGCCGCCCGCATTCCGGGAGAGATGCGGGCCAGAACCGGAAAAACGGATAACCGGACCGGCGCGGACGCGCCCGGTCGATGCGGAGGAAGACCATGAAGCAATTCGTTCTCGCCAGCCTGTTCGCGGCGGCCACGGCCCTGCCCGCCATGGCCGATTACACCATCATCGCCCCGGCCAATCCCGGCGGCGGCTGGGACCAGACCGCGCGCACCATGCAGACCGTGCTGCAGGAAGAGGGCGTGTCGCGCTCGGTGCAGGTGCAGAACGTGCCCGGCGCCGGCGGCACCATCGGGCTGGCGCAATTCGCCAGCCAGAACAAGGGCAACCCCGACGCGCTGATCGTCGGCGGCTATGTGATGGTCGGCGCCATCCTGACCAACAACTCGCCCGTCTCGCTCAAGGACGTGACGCCCATCGCCCGGCTGACCGGCGAATATGAGGCGATCGTGGTCCCCGCCGCCTCGCCCATCCAGGACATCGCCGGGCTGATCGAGGCGCTGAAGGCCGATCCCGGCGCGGTCAGCTGGGCCGGCGGCTCGGCCGGCGGCACCGACCATATCGCCGTGGGGCTGATTGCCAAGGCGGCGGGCGTCGATCCGACCAGGATCAACTATATCGCCTATTCCGGCGGCGGCGAGGCGCTGGCGGCGATCCTGGGCAACCAGGTGACGGCCGGCATCTCCTCGCTGGGCGAGTTCGAGGCCCAGATCCAGGCCGGCACGCTGCGGCTGCTGGCCGTCACCTCGCCCGAGCGGCTGGAGGGCGTCGATGCGCCCACCCTGCAAGAGGCCGGGCTGGACGTGGTGCTGGAAAACTGGCGCATGGTCGCCGCCGCGCCGGGCCTCTCGGACGAGCAGAAGGCCAAGGTCACCGCCGATATCGAGAAGATGGCGAAATCGGAAAGCTGGCAGAAGCAGCTGGCCGACAAGGGCTGGATGGACACCTATCTGGCCGGCCCGGAATTCGAGGCCCAGCTGGAACAGGACGTCGCCGCGACCGAGGCGATCCTCAAGGACATCGGTCTGGTGAAATGAGCGCGCCCCGCCATGAACCGCCGCGCCGCCGGGATACGGCGGCGCTGATCATCGCCGCCGGGCTGGTGGTGGCCGGCGGCGTGATGCTGTGGGACAGCGCGCGCCTGGCCGATCTGGGCGGCTATTCCGGCATCGGCCCGGCCAGCGTGCCGCGCGTGGTCGGCTTCGGCCTGCTGGGCCTGGCCGTCTGGACCGCCATCGAGGCGCTGCGCGGCGATTTCCCCGAACGCCCGCCGCAGAACGCCGCGCCGGTGCTGTGGATCGTCGCGGGCCTGGCCCTGCAGCTGATGCTGCTGCACACGACCGGCTTTTCCATCGCCACCGGCATTCTCTTCGGCTTTACCGCCCGGGCCTTCGGCAAGCGCAACCTGGCGATGACCATTCCCGTCGGCATCGTCTTCGCCTTCGTGGTCTGGGTCGTCTTCTCGCAACTTCTGATGCTGCACCTGCCCGCCGGGCCGCTTGAGCATCTGGTCTTTCCGCGGGGCTGAACCATGAGCGCATTCGAATTCCTGCTGCAGGGGCTCGGCACCGCCGCCGAGCCGATGATGCTGCTTTACGCGCTGATCGGCGTGACGCTGGGCACCGCCGTCGGCGTGCTGCCGGGCATCGGTCCGGCGCTGACCGTGGCGCTGCTGCTGCCCGTCACCTACCGGCTGGACCCGGCTGGCTCGCTCATCATGTTCGCCGGCATCTATTACGGCGGCATGTATGGCGGCTCGACCACCTCGATCCTTCTGAACACGCCGGGCGAAAGCGCCTCGATCATCACCGCGCTGGAAGGCAACAAGATGGCCCGCAAGGGCCGCGGCGGGCCGGCGCTCGCCACCGCGGCCATCGGGTCCTTCATCGCCGGGCTCATCGCGACGCTGCTTCTGGCCTTCCTGGCGCCCAGCATCGTCAAGCTGGCGCTGGTCTTCGGTCCGCGCGAATATTTCGCGCTGATGGTACTGGCCTTCGTCACCGTCTCGGCCGCCTTCGGCGATTCGGCGCTGCGCGGGCTGACCTCACTGTTCCTGGGCCTGGCGCTGGCCTGCGTCGGCATCGATCAGCTGACCGGGCAGGCGCGGCTGTCCTTCGGCACGCCCGAGCTGCTGGACGGGATCGAAGTCACCACCATGGCCGTCGCCATGTTCGCCGTGGGCGAGGCGCTGTTCATCGCCGGCCAGCGCAACCAGCAGGAGGACGAGGTGACGGCCGTCAAGGGCTCGATCTGGATGAGCGCGCGCGACTGGGCGCGGTCCTGGAAGCCCTGGCTGCGCGGCACCTTCATCGGCTTTCCCATCGGCGCCATGCCGGCCGGCGGGGCCGAGATCGGCACCTTCCTGTCCTATGCCACCGAGAAGAAGCTGACCAAGCATCCCGAGGAATTCGGCCACGGCGCCATCGAAGGCGTGGCCGGACCCGAGGCCGCCAACAACGCCAGCGCCGCCGGCACGCTGGTGCCCCTGCTGACGCTGGGCCTGCCGACCTCGGCCACGGCGGCGATCATGCTGGCGGGCTTCCAGCAGTTCGGGCTGCAGCCCGGCCCGCTGCTCTTCGCCACCAACCCGACGCTGGTCTGGGGGCTGATCGCCTCGCTCCTGATCGCGAACGCCATGCTTCTGGTGCTGAACCTGCCGATGATCGGGTTGTGGGTAAAGCTGCTGACGGTGCCGAAGCCCTGGCTTTACGCCGGCATCCTGCTGTTCGCGACGCTGGGCACCATCGGCGCCAACCCCTCGGCCTTCGAGCTGGGGATGCTGCTGGGCTTCGGCGTGCTGGGCTATGTGATGCGGCTCTTCGGCTATCCGATCGCGCCGATCGTGGTCGGGCTGATCCTTGGCCCGCTGGCCGAGCAGCAGCTGCGCCGGGCGCTGTCCATCAGCCAGGGCGACTGGACCACGCTGGTGCAGTCCCCCATCGCGGCCGCGCTGCTGGGCATCGCCGCGCTGGCGCTGATCGTGCCGCTGATCCTGCGCGCCCGCGGCAAGGGCGAGGTGCTGAGCCAGCTCGCCGGCGAAGAGGACTGACCGAAAAACCGCCCCGGTCCCGCAAGGGCCGGGGCCTGCCATGTTCTGGCGGCATGGCCGCCTTGTCCTTTTGCTGCGTTGCAGAACGGGCCTGCGGCGCCCATCTGTCTGTCATCGGAAACGATCATACAGACAGGCAGAAAAATGCACCGCGCCTTCCATTCCATCCATTCGGCCCTTTCGACCCTGCGGGCCGCCATCGCCGTCGCCTCGGCGGCTGAAGCGCATCGCCGCCCGGCGGCCGCGGACCTGCGCCGCCTGGGCATCGACGAAGCCAAATTCGCCGCGATCCACCTGTAAGCCCGATCAGGCGCCCCGCCCGGTCGCGGGGCGGCCCGGGACTCGGCGGTTTCACGCCAACCGCCCCCTTGCTGACGCCACGCCGTCAGGACTCCGTCAATCTTTTGCCGATATAGCTTGATTCGCACACGGGCGAATCGACGGGAAACGGCATGCGGCAGGACCAAGGGCGAGGATTATCGGGACGGGGATCATCGGGAAGAACGCATGGCCTCCGGCGGAACCGGCCGGCTGGGCGCGGGGCGGCATGCCGATCCTGATCCTTGCCGTGCTGATCGCCAAGCTTGCGGCCATGGCGGGATGTCTGGCCGGCATCGGCCCTGTCGGGCTGATTGGACTTTATGTCTGCTCGGGGCTCGTGACGCTGGCCATGCTGGCGCTGGGGCTTCGCCGGCCGGATCCGGCCTGAACCGGACCCGTCGCTCTGGTGCGGGCGCGCTTGTTCCGGACGCTATCCTTCGATATGTATGCTGTTCATTACGATCCGGGGCGGGCGCAGGCCGGCGATCCGTGGCGTAGTCCTGAACAGCGAACCGGATATGCGTCCAGACCAGATTCCGCCCGCCAGCGCGGTCCCCGCACGCCAGATCATCGCGGCGCTGGTCGTCACGCATGACCGGCTGGAGCGGCTGCGCGTCACGCTCTCGCGCCTGCTGGCCGAGGACCTGGATCATGTGCTGGTCTTCGACAACGCCTCGGGCGACGGCACGCGGGACTATCTGGGCGGCATCAACGATCCCCGGCTGATCGCCGTGCATCACCCGGTCAACCTGGGCGGCGCCGGCGGTTTCGCGCGCGGGCTGCGCCAGGTGGTCGAGACGCTGGACCCCGACTGGGTGGTGCTGATGGACGACGACGGCCGCCCCGCCCCGGGCCAGATCGCGCATTTCCGCAGCCTGGACCTGCGGGGCTGGGACGCGCTGGGGGCGGCGGTGCTGACGCCCGGGGGCCAGGTCTGCGAGATGAACCGGCCCTATCGCAACCCGTTCTGGCGGCTGCCGGAATTCCTGCGCACCCTCGCCGGCGCCTGGCGGCGCGGCTTTCACCTGGGCGACGACGATTACGGCCCCGAAAGCGGACCGGTCGAGATCGACATGACCTCTTTTGTCGGGCTGTTCCTGTCGCGCGCCAGCATCGCCCGCGCCGGCTATCCCGACGAGCGGCTGTTCATCTATGGCGACGACCAGCTTTATACGCTGGAAATGCGCCGCAAGGGCCTGCGCATCGGCTTCCTGCCCGAGATCCGGTTCGAGCATGACACCGGCTCGATCCAGTCCGGCGGGCATCTGGTGCTGCGGCCGATGTGGAAGGTCTATTACATGTATCGCAACGCGCTTCTGGCCTATCGCGTCGCGGCGGGACCGTGGTTCTGGCCGCTTCTGCCGGTGCTGGCGCTGCGCTGGCGCGGCAAGGCGCGGCATTACGGCCCGGACGCGGCGCGCTATCGCAGGATCCTGCAGCGCGCCTTCCGCGACGGGCTGCACCAGAGGCTGGACCGCCCGCATTCGGAAATCGTCGCGCTGGCAGGCAAGCGCGACTAGGCCCGGTCCGCGAATTGCCGGATCGCGACCAGGATCGCCTGGAAGCTGCGCCGCGCCCGGTCGCTGCGGCGGCGGGCGCGCAGATAGCCATGGGGCAGCTCCGGCTCGTTGCGCCAATGCGCCGCGACGCCCTCGACCCGCAGCCGCCGCGCATAGTCGCGCCCGTCGTCGCGCAGCGGATCGACATCGGCGGTGACGACGAAACCCGGCGCCAAGCCGGCCAGGCTGTCGGCCTGCAGGGGACGCGCCAGCGGATCGACGGGGCCTTTGCCATGCAGCGCGGTGTGATAGCCGGCCAGATCCTCGGTCCGCAGCAGGGGCGCCTCGGCATTCTCGCGATAGGAGGGCGCGCTGCCGTCGCCGCCAAGGCCGGGATAGACCAGCACCTGCCCCAGCGGCTGCCGCGCCCCGCGACGCGACAGGCAAAGCGCGGCGGCCAGCAACCCGCCCGCGCTGTCGCCCGCGATGACGGCGGGACGGTCCAGCGCGTCCCAGACCGCCTGCACATCCGCGATCTGCGCCGGCCAGCGATGCTCGGGCGCCAGCCGGTAATCGACCGCGACGACCTGCAAGCCGGTGGCATCGGCAATCTCGGCGCAAATATCGTCATGGCTGTCGAGCCCGCCGACCACGAAACCGCCGCCATGCACATAGGCCACGGCCACGCGGGTCTCCGCGCCATAGACGCGGCAGGGCACGCCGCCGATGCGGCGATCCTCGACCTTCAGGCCGGGCGGGCGCGGGGCGCGAAAGACAGTGCACATCGCATCGTAGAAGCGGCGGTTCTCGGCGGCGCTGGCCGCGTTCGCCTCGGGCGGATAGGCGGCCTCGGTCCGGGCGATGAAGTCCAGCACCTGCGGATCGCGGATCATGCCGCGCCCTCGGCGATGCGGCCCTCGGCGATGCGGCGCGTCAGCCAGTCCGGGTCCATCTGCGGCACCGAGGCCAGCAATTCGCGGGTATAGGCATGGCGCGGCGGGTCCAGCACCTCGGACCTCAAGCCCTTGTCCATGACCCGGCCGCCCTTCATCACCACCACTTCGTCGGCGATGGCGCGGACGGTGGCGATGTCATGGGTGATGAACATGTAGCTGACGCCGGTTTCGTCCTGCACCTTGCTGAGCAGCCGCAGGATGCCCTCGGCCACCAGCTGGTCCAGCGCGCTGGTCACCTCGTCGCAGATGATGAATTCAGGATCGGCGGCCAGCGCGCGGGCGATGCCGATGCGCTGCTTCTGCCCGCCCGACAGCTCGCCCGGCAGGCGGTCGAGGAAGCGCGCCGGTTCCAGCTCGATCTGCTCCATCAGCTCATGCAGCCGCGTCTCGCGCGCGCGGCCGGTCAGGCCCAGGTAGAATTGCAGGGGCCGCGACAGGATCTGCCGGATGGTCTGGCGCGGGTTCAGCGCCGTGTCGGCCATCTGATAGATCATCTGCACCGCCCGCTTCTGTTCCAGCCTGCGCTGCGCCAGGCGCGGCGGCAGGGGCGTGCCGTTCAGCGCGATGCTGCCGGCGCGCGGCGGCAGCAGCCCGGTGATCGCCCGCGCCGTGGTGGACTTGCCCGAGCCAGATTCGCCCACCACCGCCACGGTGGCGCCGCGCGGGATGTCGAAGCTGACCTCGCTGAGCACGTCCAGCGAGGAATAGCCCGCCGTCACCTCGCGGATGCTGATCGTCGGCGCGCTGGCCTGCGGCAGGGTGCGCGGCGGCCGGCGGAACTCGCGCACCGCCCAGAGCGAGCGGGTGTACTCCTGCGCCGGCGCCTCGATCATCCGGCGGGTCGGTGCGTCCTCGACCTCGCGGCCGTGGCGCATGACCTTGATGCGGTCGGCCATCTGGGCGACCACGGCCAGGTCGTGGGTGATGTAGATCGCCGCCGTGCCCGTGGTCTCGACCGCCTGCCGGATCGCCGCCAGCACGCCGATCTGCGTGGTCACGTCCAGCGCCGTGGTCGGCTCGTCAAAGACGATCAGGTCGGGCTTGCAGGCCATGGCCATGGCGACCATCGCCCGCTGCAACTGCCCGCCCGAGACCTGATGCGGAAAGCGCAGCCCGAAATGCTCCGGGTCGGGCAGGTGCATGGCGGCGTAGAGCTGGCGCGCGAAGGCTTCGGATTCCGCGCGGTCCGCCGTGTGGTGGATCGCCGGCCCTTCGCAGAACTGGTCCAGAAGCCGCCATGCCGGGTTGAAGCTTGCCGCCGCCGATTGCGCGACATAGGCCACCCGGCGGCCGCGAAAGGCGCGGCGCCGGCGCTCGGGCAATTGCAGCAGGTCGGTGCCGTCGAGGATCACCCGCCCGCCGGCAAAGCGCAGCCCGCCCTGCGCGAAACCCAGCGCCGCAAGGCCCAGCGTGGACTTCCCGGCCCCGGATTCGCCGATCAGCCCGACGACCTCGCCCCGGGCGACCTGCAGGTCGACGCCGTGCAGGATCGGGGTCCAGCCTTCCTCGCCCCGCGCCTCGACCTTCAGCTTTTCGATGTTCAGCAGCATGGTTCAGTCCTTCAGACCCGAGGCGCGGTGCAGCATCCAGTCCACCACGAAATTGACCGAGACCGTCAGCACGGCGATGCAGGCGGCGGGCAGCAGCGGCGTGATGTCGCCGAAGGTGATCAGCGCCGCATTGTCGCGCACCATCGCGCCCCAGTCCGCCATCGGCGGCGGCAGGCCGAGGCCCAGGAAGCTGAGCGCCGAGATGGTCAGGAACACGAAGCAGAACCGCAGCCCGAACTCGGCGATCAGCGGCGCCGAGATGTTCGGCAGCACCTCGCGGCTGATGATCCACCAGGTGCCCTCGCCGCGCAGCTGCGCCGCCTCGACATAGTCCATCACCATGACGTTCATCGCCGTGGCGCGGGCCAGGCGAAAGACCCGCGTGGAATCGAGGATCGCCACCACCACGACCAGGTTCGCCACCCCCGGCCCCAGCGCCGACAGGGCCAGCAGCGTCAGGATCAGCGCCGGCACCGCCATCAGCACGTCGACCAGCCGCGACAGCGCCAGATCGACCCAGCCGCCAAGCGCCGCCGCCAGCAGTCCGGCAATGGCGCCGATGCCGAAGGCCAGCGCCGTGGTGACCAGCGCCACGCCCACGGTATTGCGCGCGCCCCAGATCAGCCGCGACAGCATGTCCCGGCCCAGCGTGTCGGTGCCAAGGGGATAGGCGGCGCTCCACGGCTCGAACTGGGCGCCGACGATCTGCGCCTCGGCATGGGGGGCCAGCAGCGGCGCGAAGAGCGCGATCACCGCATAGGCGGCGATGACCAGAACCCCCAGGATCGCAGTCGGCGGCATGGTTTTCAGCATCCGGATCATGGGCTTACCTCGGATGCAGCAGGCGGGGGTTCGTGGCGATCGCCAGAACGTCGGCCAGCAGGTTCAGCAGGATATAGACCGCGGCGAAGATCAGCGCGCAGGCCTGCACCACCGGAATGTCGCGGTTGGTGACGCTGTCCACCATCAGCTGACCGAGGCCGGGATAGACGAAGACAACCTCGACGATGACGACGCCGGTGATCAGCCAGGCCACGTTCAGCGCCACCACGTTGACGATGGGGGCCAGCGCGTTCGGCAGGGCGTGGCGGGTGACGACGCGCCAGCGCGACACCCCTTTCAGCCGCGCCATGGTGACATAGGGCGCGCCCAGCACGTTGACCACCGCCGCCCGCGTCATCCGCATCATGTGGGCGGTCACCACCAGGACCAGCGTGATCGCGGGCAGGAAGGCGCGGCCCAGCATCTCGGCCAGCCGCGGCGAGGCGCCGGGATCGGCGATCGAGGGGAACCAGCCCATCCTGACCGACAGCCAGAACATCAGGATATAGGCGATGAAGAATTCCGGAAACGAGATCGCCGACAGCGTTGCCACATTGGCGATGCGGTCGAACCAGCTGCCGCGCCACAAAGCGGCGAGCAGGCCCAGCCCCACCGCCAGCGGCACCGCGATCACCGCCGCATAGGCGGCCAAAAACAGGGTGTTGCCCAGCCGCGCGGCCAGCAGGTCCGCCACCGGCCGGCCATTGGCCAGCGAACGGCCGAAATCGCCCGACAACACCCCGCCGACCCAGTCGAGATAGCGCCAGGCCAAGGGCTGGTCGAGGCCAAGCTCGCGCCGGAAGGCCGCGACGGTCTCGGGCGTGGCGGACTGGCCCAGCACCTGCTGGGCGATGTCGCCGGGCAGCAGGCTGACGGCCAGGAAGATCAGCACGGAGATGACGAAGAGCGTAAAGACCCCGATGCCCAGCCGACCCGCGATCATCCTCAGGATGGGCCGCCGCCGGGCCTCGGCGGCGCTCATGCGGTGGCCTCCTTCTGGCGGATCGGGCGGATGCCGGCGCCGGCATGGTCGGGATGCGGCGCGCCGTCCTGCGCGGCCACCCGGTCCAGCGCCTCCAGCAGCGCCGGCGGCATCGGGATGGCGCGGCCCTCGCCGGTATCGACATGCAGCAGCATGTGTTCGCCGGTCGCGGCCTCGGTCCCGTCCTCGCGCAGGATGACGTGATGCAGGCGGAAGCGTTTCGCGTCATGGCCCAGCAGCCGGGTCTCGACGGTCAGCAATTCGCCGGCCCTCACCTCGGCCAGATGGCGGATATGGGTCTCGACCGTATAGGCCGAGCGGCCCTGCGCCCGGTAATCGGCATCCAGCCCGATATGGATCAGGAAGGCGTCCGTCGCATCGCCCAGCACCTGCAGATAGCGGAACTCGGTCATGTGGCCGTTGTAGTCGACCCAGCCGCCGGTCACGCGGGCCTGATGGATGCGCAGCGGATAGCCCTCGGCCCGCACGGGCGCGCGGGCATAGAAGCCGTCCTCCTGCGCGCGCACGGTCTTGCCGACACCCCAGTCGTTCGCCTTGAGTGCCTGGAAGATGCCGACCAGGTTGTCGTCGCGGATCCGCTCCAGCTCGCGGATCGAATGCCGGCCCGACTGCGCGTCGGACTGGCCGGCGATACGGTCGATCAGCGCCTCGTCGAGGTCGGGCACCTCCATCAGCTTGGTCCAGGGCCATTTCAGCGCCGGGCCGAACTGGCCGAGGAAATGCCGCATCCCGGCCTCGCCGCCGGCGATGCGATAGGTCTCGAACAGGCCCATCTGCGCCCAACGCAGGCCGAAGCCGAAGCGGATGATGTCGTCGATCTCCTCGGTGGTGGCGATGCCGTCATGGACCAGCCACAGCGCCTCGCGCCAGACGGCTTCCAGCAGGCGGTCGCCGATATGGGCGTCGATCTCGCGCGCGATCCGGACCGGCTTCATGCCGATTTCGGTCAGGATCTCGCAGGCGCGATCCGCCGCCTCGCCGCCGCCCACGACCTCGACCACCGGCAAAAGGTAGACCGGGTTGAAGGGATGGGCGACGAGGATGCGGGCGGGATGCCGCGCCCCCTGCCGCAACTCGGACGGCTTGAAGCCCGAGGTCGAGGAGCCGATCAGCGCCGTCCCGGGCGCGGCGCCCTCGATCTCGGCGATGATGCGGTGCTTCAGCTCCAGCCGCTCGGGCACGCTTTCCTGGATGTAATCGGCGTCCCGGACCGCCTCGGCGACCGAGCCGGCCCAGAGGATGCGCCCCGGCCGGGGCGGCGGCGCCTGGAACAGCCTTTCCCAGGCGCGGGTGGCATTCGCCAGCACCTCGCCGACGATGCGCTGCGCCTCGGGATGCGGGTCGTGGACCGCCACGTCATGCCCCGAGAGGATGAAGCGGGCGATCCAGCCGCCGCCGATGACCCCGCCGCCGATTGCCGCGATCTTCATGCCTGCCACCACCGTTCCACGATCTTCCAGCCGTCGAGGAAGCGGTTCGACGCCACCTCGCCATGCGCCACCTTGTCATTGGCCACGTCGATATAGTTCACGAAGATCGGGATGATGGTGCCGCCGTCCTCGGAGACCAGCCCCTGCATCTCGCGATACATCTCGGCGCGCAGGCTGTCGTCCAGCTCGGCCCGCGCCTTCAGCAGCAACTCGTTGAAGCGTTCGTTGTCCCAGTGGCTCTCGTTCCACTCGGCGCCCCGGGCATAGACCAGGCTGAACATGTCATCCTCGGTCGGGCGGCCGTTCCAGTAGCTGACGCAGAAGGGCTTCTTCAGCCAGACGTTGGACCAATAGCCGTCGTCCGGCTCGCGCTTGACGGTCAGGTCGATCCCGGCCGCCTTGGCCGATTGCTGGAACAGCTGCACCATGTCGAGCGCCCCGACCGAGGCCGCGTCCGAGGCCGAAATCTCGACCTTCAGCCCCTCCATGCCGGCCTGTTTCAGGTAATGTTTCGCCTTGTCCGGGTCATAGGCCCGCTGCGGCAGGTCGCCGGCAAAGAAGCGGTTCGCCGGCGCGATCGGGCTGTCATTGGCGATCTGGCCATGGCCGCGCAGCACCTTGTCCAGCACCTCCTGCCGGTCGATGGCGTATTTCAGCGCCAGCCGCAGGTTCGGATCGGTAAAGGGCGCCTGGTCGCAGAACATCGGCATGGTGTAATGCGCGGTCCCCGTCACCTCGACCAGTTGCAGGCCCGGACGGCGCTGCAACAGGTGCAGCGTGGCGAGGTCGGGCGAGTTGATGACATCGACCTCGCCGGTCATCAGCGCGTTCTGCCGGGCGGTGGCGTCGTTGATGGTCAGCAGCACCGCCTCGTCGAACCAGGCGCGGTCGGGCTTCCAGTAATCGTCGCGGCGCTTGAGCGTGATGCGGACGCCCGGCTCGAAATTCTCCAGCACATAGCCGCCGGTTCCCAGGCCCGACTGCCAGTCCAGCGTGCCGTCCTCGTTCGCCGGCATGATGACGAAGTGATAGTCCGAAGTCAGATAGGCGAAATCGGCATTGCCCGAGGTCAGCTCGAACACCACCACATTGTCGCCATCGGCGCGGATCTCCTTGACCTGCTCCAGCGAGCCCTTGGCGCCGGACTTGGTATCCGCACCGCGATGGTGGTCGAAGGACGCGATCACGTCCCGCGCCGTGACCTTGCGCCCGTCCGAGAAGGTGACGCCGTCGCGCAGGCGGAAGGTCCAGACCCGGGCCTCGGCATCGGGCTCGAACTCGGCCAGTTCGGGCACGGCCTGGCCCTTGGCGTCGATCTCGACCAGGTTGTTGCAGACCGCCAGCATCGCCGTCACCACCGGGCCGGCGGCATAGGTCGCCGGGTCCAGCGTGTCCGAGGTCGCGCCGCCCAGATGGCCGATGCGCAGCCTGCCGCCGCGCCTGGCCTCTTGCGCCCGCGCGCCGCGCGGCAGGATCAGCCCCGCCGCCGCCATGCCCGCCGCGCCGGCCAGCAAGCCCCGCCTTGTCAGCCCCCGACTCGTCAGATTGATGCTCATGATGGACCCCCTGTCTTGTGTTATGGATTGGTTCGGCCTGCGGCTCAGCGCCGGGTCAGCTTCAGCGTGTCGCGCACCTCCTGCGGGCCGAGGATGCAGCAGCCCATCGCATTCAGGATCGTCGCCGCCCGCTCGACCAGATCGCCGTTGCGGGCCGGCACGCCCTTGTCCAGCCAGATATTGTCCTCAAGCCCGACACGGACATTGCCGCCGGCCAGCGCCGCCTGCGCGACGTAAGGCAATTGCATCCGCCCGATCGAGAACATGGAATAGACCCAGCCGGGCGGGATGTTGTTCACCATCGCCATCAGGCTGTTCGGATCGGCGGGCGCGCCATAGGGGATGCCCATGCACAGCTGGATCATCACCGGATCGTCGATCAGCCCCTCCTCCACCAGCGTCTTGGCCAGCCACAGATGGCCGGTGTCGAAGACCTCGATCTCGGGCCGCACCCCCGCCGCCTGGATACGCGCCGCCATGGCGCGCAGCGTGCCGGGGGTGTTGGTCATGACGTAATCGGCCTCGGCGAAGTTCATCGTGCCGCAATCGAGGGTGCAGATCTCGGGCAGCAGTTCCTCGACATGCACCAGCCGCTCGCTGGCGCCGATCAGGTCGGATTGCGGCGACAGCGGCAGCGGCGCCTCGGCCGAGCCCAGCACGATGTCGCCGCCCATGCCCGCCGTCAGGTTCAGCACCACGTCGGTGCCCGCGGAACGCACCCGGTCCACCACCTCGCGATACAGCGCCGGATCGCGCGAGGGCGCGCCGGTCTGGGGATCGCGCACATGCACATGGGCGATGGCCGCGCCCGCATTCGCCGCCTCGATGCAGGCTTCGGCGATCTGCCGGGGCGTGATCGGCACCAGGTCGGACTTCTTGTGGCTCTGCCCCGATCCGGTCACCGCGCAGGTGATGAAGACGTCACGGTTCATTCATGGCTCCGGCAATATGTGATTTCACCGCAGCCTGACAGCTATTTGGCTGGCATGATGTGCAATTTACGCCATAATCTTTGCCTATGTCGCCAAAATCGCCGCTGCACCTGACCTTCCTGCTGTTCGACGGCTTCTCGAACATGGTGCTGGCCAGCGCCATCGAGCCCCTGCGGGCGGCGCGCGACCTGTCGGGGCGGCGGCTGTTTTCCTGGCAGGTCGCTTCGCTGGACGGCGGGGCGGTGACCAGTTCCTCGCGGCTGGCGATCTCGGTCGATCTGCCGCTGGAACGGGTGGGGGCGACGGATGCGCTGATCCTGGTTTCGGGCTATGGCATGCGCGACCATCTGCAGCGCGACTCGGCGCAGGCGGTGCTGCGCAAGGCGCGGGGGCTACCGGTGGTGGGGGGCCTTGATACCGGGGCGTGGCTGCTGGCCCGCATGGGCCTGCTGGCCGGGCGCCGGGCCGCGATCCACTGGATGGAGCGCGGGGCACTGGCCGAGGCTTTCCCCGAGATCACCGTGGTGCCGGACCCCTATGTTGCGGACGGCAACATCGTCACCTGCGGCGGCGCGCAAAGCGTGCTCAGCTGGTCGCTGGACCTGATCGGCGCGCAGGCGGGCGAGGCGCTGCGCTTCGACGTGGCGAACATGTTCGGCCGGGTGATGGGGCGCAGCACCGATCCGGTGGAATGGCAATTGCCCAGCCGCATGACCGACAGCGCGCTGCCGCCGTCGCTGCAGCGCGCCATCGTCGCCATGCGCGAGACCGCCGAGCAGCCCTTGCCCCTGCCCCGCATCGCCGAGCGCGCTGCGCTGTCGCCGCGCAGCATGGACCGGCTGTTCCATGCCCATCTGGGCCTGTCGGCCGGCGGCTATTACCGGCAGATCCGGCTGTCCCATGCCCGGGCGCTGGCCTTGGAGACCAAGCTGACGCTGGGCGAGATCGCCTCGCGCACCGGGTTCTCGTCGCCCGCCACGCTGGCGCGCGCCTATCGCAAGCAGTTCGGGGAAACCGTGCGCAAAAGCGCGGCGGGCTGACGCCTTACCACAGATGCCGGCGCAGCGCGTCGCCTTCCTGCGGCGGGGCGGCCGTGTCGCTGCGCGTGTCGGCGACGCCGATGTCGCGCAGCAGATGCGCCGGCAGATCGGCCAGCGCCTTGCGGGTCGCGGGATGGTCCAGCGCCGCCATGCGCCCCTCGCATGGCGATAGGCTGGACTTATCCCGGCGCAGCACACCGAAAAGCAGCCGGGTCAGGCCCGGCAGGAAGGGGCGTTGGCGATCGCATACGGAATTATCGGACATTTTTGCCCTCCTTTCGGTGGTCATGGTTGATCCACGCTTCGATCATGCTAGGTTTCCACGGCAATGACCAACAAAGCCTCGGCAAGCATCCATAAGGCAGGCTTATGTCGATTCCCCCGCTTGCCGCCCTGCGCGCCTTCGAGGCGGTGGCGCGGCACCTGAACTTCACCCGCGCCGCCGAGGAACTGGGCATGACCCAGGCCGCGGTCAGCTATCAGATCCGTTTGCTCGAGGAACGGCTCGGCACGCCGCTGTTCCTGCGCAAGCCGCGCGAGATCGTGCTGACCGAGACCGGGGCGCTGTTCGCCCGGCCGACCATCGACGCCTTCGACATGCTGCGCGAAGCCTTTGCCGACCCCTCGGCGGATTCGGTCTCGACCCTGTCGATCTCGACCGTGCCGACCTTCGCCGGGGCCTGGCTGTCGCCGCGGCTGGGCAAGTTCCAGATGAACCACCCGAACCTGGCGGTGCGGCTGGAGACCAGCGACAATCTGGTCGATTTCGGGCGCGAGGACATCACCGTCGCCATCCGCGCCGGCGAGGGCGGCTGGCCGGGGGTCGAGGAGCATTTCCTGATGCCCATCGAATACACCCCCATGCTGTCGCCGGCACTGGCCAGGAAGCACGAGCTGCGCGAGCCCGCCGACCTGCTGAAGCTGCCGCTGCTGGACCGGGTGGACCCGAACTGGGCGGTCTGGATGCGCGAGGCGGGGGTGGATTTCTGGGAGGCCCCGCCCAAGCCCGGCCTGACGCTCTCGACCGACCTGCACGAGGCGCGGGCGGCGCTGGAGGGTTACGGCGTGGCGCTGCTGACGCCGCGCTTCTTCCGCTTCGAGCTGGCGACCGGCAGCCTGATCCAGCCCTTTCCGCTGGTGGCGCAGAACGGCCGCAGCTTCTGGCTGGTCTATCCCAAGGGCCGCCGCAACCGTCCCGCGATCCGCAAGTTCCGCGCCTTCCTGCTGGACGAGATCGCCTGCGATCCGGGCTAGGCCGGCTGGCGGCGCCCGTGATCCCGCCCGCGACCCTGCGGCGCGGCAGGCAGCGGGAAGATCCGGTCATAGGCGATGTTGAAGACGAAGTTGTAGACCAGATAGAAGGCCACGATGAACAGGTCGAGCAGCAGCGTCTGCCACAGCGTCATGCCCAGATACCAGGCCATCGGCGGCAGCAGCATGACCAGCAGGCCCAGCTCGAACAGCGCGGTATGCAGCAGCCGGTGACGCAGCGACTTGCCGACATGGCCGACCCAGCGCCGCATGGCGTGGTCGAAGCCCAGGTTGAAGACAAAAGTCCAGACCGTGGCCAGCGTCGCCGCGCCGACGCCGACGACGCCCATGTCGAACACCGGCTTGTCATAGATCCAGGCGGCCAGCGGGGTGACGATCGCCAGGCCGATCAGCTCGAAGCTTACCGCGTGGCGGACCCGGTCCGGGAAACTGCGCATCGTCATCGTGATTCCTCATCGTTGCTTGCTGCGCTTTCTATCTGTATTTTCCAGAATACAAAGTTAGATACCATCGGATTTGCGGATAGATGACCGTCACGCTGGACCAGCTGGAAGCCTTTGTCGCCGCCGCGCAGCACGGCTCGTTCTCGGCCGCCGGCCGGGCGCTGCGCAAGGCGCAGTCGGCGATCAGCACCCAGGTCTCGAATCTCGAGGACGACCTGGGCGTGGCGCTGTTCAGCCGCGAAGGACGCAACCCGGTGCTGACGCCTGCGGGCGAACGTCTGCTGGCCGAGGCCCGCGTGGTGCTGGACCGCCGCGAGCACCTGATCGGCGTCGCCGCCAGCCTGACCGCGCATGTCGAGCACCGGCTGGTCGTCGCCATCGACGAGCTTTATCCCGAAGAGCCGCTGGCGACGCTGTTCGCCCAATTCGCCGCGCGCTTCCCGCATGTCGAGCTGGAACTGCTGTTCCCGATGATGGAGGATGTCAGCCGGCTGGTGCTGGACGGCAAGGCCGATATCGGCGTGATGTGGCGGCAAGAGGTGCTGCCGACCGAGATCGCCTTCCACACGCTGGGCTGGGTGCCGCTGAAGCTGGTCTGCGGCAAGGACCACCCGCTGGCCCATACGGTGGTGGACTGGGAGGACCTGAAGCGCCACCGCCAGCTGATGGTCGCGGTGCGCAGCGAGGGACCGGAAAAGCAGCGCCTGCGCACGGCGGCCGAGGTCTGGTGGGTTGAAAGCCACTGGGTGATCCTGCAACTGGTGCGCCGCGGCATCGGCTGGGCGCTGGTGCCCGACCACATCATCGAGGAATCGCCGGTGCGGGACGATCTGGTCACCCCGGCGCTGCAATTCGACGGCGCCGACTGGCCGGTGGCGCTGGAACTGGTCTGGCACAAGCAGCGTCCCAGCGGCCCGGCCGCGCGCTGGCTGCGCGAACGCTTTGCCGCCATGCGGATCAGCGGCTTTCCGGCCCCGGGCGCCGGCTAGGACCTCAGCAGAAGGGCCGGGTCGAGACGGCGCCGACCTTCAGCCGCCGGCGCAGCGCCCGCGAGGCCCAGTCGGCCAGCGCCGTCAGCAGGATCATCGCCACCACCAGCAGCGCGGCGCGATCGAAGCGCAGCGTGGCGATGGCGCTGTCCACGTAAAAGCCCAGCGTGGCGATGCCCAGGATGCCCAGGATCATGCTTTCGCGCAGGATGATCTCGCCGCGATAGAACAGATAGGCGATGAGCCCGGAGGAGACGCGCGGCACCAGCTCATAGGCATAAAGCCCGGCCCCGCCCGGCCGGTCGGGGCGCAGGGTCGGGACCATGCCCTCGGCCTGCCGCCCGACCAGATGGGCAATGATGGCGCCGTTGTGCAGCCCCAGCGCCAGCACCGCCGGCAGCATCGAGGGGCCCAGCACCTGCACGCCGACAAAGACCAGCATGTATTCCGGGGTCGAGCGCATGATCACCAGCGCCACATGGCCCAGCCCGGCGCCGATCCGGCCGGCCAGCGCGGTGACGATCAGCGGGAATGCCACAAGCGCGACGATGCCGCACAGCACGAAGGCCAGGTAGCTGACCAGCACCGTGGCCCAGGCCCCCGGCAGGACCTGCTGCGAGACGAGCCGCCAGAGCCAGTCGCCGAAGGCGCCCCAGGTCCCCGCCGCCGTCAGGTCGGCGTCGCGCAGCGGCGCGGGCACCATGTCCACCGCCAGAAGCTGCCACAGCCCGAAGCCTGAGACCTGCCCGGGCGACAGCGCGGCAAGATAGGCCAGCGCCCCCAGCACATAGAGCGGCACCAGCCGCCGCCGCAGCCACAGCGACTGGCTGATGATCAGCGCATAGGTCAGCAGCAGCACCGCCGCCGCGCCGTCGTAGCGGCCCTGCTTGAACAGCGTGTCGAGCTCGAAGCCCAGGGTCGGCAGGCCGACGAAGCCCAGCACCGCGCTGGAGCGGATGCCGCATTCGATGCGATAGCAGAAATAGCTCCAGAAGGCCGGCAGGCTGGGCACCAGCTTGGCATAGATCAGCCCGGACAGCGACAGGCCGCGCCCCGGCAGGGCATCGCGCGGGGCGGGGTCGGCCTCGTCCAGGATCTCGCCGAAGACCTTGGCGAAGATGCCGCTATAGGACAGGGCCAGCGCCATCACCGCCGCGATGGCCACCGGGCCGGTCACGGTGATGATGAACAGCGCCCAGATCAGCTCGTGCACGCTGCGCAGGCAAAGCGAAAGCACCCGGACCGCCCGCCAGTTCCAGGCCAGCGCCATGGCGAAGCCCGCCGCGGCGCCGATGGCGACCCCGCCGAAGGCCACGGTCAGCGTCAGCAGCAGCGCCTGGCCCAGATTCTCCAGCGCCAGGAAATCGGGACGCGCGAAGCCCAGCGCCAGCGCCTTCAGCACCGCCCCGGGCGAGGGCGCGCTGACCTGCAGATCGGCCGCGAACAGCGCCAGCGCCGCCAGCGTCAGCGCGATCCACACCACCTGCAGCCGCCGCAGCGGCCTGTCGCGCCGGCGCGGCCGCGGCGGCTCAAGCGGCGTAGAGACGGTCGATGTCGGAGGCATTCTGCTCGCCCGTGCGCAGGTCGAAGATGATGCGCCGGTCCTTCAGCCCGACCAGCCGGGTGCAATGCGCCAGCGCCAGCCCGATATCGTGCAGCGAGATCACGCTGGTCGGAAAGCGCGACAGCAGCGCCCGCAGCACCTCGGGCGCCTGCATCTCGTCCAGCGCCGAGACCGGCTCGTCCGCCAGCAGGAAGCCGCCGCCGGCATGGATGGCGCGGGCCACCGCCGTGCGCTGGCGCTGGCCGCCCGACAGCCGCTCGACCGGGCGGTCGAGCAGCGGCTCCAGCCCCAGCTCGCGCGCCAGCGCGGCCACCTCGGCCCGGTCGCGGCGAAAGGGGCGCAGCAGCGTGACCAGATTGTAGAAGGCCGAATGCCGGTGCAGCCGGCCCATATGGACATTGTGGAACAGGCTCAGCTGCGGCACCAGCCCGTTTTCCTGCGGCACCAGCGCCACATCCTCGCCCGCCGCCATGGCGCTGTCGCGGATCGCCGCCAGCAGGGTGGATTTCCCGGCCCCGCTGCGGCCAAGCAGCGCCACCCGCTCGCCGGGCCGGATCGCCAGCGTCACGTTCTCCAGCACCACGGTCGGGCCGTAGGCCAGCGTCTGCCCGCGCAGTTCCACCATCAGCCGGCCTCAGTCCAGCAGGTCGAGCTGCCGGGCGACCTCTTCGATGGGCTCATAATCCGCGTTGCTGGCGGGGATGAACTTGCTGCGCGGAAAGGCACCGAGAATCTCCGGATCGTCCATGCCGAGGATCGCCGCTTTCAGCCGCTCGGTAAAGCCTGCGCCGAACCGGTCGTCGGCATCGCCGCGCAGGGTGAAGTTGTAGTCGGGATAGGAGGGCGTGCGCCAGATGACCGGAACTTCGGCGGGATCGACCTGGCCCTTGGCCACCATGTCGTCATAGGCGGTGAAATTGACCGCGCCGATCTCGTAGGCGCCGCTCTGCACCAGCTCGACGGTCTTGGTGTGATCGCCGGAAAAGCCGACCCGGGAAAAGAACGCCTCGGGCGCCATGCCGGTGTTGCGCCGGATCTCGTATTCCGGCATCAGCCGCCCCGAGGTCGAGGTCTTGGCGCCGAAGGTGAAGCTGCGTCCCTGGGCCGCCTGCGGGAAATCCGGGCTCTCGGTCAGGCCGGCCGCCTTGTTGGCGATGAAATAGCTGACGAAGGCCGCGTCCTCCTCGCCCTGGGCGATGGCGACCGAGCCGGGCAGCGCCAGCCGGGCCTGCACGCCCGACAGCCCGCCGAACCAGGCCAGCTGGATCTGGTCGTTGCGAAAGGCCACCACGGCGGCGGGATAGGATTTCACCGGCACGAATTCGACCGGAACGCCCAGCTTGCCGGACAGGTATTCGGCCACCTTGGTAAAGCGGCCCATCAGCTTCGTCGCGTCCTCGTCCGGGATGGCCGAGAAGCGCAGCACCTCGGCGGCGCGGCCCAGGCCGGGGGCGATCGCGGCGCAGGCGGCGAGGCCCGCGATGACTTGTCGGCGTTTCAGGCTGAATTCCATGGCTCGTTCTCCTGTCCAGGACCGGGTTGCGTCATCTCGTCATCCCTTGCGGCGTGCCCTCCCTGCCACGGCGGGCGGCCCGCCTCAAGGCGCGGCGCCGGGGGCCTGGTCGGCTTGCCGCCGGCCCGCACTCCGCCGCGCATGGCCCGCATTCACGCGGCCGGCCCCCCGAAGTGCAGCCGGTCGAGCTGGGCCAGGAAGGGCGCCGGGTCTTCGAGGCAGCGCAGATCCAGCAGGAACTGCCCCTTGTGGATGCGGCCGATCACCGGCAGCGGCAGGTCGCGGAAGGCCCGGGCGATGCGCGCGGCCGAGACGGCGCCGGTTTCGGCAAAGGCCAGCCCGGCGCTGGGCAGCAGGTCCACGGGCTGGGCGCCGCTGCCGATCTGGCTCAGGCAGTCGACGACCGAGACCTCGGTCGCGCCCTGCAGCGCGGCGCGGACCTGCGGGCAAAGCCGCTCGGCCAGGGCGCGGATCTCGTCCCGGGACCGGGTCAGCAGGCGCAGGGTCGGGATTTCGGCCAGGGCGCGTTCGGGATCGCCATGGCTTTGCAGCGTCTCGGCCAGCGCGGCCAGGATGATCTTGTCCACCCGCAGCGCCCGTTTCAGCGGGTTGGCCCGCATCCGGTCCACCAGCGCGCGCGAGCCGGCGATGATGCCGCATTGCGGCCCGCCCAGCAGCTTGTCGCCGCTGAAGGTCACCGCATCGGCGCCGTCGCGGATCGCCTGCCGCGCCGTCGGCTCGGGCGGCAGGCCGAAGGCGTCCAGATCGATCAGCGAGCCGCTGCCCAGGTCGATCAGGAAGGGGATGCCGTGCCGCCGGGCCAGCGCCGCCAGATCGGCCTGCGGCACCTCGGCGGTAAAGCCCTCGATGGCGTAATTGCTGGCATGGACCTTCATGAAGGCGGCGGTGTCCTCGTTCACCGCATTGGCATAGTCGCGCAGATGCGTGCGGTTGGTGGTGCCGACCTCGTGCAGGCGGCAGCCGGCGCGGGCCATCACGTCGGGCACCCGGAAGGCGCCGCCGATCTCGACCAGCTCCCCGCGCGAGACGACGACCTCGCGCCCCAGGGCCAGGGTATTCAGCATCAGCATCACCGCGGCGGCGTTGTTGTTCACCACCGTCGCCGCCTCGGCCCCGGTCAGCCGGCAGATCAGCGCCTCGACATGGCTGTCACGGTCGCCGCGCGCGCCGCCGTCGAGGTCGTATTCCAGGTTCGTGGCATTGACCATGGCCTGAAAGGCGGCCTCGGCGGCGCGGCGCGACAGCAGCGCCCGGCCCAGATTGGTGTGGTTGACCGTGCCGGTGAGGTTCAGCACCGGCCGCAGCGAGGGCCGGGCCTGCGCGGCCAGCCGCCGGGCGCATTCCTCCAGCACGCCCTCGCCCGCCGCCGCATCGCCGCGGCCCGCCGCCATGCGCCGGTCCCGCAGCAATTCGCGCAGCATCCCGACGACATTGTCGCGCCCGTGATGCGCGATCATTTCCCGCGCCTCGGCCTGGCGCAAAAGCCTGTCGATCGAGGGAAGGGCGCTGCGGGGGTCCATGGATCCTTCGGAATGGCGGCGGTTGCGCAGGGGCTCCGGCGGCGGGGAACCCGCGTCACCCCGCCGGCCAGCTTGGGTTTTGCGCCCTGCCCTGTCAATCCGACCTCTTCGCCCGGTCAGGGGAAATGTCCAGACGGTCGGCCGCATCTTCGGCAGCGCGAGCCGGCAGCCGGTATGGTCGCGGCGCCGGACGCCAAGACCGCGCGGATCCTGGTGACGAACGGCGGCCATTGGCCGAAGCCGCCGCCCCGGCGGATCAGGCCGAGGACATGATCTCGGGGAAGCGGGCGTGCAGGTTGCGGGAAATCTGCGGCTTCTCGACCTTCTTCAGATAGGCGTCCAGCCGCTGCAGCCGCCGCGGATGCGCGGATTCGGCGATGCGGTTCGCGGTGCTGTTCAGATACCAGGGCATCGAGCGGCTCTGGCGATAGAGGTCGTAGAACCGGCTTTCGGTCAGCGTGCCGGTGACCGCCTCGCGCACCACCGTGCTGAGCAGGCCGGCCCGGCGCAGGAACAGCGCCGTCTTGTGCCCGGCATAGCGCGCCTTCAGGAACGAGACGTTCTCGCCCTGATAGCGTTCGATATGCAGGCGGTCCTCTTCGATGCGCGGATCGTAGACCAGCCACAGCTTGCCCGCGGCCCGCGCGCCTTCGGCGCCGTCGGCGAAATCGCCCGACCAGTCGGCCTTGCGCCCCGAGCTGAAGCGTTTCTCCCAGGGCACCAGCCCCTTCTTCAGCGTCGATTGCGGGGAAAACGCCACCACCGTGCAGCCCGGAGCCAGCGGCGCCAGGGCGGTGGCGGCATAGGCGCCCATCGAAGTGCCGATCAGCGCCACCGACCGGAACCGGGCAAAGAACCCGTCCCGCGCCAGCCCGGACAGGTAGTCGAACAGCGCATCCTCGCGGAACCATTTCGCGGCATAGGCAAAGACGCCCAGATGCGACCAGCCGTTCTTCCTGATGAAGCCGTAGCCCCAGCTTTCGCGGTCGACCGGGTCGATATTGACCGCCGACAGGTTGTCGAAGCTGATCACCAGCTGGTCGGTGTCGCGCTGGACGTAATGCAGCCCGGTCTGTTCGAAGGACTGGAAGAACCCGCGCCGCGCCGGATCGCCGCGCAGCTCCAGAAGCCAGCCGGGTGCCGCCGGAACGGGCGGCGGCGCGGCATCGTCCCCGCCCGCGGCCCGGGCAGCGGCGTCGCCCTTGCCGGCCTGCGGCGCCGGGCCGGCCTGCGAGGGGCGCTCGGGCGGCATCATCCGCACCCGGTCCGCGGCGGGCACGGTGGCGCGGAGCTTCGCGATCCGCCGCTCTTGCGCCTCGATCTCGGCCTGCACCACCTCGGGGTCGAAGAGGCGGTCGTGCTCTTGCGGCGATTCCCGCAGCAGCCGGGATTTCAGCTCGGCGATCTGGCCGGCATAAAGATCGAAGGCCGACCGGCCCAGCGCCGTCAGCTCGGGCAGCGCGGCGGTGAGGCTTGCGATTTCCTGCGTCACGGCGGGCACCCAGCGCAGCATGCCGCGATCGACGTCGTGATTGCTGTTATACTTGTCGAAATATTCGAAATTGATCCGCTGCGCATTGGCGCTGTTCGCCGTGCCGCGCCATTTCTTCATCAGGAAGACCTCGTGCGACCGGATCATGTAGTGATTGACCTGCGCGAGATCGAACCCCGCCAGCGCCGGCGGCATGCACCAGCGCCCGCGCAGGAAATGCTCGGTGACGTCCTGGCCCGAGCCGTTGACGAACAGCAGCGGATTGCGCGGCGTGCCCGATGTGCCCTTGTAGACCGGGCGATGCACGCCGAAACGCTGCACCAGGTCGGGGCGGAACAGCGTCTTGATCGCCAGATGGTTGGGGCTGGGCGCGAAGTCCAGCGGCGCGGCGCGGCGGAAGGTGTCGATCTGCAGCCGGTCGCTGAATTCGATCACCCCGCCCGAGCCAAAGATCCGCCAGGGCAGGCCGATGGCATCGGCGTTGTCGGGCATGGCCGCGAACAGCGCGTCCAGCGTGCCGTCCCCGACCTTGACCTGCAGGAACTCGTCGCCGTCAATCACCATGATCCAGTCCGACTCGCGCACGATCTCCATGCGGTTGGCGCGGGTATAGGCGCGGACCTGCGGGTCCTCGGGCAGGTCTGTGGACAGCTCGCTGTTGTCGAAGTGATGGATCAGCCCGGCGCCGTCCAGGGCCTGCAGAATCTCGTGCGTGCCGTCGGTGCAGTCGTTCGAGAAGATGACGAAGCGGTTGAAGCCGATCAGGCGGTGATAGGCCAGCCATTCCAGAAAGAATGGCCCCTCGTTCTTCACCGTGCAGACGATCGTCCGCAGCCGATCGCCTGTCCGCCGAACCGATTGTGCGCCGCTAGCCAAGAGGTTTCTTCTCCAGATGGTGCCCTGCTGGGGGCCGGACCCGTCAGGATTGATCCCGCATTCCCGCGGCACGGTCAAGTTTCGCCGACCTATGGGCCGGCACGTTCCGCGGCTTTCCGGGGGCGTGCCGGCATGCGCGGCCCTTTACCGCTGGCCGATGGCCGCGCGCGTGGCTAATGTGGCGCCAAAGCCGTTCAAGGTGCCCATATGTCCGAATCAGTTGATTATATCATTGTTGACGATGCGATAATTCTGCCGCCCAGCGAGTATGAGAACGGCCGCCTGCAAAACGCCTCGGGCGTTTTCGACAGGGACGGCAGGCCGGTCGACATCGCGGTCTCGCTGACCCATGGCCGCCCCCGGCACGCCCCGGTCGAATACAGCGCCCCCGAGGCGCCGGAGTTCATTCCGGGCACCCATATCTTCGGCGGCATCTTCTTTGGCCATTTCGGCCATTTCATCACGGAATCGACCGGCAGGCTCTGGGCGCTGGACGATCCGGCCTTCGGAACCCGCTCGGCGCTCTACATCCCCAAGGCCGGGCCGGTGAACGATGCGGCGATCAAGGCCCAGACCGCGCTGCTTGCCGCCCTGGGCATCTCGGCCGAGATCCGGGTCGCCAAGGGGCCGACGCGGGTCGAGCGGCTGGTGGTGCCGCGACAGGAATTCGGCCTGGGCCCGGACCTGATCTCGGGCAGCGGACGCTTTGTCGCCTTCGCCCGCAGCGCGGCGGAGAAGGTCGCGCCGGCCGGTGCGGAAAAGCTCTACATCTCGCGCCGCGACCTGCCCCTCGACCGCGGCACCATCCTGGGCGAAACGCTGGTCGAGGCGCTTCTGGAGCGCGAGGGCTACCGGATCTGGCTGCCGCATCGCTGCAGCAAGGAGGAGCAGGTCGCGCAATATCGCGCCGCCCGGCAGATCATCTCGGTCGACGCCTCGCCGCTGCATCTTCTGGCCTATGTCGCCCAGCCCCATCAGCAGATCGCCATCATCAAGCGGCGCTCGATGAATGCGGTCGACGACATCGTGCAGCATCTCGAATCCTTCGGCGGCAGCCAGGTGACGGTGATCGACCGTCTGGTCGCCAATCACGTGCATGCACGCCTGCCGCGCATCGGCCGCTCGTCCTGGGGCGAGGTGGATCTGGGGCAGGTCGGGCAGGAACTGAAGGCGCTCGGCCTCATCGAGGACACGTCGGGCTGGCGCAACCTGACCGAGGACGAGATCGCCGCGCAGATCGCGGTCATCGAAGCCGGGATGAACGCGAAATACGTCCGCAAGCCGGTGCCGGAGCCCGCTCCCGCCGACTGAACCCGGACCCGCCGCCGTCCGGCCGGGGCCCTCATTCCCCCGCGCCGCCCTTCGCCCGGTCGGCACCCCTCGACAAGCCCGGTTCCATGGTTCCGGCCCTCCGCGAAAGCGGCGGCCGGGGCCGTGATGGACAATTCTTTGGCGAAACCGGCCGGGCGGTGTAGCCTTGCGGTGGCAGGAAGGAGCACAAGCGCATGTCCCGAAAGACCGCCCGCTATGTCATCGTCCCCGATGACAACGTCTTCAACGACAGCATGGAGACCAGCAGCTTCCGGCTGTTCCGCGCCATGCATCACCGGCTGTTCCGGGCATCGGGCGCCCGGCCCGCGGGCAGCGTGGCGCAGGGCGCCGGCGAGGGCTCGGCGCCCGCGATCCGGCCGCGCCTGCGATTGCTCGACACCGAGGTCGGCCGCATCCGGCTGATCGATTCGATCGGCGAGAACGAGGCATCGCTGGTCTGCATGAGGCCCGAGCAGGCGCGCGAATTGCAGCGCGCCTATCCCGGCCTGCGCGTGCGGCGCGAGCTGCGGCTTTACCCGCTGCGCTACGGCCAGATGGACATCATCCGCAAGGAGGCCAAGCCCTCGGCCTTTCGCTCAGCCAAGGAGCTTGAGTTGCGCTGCGTCGATGCGGCCAGCGGCAAGCCGGTCGCCGGGGCCTCGGTCGTGGTGGTGCTGGACAGCCGGCGCGGCTTCGGCATCTCGGACGGGGTGACGGACCGGGACGGGCGCTACCGCACCGCGCTGCCGGCCGGGCAGACCCGCATCGACGCGGTGATCTGCCAGCCCTTCGCGGACCATTGGCCGGGCGGGGCCGAGGATATCGCGGTCAGGGACAAGGGCCCGACCGAGCTGACCCTGTCGCTGGCGCCCATCCGGGCGGATTTCCCCGACGGGCTTGCGCGGATGCTGGCGCCGGCGGAAAAGGCCGACGGGCGCGGCGTCCGCGTCGCCATCGTCGACACCGGGGTCGATCCCGCGAAGGGGCTGAAGCTCGAACGCGGGCTGAACACCACCGGCACCGAGCCCGCCGACGAATGGTTCGACAACGGCACCGGGCACGGCACCCATGTCGCGGGCATCGTGGCGCGCGTCGCGCCCTAGGTCGCGCTGCATTCCTATCGCGTCTTCGAAAAGGATGCGGGCGGAGCCAGCGAATTCGCCATCGCCCGCGCCATCCGCCAGGCCGTCGACGACGGCTGCGACCTGATCAATCTCAGCCTCGGCCAGGGCTCCGAGCCGGTCTCGATCTCGCGCGAGGTGCGGCGGGCGCGGGCAATGGGCGTGGTCTGCGTCGCCGCCTCGGGCAACGACTACATGTCGCCGGTCTCATACCCGGCGCGCTCGGGCACGGTGGTGGCGGTTTCGGCCGGCGGGGTGCTGGACGCCTGGCCCGAGGGCGCAGTCACCGGGCGCAACGTCGCAACGGATCCCGCCCCCGTCGGGGACCGCTTTTTCGCCCGATTCAGCAATATCGGACCGGAAGTGGACTTTATCGGGCCCGGCGTGGGGATTATATCTTGGGTCAGCAAGACCTCGAAAGGGGTGATGGACGGCACCTCGATGGCCTGTCCCGCGGTGGCGGGGCTGATTGCCCGGCTGCTGTCCGCGACCCCGGAACTCCTGTCGGCCGAGCGCAACCAGCAGCGTTCCGACGACATTATCAAGATGGCGAACAGCCATGCCGTTCCGATCGGCTTCGGCCCGGAATACGAAGGTGCGGGGCTGATCGACCAGAACCAGGGCCAAGGATGATGGCAATGAAGGCGCAACGCAAGAAGACCGAAAGCTGCATGCTCGTCTATTCCGACGACCGCGATCCCAGCCGCGAGGAAACGGCCGAGATGCTGGACCATCTGAAGCCGCTGCCGGCCGAAGAGGTCGTGCCCGGCACGATCCGGGTCGAGGGCAGCCTGAGCGAGGTGCGCAAATGCGTCGGTGACCTGGCGCATTGGCGGCTGGCGCAAGAGCGGATCTTCAAGCTCAATCCCCCGCACAAGGCGCAGCTGCGCTGACGCGCCGCCGGCCGGCCGCGGGCGGGGCGGCCTTGCCCCGGCCGGCACCGGCATCCCCGGGCCGAGAAACCGCGCTGCCAGCTTCCGGCGGACCGAAGCGGCGGCGGCAAGGCGCGGGCATCGGCCCTGGGCGGGTCGCCTTTTCGCCATGCCGGGAAAGCCGGCCGGTCGCGCCTTCGGCTGGAGGGGATCGGGCGAAACGCCCGCGGGCGGTCATTTCGCGCGCCATGGGCCGGGGTATTTCCCCTCCCTTCCCTGCTTCAGCCGCCGATCTGCCTCGGGATCAGGAACGGGATCGCCCCGGCGAGAGCACCCGGCGCACCGGCTTGCGGCGCCGACCTTCCTAGGCGAGGATCCTCCCGGTCCGCGGACGTCATCCGCGGCTGCTTCAGCCGCCGCTCGGCGATCCGTTCCCGGAAAGAGGCCAAGCCTATCCCGGGCTGCGGAGGTTCCCGCCACGGCACCGACCAGCGTCGCGATCCTGTCCGCGCAAGGGATGATGCAGCGCCGCACGGTGCATCGACAGAAAATCCTCGACCCTGTACAGGTGTCCGGCCAGTCCGTACGCCCGTCGCGGTGCATCTGCCGGAACTGAAAGGCAGCGCGATGGGCTCTGTGTCGCCGATGGATCTTGCCCCCCAGCAGACCGGCGGCCTACCGCTGCAGCTGCCGGACGAGGCAGGCGACGACGGCACGCTGATGCGCTGGCTGCAGGACCGGCAGCCCATGCCGGGGCCAAGGCGAGCGGTCCTGTTCGAATATCAGCATCCGCTTCTTGGGCTGCATTGGCGCTCGTGCCTTCGGCGAACCCCTATGCCCGAGGCGCTGCAAAACCCTGCAGCCGCCGGGGCTGCAAAGCACCATGTCGATGTGTCGAAGGCAGGGATGCCGCGCTATGCCAGGGGCTATGCGCGCCGGGGCGACAGCCCGGTGATGCGCCGGCTCTACTGGGCGATCAAGGAGGCGGCTCCTCAATTCGGTGGGCTGGACAAGACGGCGCTCGACCAGGCCGTGGCGCGCTCGATGCACGGCAATCCGCCCATTCGCGACTGCATGAGACCATAGCGAAAACGAACGCCCGGGAACTGGACGGCGGGGAGCGCGCCGTCGGGTTTTCCGACGATGCTGGTCACCAATTCTTTCCTTGCCGAACAACGGGTAACCGGCCGGGCTTAACAGCGGTGCGGACAGGCGGTGACCTTCGGACCGCTTTCGCTGCGCCAGGTTCAGGCGGCAGTTGCGGAGAAACCGCGTGCGGCCTGCTGCCAGGGCCGACTGTCTCCGCAAGGTTCTGCCTATACCCCCTCGGGCAGCTTCGATCGCATCGCCTCCCTTCGGTCGAGCCTGTCTCCGTCGATGACGAAGGTGCCGTCGCCCACCGCATGCAGGGTTCGCGTTTCCGTGCGGTTGGTGTCGAACCAGGCCGCCAATCCGTCCAGAACGACGATGCCGTGCCGCTCGACGATATCGACCACCCGGCATTCGATATTGGCAAGGCAGTCGCGGATCAGCGGCGCGCGGACATGCGTTGCGGGCAGGCGCGTCAGGCCGAACCGCTGGAACTTGTCCACCTCGGCGCCCGAGCAGGTTCCGATGCCGATCACCGTGTCGATCATGTCCAGCGTCGGGATGGCGATCACGCATTCCCCGGTCTCGCGCAGTGCTGTCCAGGAATGGTTCCATGGCCCGGTGGTGATGGCGAAACGCGGGGTGAAATCCATCACCATGGTCCAGGTGATGGTCATCACGTTGTTCCTTGCGCCGTCATGCGTGGTGACCAGCGTCACCGGTCCCGGCTCGATCAGGGTGAAGGCGCGGCTCAGCGGCAGTTCCTTCATGATGCTATCCTTCCTGTTTCGCTCATCCGCCTTCCCTTCGACCTGACGCATGAGGATGGCGACGAGACGGGGCCCGCCGCACGAGCGTGGCGCCCATCCGGCCGGCGGGGGCCACTGTAAGGCGCATCCGCTCTCACTCTGGCACGGCCGATGCGGGCTGCCAATCGCGCATCGGCCGCAGCCCCTGCGGCGAAAGCCGTCAGGCCGGGCACTCGGGCGAGGTGCGGCGCAAGCAAGGCGCGATCTGCATCACCCCAAGGAAAGACCACGGCCAAGCTGCGACCCGCCCCCCCTCGATCAGCCCTCGAAACGGATGCCGAGGACGGGAAGATAGTCCTTCGCAAATGGCGACCAGCGCGCTGGCAGGGTGCCGGTCTCGGGGGTGAGCGTTTCCAGGACGCCCAGCAGCTGCACCAAGGTCGCCCGGATGATCGCATGGCCCAGGCAGGCGTGCTGGCCCATGCCGAACATCAGCGGGCGCGCGCCCTCGCGATCGGGATCGAACCGTTCCGGCGCAGGGAAGGCCAGCGGGTCGTGATTGCCCGCCGCCCAGACCATCGACAGGACGGTCCCGGCCTCCACCACCAGATCGCCCAGGGCAATCCTGCCCGTCGCCAGCCGCATGGTCATCGGGGTAGAGCTGGCCAGGCGCAGGCATTCATTGGCGCATTGCGCCGTTGCCGTGACCTGGTCCCGATGCGCAAAGGCCACCCGCAGCGCCCCATCCAGCCCGGTGGCGGCCGACTCGATCGCGTCGAAGGCCATGCCGGCGATCAGGTCGGCGGCCAGCCCGTCGCCCAGCCGGTCCCGCAGGTTCCGCGAGAAGGGCGCCCCGCCCTGCAGCGCCGCCAGCGACAGGTCCCGCACCCTGCCGGCCGCCGCTTCGGCCAGATGGGCCTTTGCCGGATCGGGCGAGAGGGACAGGACATGGGCCAGGTCGCGCACCGCATCCTCCATCTGCAGGGCCGCAGTCGCGTCAAGACCGATGATCTCGCCCCAGACCCGGCGCACGACCGGCGCGATCAGCCCGGTCCTCAGGTCGATTCTGGCCGGGCCGGAGGGCAGCGCCCGCCGCACCGCTTCGCGGGTGATGCCGGCCAGCGGCACGGTGTTGAAGGCGGCGATCAGTGCGGCCCGCTCGGTCCGATGGACCTCGCCGGATTTGGTGAAGAGCGCCCGGTCGAGCAGCGCCAGCAGCGCGGGCGTCTCCGCCATCGCGGCGGGATCGGGCGCCATGCCGTCGGCCAGCGGATTGCGGGCAAGGCTGACCAGTTCCCGGTGGCCCAGGATGGCATAACCTCCCCATGGCGCGATCTGGATGCGCTCGCCGGCGGCGAAGTCGTCGCGGAAGGCCTCGGCGGCAGAAGCCCAGCCATCGGGATTGTCGAAAGTCTGAAAGGTTTTCATGATATCAGTCCAGCAAGTGCAAGAATACCCCCCGCCGGCAGGCAGGGTGGCGAAACCGGAAACCGGGTCCTTAGCGCTTGCGGATCGACTGATGCATGTAATCGTCCTTTCGCCCCAGAAGATAGGACGCTGGCCCTGCCCGGGCAAGAGGCGTGGCAGAACCATCCGGCATGCGTGTGAATGCCCGCCGATCAGGCTTCGACCGATGCCGCACGCGGTACGCCCGATGCGGGAGGGCTTCCTGCCGCCTTTCCCCGTTTCTGTCTCCACTATCCCCAGCGCAAAAGCATGGCGCTCAAGCCGCGAGCATGCATCGTTCATGTCGGGGGTCGCTCCCGATCGAGGATGAGCGTGCCGACATCTGCCCGACGGTCAGGCCCGCGGGATTTTTTGCCTTCTGCCTGCGACATTCGGCTTGATTTCCAGGGGACTTGAGGATGCACGATCCGCGGAACCGGCCGAAAGCGCGAGGGAGGGATCATGGGGCAGCATGTTCGGCAGCCACCCGCAACGATCAGCGGCGGGCCGCTCCCGCGGTTCATCGCGGCGAGCGGCCTGACCAATCTGGCGGACGGAATCGCTACCGTCGCCTGGGCCTGGACGGCGTCGCTGCTGACGCGTGACCCGCTGCTGATCGCCCTGGTTGCCGTGGCGCTGCGGTTGCCCTGGGCCATCTTCGCGATTCCGGCCGGGATCGTCACCGACAGGGCCGACCGGCGCAGGCTCATCCTCGGCATGGATGTGCTTCGGTCTGCGGGTTTCGGCGGGGCGGCCGTGGCGCTCTGGTCGGCGTTGCCGCTGGCGGACGCGCCGCAGGTCGGGGTCTCCTCGATGCCTGCTTTCGCGGCGCTGATCCTTGCAGCCCTGACCGTTGGCGGGGCCGAGGTCTTTCGCGACAATGCCGCGCAGACCATGCTGCCCTCGCTGGTGCCGCATGAGCGGCTGGAGGCGGCAAACGGCAGGTTGTGGAGCGTGGAACTGACCGGCAACGCGCTTGTCGGCCCCCCGCTCGGCGCAGTGCTGGTGGCGATGGCGCTGCCGCTGCCGTTCGTCGTCAACGGCGTGAGCCACGGCCTTGCGGCGCTGATCGTTGCGGGGATCGCGGGGGGCTTCCGGCCACGCCACGCGGACAGGAGGAACTGGCGCAGTGAACTGGCCGAGGCAATGGCTTTTCTGCGCGCTGCCCCGATCCTGGGGCTGCTCGCCTGGCTCACCGGGTTCTGGAACCTGTTTTTCCAGATGGTGATGATCGGCCTGATCCTGCATGTGCAGGAGAATCTCGGCCTGTCCGCCACCGGCTATGGGCTGGTGCTGGCGGCGGGGGCGGTCGGCGGCATCGCTGGCGGATTGCTCGGCGAGCGCGTCGTGCGGCGGATGGGTGCCGGAGCGGCGGCCCAATGGATGCTCTTCGCCTCGATTCCCGCCTTTGCAGCCATCGCCTTGGCCCCGAGCGCGTGGGTGCTGGGCCTGATCCTTGCGATCTTCGAGTTCTGCGGGCTGGTGTGGAACACGGTTTCGGTCTCGACCCGGCAACGGATGATCCCCGACCGCCTGCTCGGCCGCGTCAACAGCCTCTACCGGCTGCTGGCCTGGGGGATGATGCCGCTTGGCCTGCTGCTGTCCGGCATTGTCGTGCGCGCAGCCGAGGCGGTGGTCGCCCGCGACTCGGCCCTGACCGCCCCATTCTGGGTGGCCGCAGCCGGTATCTCGCTGGTCACTGCGATCGGATGGCGGCCGCTTGGCAGAGGGCTCGGCCACCGGGCGCCCCGGAAGGGGTAGAAGATCCTGATGCGTCAATGGAAGCTTTGTCCCGTATCGGTGGCATTGGCCTGGGAAACGGCAAGCCGGGCGTCCGGTCCGGGAAAGCCGCGCTGCAGCGTCGGCGATCTCTCGGCCGCCGGCAAAGGGCCGCATACGATGAACTGCGCGCTTTTGTGCTGCGAGAAGCATCGGAGCCGGCATCGGTGGCGCTGATCGCCACGCCTTCGTCCCGCGGAAATCGCGGCAAGGATCACCATGGAGATCGGCCCGGCATCGCATCATCCGGCGCCGGGACAGGACGCAGGGCCCAAGGCGCCGCCCGGCCCTGCAGGATCGGCCAGCGCACCGCGCCGCAGCCTGTTCTGGCGCGCCTCGGCGATCAGCTGCTTTCGCAGGGAGTGGACAGCCTCGGCCCGGCCGAATTCGCGCGCCGCAGCCTGTCGCGCCTGCTCGTAGCCGGGCAGGAGCCGGGCAAGCTCCTGTTCGGCATTCAGCAACGCCCGGCTGCGCTCGCCCGCCAGGGCATTGGCCAGCCGCGCCTCGGCGATCGAAAACGGCCGCTCGACGCGATAGAGGGTGTCGAGCTCATCCTCCAATTGCCTGACGCGATGGCGCGCGGCCTCGACATGGGCGCGAAAGGCGGCAAGGCGCCGCATCTCCAGATCGGCCTTCAACCGCGCGATGCGTTCCAGCCCGCCAAGCGCGTCCTGCCTGCGACTCATGTTCCCTCCTTGCGCCGGGGCAGGCCGCCCCAGCCCTCGCGCGCCTTCTTGCGCATGGCTTCGGCAAAGCGGATGGCGGCGGCGACCGGGGCGAAGTGCTCGGCCTTGATCTCTTGCCCGATCTCGACCGTGGCGTGCAGCGCGCGCGCGCAGGGCGGATCGGACCAGATCGGGACCCGATGCTCATGCGCACGCTCGCGAATGCGGCGGGCGACCTCGTCCACCCCTTTCGCCAGGCAGACCGGGGCCCGGCCGCTGCCGCGTTTCCATTCCAGCGCCACCGCGTAATGCGTGGGGTTGACGATGATCACATCCGCCTTTTCCACATCGGCCAGCATGGTGCTGAGCACGATGTCGACCCCCTTTTGCCGCCGCGCGGCCTTCAGGTGAGGATCACCCTCGTTTTCCTTGTGTTCGTCCTGCATTTCCTGCCGGGACATGCGATGCCGCTTCAGGTATTCCCGCCGCTTCCAGATCAGGTCGATGCCGGCGAAGATCGCGCCGATGCCCAGCGCCAGCAGAGCCGCCCGGCGCAGGATCAGCCCCAGCCCCTCGACCCATTGCAGATCTGCCATGACGCCGGAGTTCAGCAGCCAGGACAGCAGCGAGGCATAGAGAAACCACCCCCCGACACCCACCAGCAGGGCCTTGCCCAGAGAGATCGAGAAGGTCACGAGCCCGCTTTTCCCGAATTTCTGCGCCGCATTCTTGACCGGATTGATGCGCTTGACGTCGGGCAGCAGCTTCTTGGGCGTCAGCACGACCGAGCGCTGCACCACCAGGCCCAGCACCACCGGCACCGCCATGATCGCCACCCCCGCCAGCGTGGCCAGAGCGGCCTGGCCGGCCAGGGCGCGCGCCAGATCGGCGACCGCCCGGCCTTCGGCATCGGGCCAGGGCTCGCCGCCCAGGGCGCGGGCGGCCATGCCGGTCCAGGCCGGGGCCGCCCAGCCCATGGCAAACAGCGCCGCCAGCCAGAAGCCCAGATACATCAGCGCCGATTGCAGCTCGGCCGAGCGCGGGACGTCGCCTTCCTGCCGCGCCTTGCGCAGCTTGCTTTCCGTGGGGTCGAATTGCTTGTCGTCGTTGTCCTGGCTCATCGGAGAAGGGTTTCCATCATGGCCAGGACGGCCTCGGCCCAGACCGAAAGGATGGTGGGCGTCAGCACGACAAGCGCCAGAAGCGCCAGAAGAATCGCCCCCGGCGCGGCGATGAAGACCACCGGCAGGGCGGGCATCACCTTGCTGATCATCCCCGACAGCGCCTGGAACAGAAAGCCGCCCAGGATGAACGGCGCGGCCAGCAGCATGGCCAGGACAAAGCTCTGCCGGGTCAGGGAAACGGCGCCCGGCAGGATGTCCGGGATCTGCGGCCAGGCCCCCAGCGGCCGCAGCGCCAGGCTTTCGCGCAAAAGGTCGCAGGCCAGGACCGGAAAGCCCAGCGCCATCAGAAGGGCCAGGCCGGCGACATGCATCAGGTTGCCGATCGGATGGGGCGAATATTCATTGGCGGCGCCAACCAGCTGCGACAGCGAGGCCGTGGCGGCGATAGCCGTCGCAGCGATGTCCAGCGCGCTGGCGAAAAGCCGCACCAGCCCGCCCAGCGCAAGCCCCGACAGGATCTCGGCCCCGGCCAGGGCGGCCAGGGGCAGCAGGCCGCCGATCTCGCCCGGCGGCGGCGTATGTTCGGCCAGCAGCGGCGTGACCGCCATGGCCAGCGCGGCGCGCAGCCTGACGGGCATGGCGCGCTCGGAAAAGACCGGCAGCATCAGGAAGCAGGCCTGCGCGCGGCAATAGGTCAGCAGCAGCGCGGTCAGCGCGGCCGCCATGCGCGGATCTGCCAGCAGCTGGCTCATGCTTCGACCGAGCCCAGCAGCCGCACCTGCGCGGCCGGGTCGATCTCGTCCAGCCCCAGAACCGGCATCGCGATCCCGGCCGAGGCCAGCATCATCCGCACCAGGCGCCGGCGGTGATCGGGCACGGCCAGCACCGCCTCCGGACCCGGCCGCTGGTCGCGCAAGGCGGCCTGCACCGCCTCGGCCAGCCGTTTCTGGATCTGCGGGATGGCGCTTGCCCCCGTCCTGGCCGCCTCGGCTTCGGCGCGGGTGATCTCGGCCTCCCATTGCGGGTGCAACTGCAGGATGCCGAGCTGACCCTCGGCGTCCAGGAACTGCTCGGTGATCTGGCCGCGCAGCCGCTTGCGCACCTGCTCATAGACCGCTTCGGGCGTGGCGGCATTGCGCGCCTCGTGCACAGCATCGGTGATCAGCACCAGGTTGCGGATCGAGATACGCTCCTCCAGCAGGCCGCGCAGCACGGCCAGCAGCATCTCGGGCGAGACCTTGTCCGGCACCATGCTGTCGAAGAACCGCTGGTTCAGCTGCGCGCGGTGCTCGTCCGAAACGCTGCCCAGTTCGCGGATCATGCGCTGCATCGAGGACATGGTCAGCAGCGCCGGCAGGTTGGTCTTGACCACCTCCATCAGATGGGTGGACAGGACCTCCATCGGGGTCACGACGGTGGCGCCGGCAATCGCCGCCTCGTCCTGCCAGTCCGGCGCGATCCAGCGCGCTGCGCTGCCATAGACCGGCTCGCGCACGCTTTCGCCGACCAGCCCCTCCAGGGCGGAATCGGCGCCCAGGGCCAGCACCCCCTGCGGCCGCAGAACCCCCTTGCCGCGCACCACCCCCTGCAGGCGGATGATATATTCGCCATCCTCGAAGCCGGTGCCGTCGGTGATGCGGACATCGGGCAGGATCAGCCCATAGGTCCGGGCGATATGCAGCCGCAGGTTGGTGATGCGCTGGCCCAGCCCGCGCGCCGGATCGAGCGCGCCGAGGATCAGCCCCGCGCCGATCTCGACGCAGATCTCGTCCGTGTCCAGCACGTCGCCGATGCGCGCCGGGGACGGGGCGACAGCCTGCGGCTCTGGCATCGCGGCCTTGTCCGGCGGGGGCTTGCCCTGGCGGCTGCGGCTGAACCACGCGGCCGTGCCCAGCACCGCCGCCAGGCCGAAGAACACCAGCGTCGGCATGCCGGGAACCAGGCCGATGACCAGCATCCCGACCCCGCTGACGAAGGGCACCTGCCAGTTGCTGAGGAGCTGCTGCGACAGCAGGTCGGCCGTCGTCTCGGTGGCGCCGCCCCGCGACAGCAGCAGTGCCGCCGCCATCGAGGTGATCAGCGCCGGAACCTGGCTGACCAGCCCGTCGCCGATGGTCAGCTTGGAATAGGTGGTCATCGCCTCGCCCACCGGCATGCCGTGCACAAGCACGCCCGCAGCCAGGCCGACGAACAGGTTGATCAGCGTGATCACCAGGCCGGCGATGGCATCGCCCTTGACGAATTTCGAAGCCCCGTCGAGCGAGCCGAAGAAGCTGATCTCGCGCTGCTCGCGGGCCCGCCTGCGCTTGGCTTCCTCATGGTCGATGGCGCCGGAGTTCAGGTCGCCGTCGATGGCGAGCTGCTTGCCGGGCAGGGAATCCAGCGCGAACCGGGCCGAGACCTCGGCCATCCGCCCGGAGCCCTTGGTGATGACCATGAAGTTCACCACCGTGATCACGGCAAAGACGGTCAGCCCGACCAGCAGCGAGCCGCCGGCAACGAATTCGGCGAAGGCCTGGATGACATGGCCGGCGGCGGCGGTCCCGCTCTGGCCGTCGGTCAGGATCAGCCGTGTGGACGAGATGTTGAGCGACAGCCGGATCAGCAGCGAGATCAGCAGCAGCACCGGAAAGGCCTGGAAGTCCGTCGGCTTCTCGACCAGCGAGGCCATGACCAGGATCAAGGCGGCGCTGGCGATGGAAAGCGCGATTCCCAGGTCCAGCAGGCGCGCCGGCATCGGGATCACCATGGACAGCACGATCAGCAGCAGCACGCCGCTGATGATCAGCGGGCGCGCCGCCCAGCCCGCGCCCTGGCCCGTCTCGGCAATGCTCATTCCTGGGCTCCCCTGGCCTGGTTTCCTGTGGGTTTGGCTGGCGCCAGCAGGCGGTCGACGGTCCAGCCGGGTCCGATCAGCATTCCCGACCGGCGCAGAAAGATCAGCACCTCGATCCGGTCGGCCGGAGGCAGCCGCATCAGCCTTTCATCGATGTCGCGCGGCAGGGATTCGCCGCTGAGCAGCCAGTCCGTCGCCTCGCGGATCAGGCCGTCGCGGGTCGAGACCGCGCTGCCGGCCGGTTCGGCGGCCAGCGCCGCGGACAGGATGAGGAGGGCGATCACGATGCCCTCTTCAACTCGCGCAGCGCGTTCTCGACATCTCCGAAAGACGGGCGGACATGTTCCGGCGCCGACTGGCGGCCCACCTCGACGCAAAGATTGGTGGCGTGCTGGTGCAGGCCCGCAACCAGCACGGATTTGATCACGTCGTAGAAGGCCTGATCCTGCTTCGTCACCGCCCCGAGCCGCTGGGCGAAGGGGGCCACGATCGCATAGGCGAGGAACACGCCGAGGAAGGTGCCGACCAGCGCCCCCCCGATCATCTTGCCCAGCACCTCGGGCGGCTGGTCGATGGCGCTCATGGTCTTGATCACCCCCAGGACGGCGGCGACGATTCCCAGTGCCGGCAGCGCATCGGCCATGTTCTGAAGCGCATGCGGCGCATGCATGGCCTCTTCGTTCATCAGGCCGATGCGCTGGGACAGCATTTCCTCGACCTGATAGGGGTCGTCGTAGTTCAGGCTGGCCGAGCGCAGGGTGTCGGTGATCAGCGTCACCGCGTTCTCGTCGGCCATGATCCGGGGATAGGCCTGAAAGATCGGCGAGGATTCGGGGTTCTCGATATGCTCCTCCAGTTCGACCGGGCTGGACCGCGCGATGCGCAGCAGCTGGAACAGCAGGCACAGCACGTCCTGCAGGTCGGATTCGTGCCAGCGCGGGCCCTTGAGCGAGCGGCCGATGCCGGTCAGCGCCTGCTTGATCACCACGGTCTCGTTGGAAAGCAGGAACGAGCCGATGGCCGCCCCTCCGATCATCATCATCTCGAAGGGCAGGGAATGCAGGATGACCCCGAGCTTTCCCCCTGCCATGATATATCCGCCGAAGACCATCGCGAAGGTCACGACAATGCCGATCATGCCGAACATGAGTTACACCTATTTCCTGGCAGCTCTGATTGCGCCCATGTACGAGGTCAGGACCGCCGCATGGCCCGGCTCGACCGAGGCCATGATGCGGGCGCCGGTTTCCGGCTGGACCCGGGCGAGGATCTGCGCGGCGAAGTCGGGCGGCAGGTTGGACAGGACCATGGCCGCCTGTTCGGGCTTCATCTGGTCATAGACCGCGATCAGGCGCGCGATATCCTCGCCTTGCGCCTGGCTCTGGCCCTGGTGGCCCTGGGCGATCTGCTGCTTCAGCTTGCGCAGTTCGACCAGCTTTTCGGTCAGCTGCCTTTCGGCAAAGGCGATCTCGGCCTTGCGGCGGTCGATGTCCTGCATATAGCGGTCGATGCGCAGCGCGCGCTCGCGCAGCGTATCGGCCAGGGCGACGGCCTCGGGAACGTCGGTGCAGCCGGACATCAGCGCCGAGGGCTCGGCATTGGCGGACAGGCGCGACACGCCGTCCATCAGCATCACCGCCTGGCCGGCCGCGGCAAGGATCATCACTCCGCCCAGAAACGACAGGATCGGCTTACGCATCGGCTGCCACCCCTTCGCGCCGGCGGCGACGCTGCAGCCGCGCCGGGCGGGCCGGTCCGGCCTCGGCGAATTTCTGCTGCAGCATCCAGAAGGCCCGCTCTTCCTTGGCACGCTCGATCTCGTCGGCAAGGGCCTGGGTCGCGCTGGTGGCCTCGGATTTGGCCAGCAGGATGGACCTCTCCAGCCGGCCGATCTCGCTGGTCATCACGGCTATGGCGCCGCCCAGCCCGGTCTCCAGGTCGTTCAGCTTGCGCAGGCGGCGCGCCAGCGCGAAGCAGAAGCCCGACAGGCCGATGGTGAAGGCGATCAGAGCGATCTGCAAAAGCTGCGCTATCGTCATTGGACCCTGAACTCCGTGATGAGGACATCGGTGAACGCCTCCTTGCCCAGGACGAAGACCGCGCGGGTCGCGAGCTCGTCGCGGACGATCTCCAGTATTCCGCGCTTTTCGAAGGCCGAGCCGTCGATATCCGCGAGAAAGCCGTTGAAGCTGTCCAGAAGGCGCGGGATCAGATGCTCGACCGCGGCCCGGTGGCTCTGGTCGGTCTCGATCTTGACCGTCATCACCAGGGTCCGCGACCTGGGCCCGGCCAGCGTCAGCACGATCTGGGGAAGATCGACGAAATCGACCGCCGGGACGGCTTCGGCCTGTACCTTTTCCGCCCTTGGCGCCAGAAGCGACAGCGGCGACCAGAAACCCAGATAGGTCGAGGCAAAGCCAGCCCCGCCCAGCACAAGCGCAAGCCCCAGCGGCAGCAGGATGCGGCCGATCCCCCCGCGGGGCTTTTCTTCCGCATTGATGTCGGCGACATCGGTCATGGTGATTCTCCATCCGTCTGGGGTCTGGATATCACCGGCGGGCTAACCAATTCTTAATCGCCCCATGCCATCAAGGTCGCCACAAGGATGATGCGATTCGAAGGGGGCGGTTTTGCTGAAGCTGCAAGACTATTGGCGCGAACGAAGCGCAAGGCAGAGGGCCATTCTGGCCGCGGCCTTTCTGTTCACATTTGCCGCGATTGCCGGGCTTTCCTGGATGGCCAGCCGTCCCGGGATGGCGCTGCTCTATTCCGGCCTCGACCCGCAGCAATCCGGCGCGGTGATGGCCGCGGTCGAGAAGTCCGGCGTCCCCTACGAGATCCGGGGCGATTCGATCTGGGTCGCGGAAAGCCGCCGCGACGCGCTGCGCATGACGCTTGCCGGCGAGGGGCTGCCTTCTGCCGGCGGCACCGGATACGAAATCCTCGACGGCATGTCGGGATTCGGCACCACATCGCAGATGTTCGATGCCGCCTATTGGCGCGCGAAGGAAGGCGAGCTTGCACGCACCATCCTGGCGCTGCCGAATGTCAAGGCGGCCCGCGTGCACCTGGCCGTTCCCCAGGGCCGCGGCTATCGGCGCGAGGCCGAGGCGACCGCCTCGGTGACGCTGACGACCGACGGCACGCCCATCAATCGCGGCCAGGCCAGGGCCCTGAAATTCCTGGTTTCCTCCGGCGTGCCGGGGATGTCTGCGGATCGGGTGGCCGTGATCGACAGCGAGCGGGGTGGTCTCGTCGGGCGAGGAATTCGCCGGCGAGGACCGTGAGGCCGACATGAAGCGCAATGTCGAGCGCATCCTGGCCGCGCATGTCGGCCATGGCAACGCCATCGTCGAGCTGCATCTGGACGTGGTCAACGAATCCGAACTGCTGACCGAGCAGCGTTTCGACCCGCAGGAACGCGCGCTGATCTCGCAGGAAAACGAGGAAACCGCCGATCAGAGCACCAACGCGCAGCAGGGCGTGGTCACTGCGGCCTCGAATCTGCCCGAAGGGCAGGGCAGTTCCGGCGATCAGAGCCGCTCCTCGCGGTCCGAAACCCGCCAGCGTTCGAATTTCGAGGTCAGCAGGGTCACGCGCGAGGTGACGCGCCAGCCCGGCGCGACCCGCCGCCTGACGGTGGCCGTTCTAGTCAACGGCGTCGCCCGACCGGGTGCGAATGGCGAAACCGCGCTGGTTCCGCGCGACGAGGCCGAACTGCAGGCGATCCGCGAGCTGGTCGCCTCGGCCGTCGGCTTCGACGAGGCGCGCGGCGATGCGATCACCGTGAAATCGCTGCCCTTCGCTACGCTGTCCGAGGCGGGCACCCTTGCCAGCACCGGCGGCTTCCTGTCCAGGCTGGATCTGAACGGCTTCATCCGCATCGCGCTGGTCGGCTTCTTCGCGCTGGCGCTGGCGGCCTTCCTGCTGCGCCCGCTGCTGAGGTCGAGGACCGGGGGCGGAGCGGCCCCGGCGGCGCTCGACAGGTCCGGGCCGCTGCCCGCCCTGGCGGCGGACAGGACCGCTGCCGATGCCGCGCCGGCGCCGGCCATTCCGAACGTCGTCCCCGAAATCGACTTTACGCCGATGGCCGCGGGCGACGCCGATCCGGTCGGACGGCTCAAGGAACTGATGAAATCGCGCAAGGACGAAAGCCTGCAGATCCTGTCGGGCTGGATCGAGAAGCGTGAGGATGCCGTATGAGACCCGCCGCACTTCGCCTCGACTCGTTCTCCTCGGGCCCTTCGGACGCCGCGCAGCTGGCCGCCGCGATGGCGCGGGACGGCGCCTTTCACGACGGCTACGAAAAAGGCCTGGCCGAAGGGCGCGAGCTCAGCCTCGATGCCCTGACCGGGGCCCTGGCCGATCTGCGCAAGGACCTGTCGGCGAGCCTTGAAAGGGAGGAAGCCCTGCGCCGGGAAATCCGCAACGCGCTGGTCCCCGTGCTGCATGCCGTCGTGGACCTGCTGGGTCCACGCGCGGAAATGGAGCGGCTGCGTCTGGCCCTGGCGCAAGAGATGGCCCGTCTGATCGAACATGCCCCCGGCCGGGTTCTGACCATCCGTTGTCCCGAAGACCTGCATCCCGACCTCGCCGACTGCCTTGCCCGGGCCGGGCTGGGGGATGTGCGGATCGAGCCCCCGGCTGCCGGCCAGGACCTGGTCGAGCTGGCCTCGGGCCAGGGCGCGATCACCTTCGAACCTTCGCTCGTCACCGCCGCGCTGAAATCCATCATTGACGACATCAAGACCGAGGAATGATCATGGACGATCTCGCCAGCCTGATTGCAACCGACCAGATCCAGGTGGAAATCACCATCCGGCTGGGCGGCACGCAGCTTTCCGTGGCCGAGCTTTCCCGCCTGCGGCCGGACGATGTCCTGACACTGGATCAGGACATGTCCGACGGGGTCGAGATCTGCGTCGGCGACCGGGTCATCGCCCGCGGCGAACTGGTGTCGGGCGACGAGACCGACAACCGGCTCTGCGTCCGCATCCTTGGTCCGGCCAGCGCATCGTGATCCGGCTGCTTCTTGTCCTTGCGGCCCTGTTCCTGCCCCAGGCCGCGGCGGCGCAGGACCTGCCGCTGTTCGACACGGCGGGGCTCGACGCGGTCTCTGGCGGGGTCGGGCGGCATGCGGTCACGCTGCTGGCGGTGATGACGGCGCTGTCTCTGGCACCCGGCATCGCCATCATGGTGACCTGCTTTCCCTTCATCGTGACGGTGCTGTCGATCCTGCGGCAATCGCTGGGCCTGCAGCAATCGCCGCCAAACATGCTGATCGTCAGCCTGGCGATGTTCCTGACCTGGTTCGTGATGAGCCCGGTGCTGTCCGAGGCCTGGAACGTCGCCGGCGCGCCGCTGCGCGACGGCCGGATCAGCGTCGAGCAGGCCTTCCAGCGCGGCATCGTCCCCTTCCGCGGCTTCATGGAGATCAGGACTGATCCCGGCATGCTGGCCGCCCTGGCCGAGGTCGCGCCCGATCCCAAGGCGCCGCCCGACCGGCTGTCGGTGCTGATCCCCGCCTTCATGCTCAGCGAGATCCAGCGCGCCTTCGAGATCGGCTTCCTGGTCGCGCTGCCGTTCCTCATCATCGACCTGGTGGTCTCGGCGGTGCTGATGTCGATGGGCATGATGATGGTGCCTCCGGTCATGGTCGCGCTGCCCTTCAAGCTGGCGTTCTTTGTCGTCGTCGACGGCTGGGGCATGATTGCGGCCGCGCTGGTGCGAAGTTATCAATAGCAGGCCGCCCGGCCGGGTCCGGGACCGGAATCCGCCAAGACCAAGACCCGGCGGGGCGGGCCAGGGCGGAATGCGGCCGTGCCGACAGCCGACGGCGAAAATCGGCCGGGCGGGGCCTGGTGTCCGCAAGGTCACTGCGCCCGGGGGCTTTTCAGGAGCGCGGGATTTGGGCATCGGATGGGAAACGGACGACGGGATAGCCATGCCACGCCTGACCATGCTGATCTTTGCAGCGCTTCTGCTGGCCGCGCCGGTCCGGGCCGAGACGGCGCTGCCGGTTGAGTTCGTGCAGGTCCAGCGGACCGAGCTGACCTTCGACGCCGCCCTGGCCGGGACGATCCAGGCCAAGGACAGCGTCGATATCGGCTTCCGCCTGGGCGGGCGCGTCACCGAGGTGCTGGTGCGCGAGGGCGACCATGTCGCCCAGGGCCAGGCCCTGGCGCGGACCGATCCGCTGCAGCAGGAACAGGCACTGCGCGTGGCGCAGGCGGGGGTCGCCTCGGCCGAGGCGGCCGAAGCCCAGGCCCGCCAGGCCCTGGAGCGCGCCCAGGCGATGCTGAATCGCGGCGTGGGCACCCGCGCGGCGCTGGATGCCGCAAGCCAGGCGCTGTCGGCGGCCAGCGGCGGCCTGGCGCAGGCCCGCTCTGCCCTGGGCCAGGCGCAGCGCGCGCTGGAGGACACGGTGATCCGGGCCCCCGCGGATGCCATCGTCACCGCCCGCCGGGCCGAGCCGGGCCAGATCGTGGGCGCGGCGCAGGCGGTGATCTCGCTGGCTTCGGCGACGGGACGCGAGGCGGTGTTCCAAACCCCCGACACGCCGCTGCTGCGCGGCGCGATCGGCGCGCCGGTGACGCTGGCCGGCATCGATCTTGCCGATCTGCATATGCGGGCGCGGGTGACCGAGATCGCGCCCCTGGTCGATCCGGCCACGGGCTCGGTCACGGTGCGGGCCGAGATCGAGGATGCCCCGCCGACCGCCAGCCTGCTGGGCGCGGCGGTGCGGGGGGCGGTGCATTTCCCGGCCGGCACCGGCATCGCCGTGCCCTGGACCGCGCTGACCGCCGCGGATGGGAAACCGGCCGTCTGGCTGGTGGGGGGCGACGGCCGCGTCTCGCTGGCCTCGGTCCAGATCGAGCGTTTCGCCAACGGCACGGTGATCCTGCGCGCCGGCATCGAGCCCGGCCAGACCGTGGTCGGGGCCGGATCGCAGCTGCTCTATCCCGGCCGCGAGGTCGCGGACGCATCCAAACCGTCGAGGCAGGAATGATGCGCAAGACCCTGGTCCCGGCATTTCTGGCGCTGACCCTGCTGGCTGGCACGGCAGCGGGCTTCACCCTGCCCTGGCGCAAGCCGCCCGCCCAGCCCGAGGCGGCTCCGCGCCCCGTGGTCAGCACCCTGGTCAGCGACGCCCAGGCAGCCGGCCATTCCGTTCCCGGGGTGATCGCGGCCCGGATCGAGGTCGCCCTGGGCTTCCAGACCCTGGGCCGCGTCACCGCGCGCAATGTCGATATCGGCGATGTGGTCCGCCAGGGCGATGTGCTGGCCACGCTGAACCCGGACGATCTTCAGGGCGATGTCCGCGCCGCCCAGGCCGCGGTCGAGGCGGCGCAGGTGGAGCTGCGCACCGCCCAGGCCAGTGCCGAACGCACCCGCGCGCTGGCACGGCGCAACGTCGCCTCGACCGCGCAGCTGGAACAGGTCGAGCGCGCCCTGGCCGCGGCGCAGGCGACCGAGCAGCAGGCCCAGTCCGAGCTGATCCGCGCCCGCGACGCCGAAGGCTTCGCGGAAATGCGCGCACCTTTCGACGGGGTGATCAGCGCGGTCTTCGCCAATGCCGGCGCCGTGGTCAGCGCCGGCGAGCCGGTGCTGCGGCTTTCGACCCAGGACGGAATCGAGGCGGTGATCGACCTGCCCGATACCGTGCTTTCCCGCGTCGGGCCGGGGGACCCCTACGAGGTCTGGTCGGAAAACGAGCCCGAGCGCATCCTGCCGGCCACCGTCTCGCAGATCGAGCCGGTCGCCGATGCCGTGACCCGGACCCGGCGCATCCACCTGGCGCTTGGCGAGGACGCCGACCTGCGCCTGGGGGCGCTGGTGCGTGCCCGGCCCGCCGGCGCCGCCGCCGCGCGGCTGGTCCTGCCCGAGGCCGCGATCCTGCAGCGCGACGACGGCGCGCATGTCTGGGTGGTCAGCCGCGAGGGCGACCAAGGCACCGTCTCGCTGCGCCGGATCGAGGTCCTGGGCCAGCCGATCGGCCGGAGCGTCACCGTCGCCTCGGGCCTGTCCCCGGGCGAGGAGGTGGTGATCCGCGGCATCCATTCCCTGACCGAGGGCCAATCCGTGGGACCAGGCGTGACACCATGACCCGACGCGGCTTCAATCTTTCCGACTGGGCGCTGCACCACCGTTCGCTGGTGTGGTTCCTGCTGATCGTCTCGATGGTCGCCGGCACGCTGAGCTATCTGCGCCTCGGCCGCGAGGAGGACCCGAATTTCACCATCAAGATCATGGTGATCAGCGCCTCGCTGCCCGGCGCCACCATCGAGGACACGCTGAATCAGGTCACCACCCGGATCGAGACCAAGCTCGAGGAGCTGGACGAGCTGAAATTCACCCGCTCGGTCACCATGCCGGGCCAGTCGGTGGTCTATCTGGAGCTGGACCCGACCATCCGCGGCCCGCAGGTCCCCGAGGTCTGGAAGCGGGTCCGCAACATGATGTCGGACATCCGCCCGGAATTCCCCCAGGAATTCCAGGGCTTCCAGTTCAACGACGATTTCGGCGACGTCTTCGGCAATATCTACGCCTTCACCTCGGACGGCTTCACCCAGCGCGAGCTGCGCGACCGGGTCGAGGACATCCGCAAGCAGGTCCAGGCGCTGCCCATGGCGGGCAAGACCTCGCTGCTGGGGGTGCGCAAGGAACAGATCTATCTGGAATTCTCCTCGGCGCGGCTGGCCTCGCTGGGGCTGAACCACAACCAGGTGGTGCAGACGCTGGCGGTGCAGAACGCCATCTCGCCCTCGGGGATCGTGCAGGCCGGGCCCGAGCAGGTGCTGGTGCGCGTCGGCGGCCAGTTCGACGACGCGGCCTCGATCGCGGCGGTGAACCTGCGGGTCGGCGACCGCTTCTTCAACATCGGCGACGTGGCGACCGTGCAGCGCGGCTACGAGGACCCGCCCAGCGCGCTGTTCCGCTATAACGGCAAGCCGGCCATCGGCCTGCAGATCGGCATGCGCGACGGCGGCAACATCCTGGAATTCGGCCAGGAGGTCGATGCGCTGATGGCCGAGGTGGCGCGCGGCCTGCCCATCGGCATCGAGATGGCCAAGTTCGCCGACCAGCCGCATGTGGTGGACGAGGCGGTCGGTCATTTCGTGCAGGCGCTGGTCGAGGCGGTGGCCATCGTGCTGCTGGTCAGCTTCGTCAGCCTGGGCCTGCGCGCCGGGCTGGTGGTGACGCTGACCATTCCGCTGGTGCTGGCGATCACCTTCGTGATCCTGGACGTCTATGGCATCACCCTGCAGCGCATCTCGCTCGGGGCGTTGATCATCGCGCTGGGGCTGCTGGTCGACGACGCGATGATCGCCATCGAGACGATGATCTCGCGGCTCGAGGTCGGCGACAGCCTGGAGAGCGCCGCCAGCTACGCCTGGAGTTCCATCGCCTTCCCGATGCTGACCGGCACGCTGGTCACGGTGGCGGGCTTCATCCCCATCGGGCTGAACAGCTCGGCGGCCGGCGAGTTCACCTTTTCGCTGTTCGTGGTGATCGCGGTCTCGCTGATCGTCAGCTGGATCGTGGCGGTGCTGTTCGCGCCGCTTCTGGGCGTCACCATGCTGCCCGCGACCATGGCGCACAAGCCGGAACGGCCGAGCTGGCTCAGGCGGCAGTTCCACGGCCTGCTGCTTTGGGGGATGCGGCGCAAATGGCTGACCATCGCCATCACCATGGCCGTCTTCGGCGCCTCGGTGGTCGGCATGCGCTTCGTCGAGCAGCAGTTCTTCCCGACCTCGGACCGGACCGAGATCATCCTGGACGTGACCGAACGCGCCAATGCCTCGATCGCCAAGACCGATGCCGACATGGCCAGGATCGAGGCGATGCTGGCCGAGGAACCGGACGCGCTGTTCTGGACCACCTATGTCGGCCGCGGCGCGCCGCGCTTCGTGCTGTCGATGGATGTGCCGACCCCCGGCCCCTATATGGGCCAGATCGTGATCCAGACCCCGGATCTGGCGGCGCGCGACCGGCTCAAGGCGCGGCTGGTCGAATTCGGCCAGCGCGAGCTGATCGGCACCGACCTCTATGTCAAGAATCTCGAGATCGGGCCGCCGGTCGGCAAGCCGGTGCAATACCGCGTTTCGTCGCCCGACCTGGACCAGGCGCGCGACGCGGCGCGCGAGCTTGCCGCGCTGCTGGCGACCGAGCCGCGGCTGCGCGACATCGCGCTGGACTGGAACGAGCCCGCCCGGGTGGTGCGGCTGCAGGTGAACCAGGACCAGGCGCGCCGGCTGGGGCTGACGAACGAGGATATCTCGGGGGCGCTGTCGGGCACGTTCAACGGCCGCACCATCACCCAGCTGCGCGACGGGATCTTCCTGATCGACGTCACGGCGCGCGGTTCGCAGGCGGATCGCGAATCGCTGGAATCGATCCAGAACCTGCAGCTGGCCACGGCCACCGGCATGCCGATCCCGCTCGCCTCGCTCGCACAGCTGGAATACGATACCGAACAGCCGCTGATCATGCAGCGCGACGGGTTGCCGACGGTGACGGTCAAGGCCGATATCGCCAGCAAGGACCAGCCGGCCACGCTGGTCGAGGCGCTGGCCGACAAGGTCGCGCGCTTCCAGGCCGGATTGCCCCCCGGCGTCCGGGTGACGGTGGGCGGCACGGTCGAGACCTCGGCCGAAAGCCAGGAGCCCATCGCCGCGGTGGTGCCGATCATGCTGCTGATCATGGCGGCCCTGGTCATGGTGCAGATGCAGGGCTTCCGGCTGTCCTTCATCGTCTTTGCCGCCGCGCCGCTGGGTCTGATCGGCGTGGTGGCGGCGCTTCTGCCCTTCGGCGTGCCGATGGGCTTCGTCGCCATCCTGGGCATCCTGGCGCTGATCGGCATCCTGATCCGCAATTCGGTCATCCTGGTGCACGAGGTGCAGGAACTGATCGCGCGCGGCCATGCCAGATGGGACGCGGTTTTCGAGGCTTCGGACAGCCGCGCCCGCCCGATCCTGCTGACGGCGGCGGCTGCCAGCCTGGCGCTGATCCCGATCTCGCGGCAGGTGTTCTGGGGGCCGATGGCCTTTGCCATGATGGGCGGCATCATCGCCGGCACGCTGGTCACGCTGATCTTCGTCCCGGCGCTTTATTGCGCGGTGTTCGGCGTGCGCCCGCCCGAAGGCGACCCGATGCCCAGCCCCGAGGACCGCGCCCGCGCCGCCGCGCATGAATGAGGCAGGGCGCGAGGATCAGGCAGATTGCCGTGCGGGCCGCCGCCCGGGCCCGAAGCCGGAGCAGCGGCGCATCTTCACGCTTATCGCGCGGAGCGGACAGCGGCGCGAAGGCCGGCCCGGCGTGAAAACCGCCCCTGGCCGCGCCGAGCCCGGGCCTGGGGCGTCGCGTCATGCCGGGAATATGGCTCCGGCCTCCATCCGGTCCGATGCGCGGTGTCGGGAAAAATCCCCAGCCGGGGACGCGCTTTATCCGGGATGATGGGCGCCATCCTCGGAATCCCTTAAGCATTGGTTCCGAAGTCCATCAGCCCTGAGGAAGCGGAAAAGGCGTTCCCGGAGACATCGCCAGATCCGACTGGGCATCGAAGCGGCAAAGGGCGACGCCACGGCGGGATGGCTCGACCGCCGCTGCCCGTAGGGCCGTCCGGGACGCAAAGCCGGACATCGCCGCCGCGAAATCGCCTGCATGGGCCCACAGAAACCGCATCCCCTCTGCTACGCCATCGCCCGCGGTCCGGCGACGCGCCCCGTTGCTGCCGAAAAGCCGGCATCGGGCCTCCTGCCCCGTTCAGCCCTCGGGGTCGGCGGTGATCTCGGCGGCGAAGGCGGGGCCGAAACGCTCCAGCCGCGCCGCGTCCAGATAGCGCGACAGGTCGCGCGGTCGGTCCTCGGCGATGCGGCGCAGGGCGGAATTGCCGACCGAGAGCGGCTTTTCCGTGCCGTCCTCGCCGCGCATCAGCCGGGCCTGGGCCTCGGCCAGCCGGTCGAACAATGCGCCCGAGGCGCGACCGGCCAGCGCCCGGCGTGCCGGATGCATCGGCGCCACCTCGCCGGCGATGACGCGCAGGAATTCCTCGCCATAGCTTTCCAGCTTCTTGGCGCCGACGCCGTTCACCCGCGCCATCTCGTCCAGCGTCCGGGGACGGCTCTGCGCCATCTCGATCAGCGTGCGGTCGGGAAAGATGACATAGGCCGGCACACGCGCCGCCTCGGCCAGCGCCCGCCGCTTGGCCTTCAGCGCCGAGAGCAGCGGCGCGTCCTCCTCGTCGACCGAGGCGCGGACCACCACGGCGGGACGGGCGCGGGTCATGGCGTCGCGGCGCAGGGTGATCCGCGCCTCGCCGCGCAGCACGGGATGGGCGGCGGCGGTGATGGCCAGGCCGCCATGGCGTTCCGGGTCGGGCCGGATCAGGTCGCGGCCCAGCATCTGCCGGATCACCGCCTGCCATTGCGCCTTCGACAGGTCGCGCCCGCAGCCGAAGGTCGGCAGCCGGTCATGGCCGCGGCCCCGGATGCGGTCGGTCATGGTGCCGGTCAGCACGTCGATGACATGGCCGGCGCCATAGGTCTGGCCGGTGCGCAGCACCGCCGACAGCACCTTCTGCGCCGCCTCGGTCGCGTCGAAACATTCGGGCGGGTTGTCGCAGATGTCGCAATTGCCGCAGGGCGTCGCCTCTTCGCCGAAATAGGACAGCAGGGCGACGCGGCGGCAGGCGGTCGCCTCGGCCAGGCCCAGCAGCGCGTTCAGCCGGGCATGGTCGGCGGCCTTGCGCTCGGCCGGGGCCAGCCCCTCGTCGATCTGGCCGCGGCGCAGGCGGATGTCGTCGGGGCCGTAAAGCGTCAGCGTCTCGGCCGGGGCGCCGTCGCGGCCGCTGCGGCCGATCTCCTGGTAATAGGCCTCGATGGATTTCGGCAGGTCGGCATGGGCGACCCAGCGGATGTCGGGCTTGTCGATGCCCATGCCGAAGGCCACGGTGGCGACCACGATCAGCCCGTCCTCGCGCTGGAAGCGGGTCTCGACCTCGCGGCGCAGGTCGGCCTCCATGCCGCCGTGATAAGCGGCGGCGGCAAGGCCCGCGTCGTTCAGCGCCCCGGCCAGCGTCTCGGTCTTGGCGCGGGTGCCGCAATAGACGATGCCGGACTGGCCGCGGCGGGCGGCGGCGAAGTCGAGGATCTGCCGGCGCGGCCCGTCCTTGGGCTGGAAGGCCAGGTGAATGTTCGGCCGGTCGAAGCCGCGCAGGAAGATCTGCGGCTGGGCGCCGTCGAACAGGCGCTTGACGATTTCCTCGCGCGTCTCGGCATCTGCCGTGGCGGTGAAGGCGGCCAGCGGCACCGCCAGCGCCCGGCGCAGCTCGCCCACGCGCAGGTAGTCGGGGCGGAAATCGTGGCCCCATTGGCTGACGCAATGCGCCTCGTCCACGGCGATGGCCTGCACGCCGGCGCGGCGCAGCATCGGGATGGTCGCGCCCGAGGCCAATCGTTCCGGCGCCATATACAGAAGCCGCAGCTCGCGGGCAGCCATCGCCCGCAGGACCTCGCTGTTTTCCTCGTCCGAATTGCCGGAGGTGAGCGCCGCCGCCGCCACGCCCGCCTCGGTCAGCGCCCGCACCTGGTCGCGCATCAGCGCGATCAGCGGCGAGATCACCACGGTCAGCCCGTCGCGCATCAGCGCCGGCAGCTGGTAGCACAGCGACTTGCCGCCTCCGGTCGGCATGATCGCCAGCACATCGCGGCCGGCGGCGACGGCATCGACGATCTCCTCCTGCCCCGGACGGAAGGCGTCGAAGCCGAAGACCTGCCGCAGGAGGGGGGCGGCCGACATCTAGAAGCCGTAGAACCAGCCGGCGTTGTTGGCGAGCGCGCGCTGCAGGATGATGATGGCGATGAACACCACCAGCGGCGCCAGGTCCAGCCCGCCGGTATTGGGCAGGATGGACCGCACCGGGGCATAGATCGGCTCCAGCAGGCGATTGAGCCCGTTCCAGACCTGCCAGATCAGCGGCTGGCGCAGGTTCAGCACCTGGAAGTTGATCAGCCAGGACATGATGATATGGGCGATCATCACGAACCAGACCACGTCGAGTATCAGCATCAAGGCTTCGTAGAGCGTGCCCATTCCATTCCCTTCCGGCTGTTCCCCGGACAGGTAAGGCAGGCATCCGCCTTGCGCAAGCTGCAAGCATGGCCGCAGCGTTCCGATTGACGCCCCGGCGGACCGCCGCTAGCCCCGCGGCGTTGCCCAAGGCAGAAGGACGCCGCCATGTATCCCATGTTCCGCTTTGCCAAGGAGATGCTGAAGTTCCGCCGCAGCCCCCGGATCGGCGTGCTGGAGCCGCATGTCTCGACCCATCGCTGCTGGCCCTGGGACCTCGACCCGTGGATCGAGCTGAACAACGGCCGCACGCTGACGCTTTACGACCTGGGGCGGCTGCCGATGGCGGTGCGCACCGGCATCATCGGCACGATGCGGGAAAACGGCTGGGGCATCACCGTGGCCGGAAACACGGTGCGCTATCGGCGGCGGATCAAGGGGTTCCAGCACTTCACCATGGTCTCGCGCACGCTGGGCTGGGACGAACGCTTCCTTTACATGGAGCAGAGCATGTGGCGGGCGGGCGAATGCTGCAACCACATGCTGCTGCGCGGCGCCATCACCTCGGCCCAGGGCATCGTCGCGCCGGCGCGGCTGATGCAGGCGGCCGGGCGCGATCCCGTCAGCCCGGACCTGCCGGGCTGGGTGCAGGCCTGGATCGCGGCGGATGCCCAGCGGCCCTGGCCGCCGGTGCTGCCGCCGATCGCCCCCGCCGACCGGAATGCCGACTTGCCAGCCTGACCGCGCTGGGGCCTTATGCGCCCCGAAAGGCGGAACACAGGGTGCGCTTCAGCGCATCCCAAGGGCGGGGAACCATCATGGAACGCAGACGCATCTGGGGCTGGTGGTTCTTCGACTGGGCCAGCCAGCCCTTCGCGACGCTGCTGATGACCTTCATCTTCCCGGTCTATTACGCCGAGGTCGCCCGCCAGCACTATACCGCGCAAGGCATGACGCCCGAGGCGGCGGGCGCGGCGGCGCAGTCGCTCTGGGGCTACGGTCTGGGCATCTGCGGGGTGATCATCGCGGTCCTGGCCCCGGTGCTGGGCGCCATCGCCGACAATACCGGGCGGCGGCTGGTCTGGGTCTGGATCTTTTCCGCCTTCTACATGGCAGGGTCCTGGGGGCTGTGGTTCCTGATGCCCGACCAGCCGAACCTGCACCTGGCCATCGTCAGCTTCGGCATCGGGCTGATCGGCATGGAATTCGCCACCATCTTCACCAATGCCCTGCTGCCCGGGCTGGCGCCGCATGACGAGATCGGCCGCATCTCGGGCTCGGGCTTCGCCTTCGGCTATCTCGGCGGCGTCATCGCGCTGGCCGCGGTGCTGCTGCTTCTGGCCGAGAACGCCCAGACCGGCCGCACCATGCTGGGCATCCCTCCGGTGCTGGGCCTCGATCCGGCGCTGCGCGAGGGCACGCGGGCCGTGGGGCCGTTCACGGCGCTGTGGTATCTGGCCTTCATGATCCCCTTCGCGCTTTGGGTGCCGGAAACGCGGGGGCCGCGCCGGCCGCTGCATCTGGGCGCGGCCATGGCGGAACTGGGCCGGCTGCTCGCCAGCCTGCGGCACCGGCATTCGCTGGCGGCCTGGCTGGCCTCGTCCATGTTCTCGCGCGATGCGCTGAACGCGCTTTACGCCTTTGGCGGGGTCTATGCCGGCACGGTGCTGGGCTGGCCGGTCTTTCTGGCCGGGGTCTTCGGCGTGGTCAGCGCCGTTTCGGCCGCCGTCATCAGCTGGATCGGCGGCCGCGCCGACCGGCGCTGGGGGCCGAAGCCGGTGATCGTCGCCTGCACGCTGGTGTTGATCGGCGTGTGCATCCTCGTCACCGGCATGAGCCGCCAGCAGGTGCTGGGCCTGCCGCTGGCCGAGGGCTCGCGCCTGCCCGATGCGCTGTTCTTCCTCTGCGGCGCGCTGATCGGCGGCGCGGGGGGCGCGCTGCAATCGGCTAGCCGCACCATGATGGTGCGCCACACCACGCCGGAACGGGCCACCGAGGCCTTCGGCCTTTACGCGCTGTCGGGCAAGGCGACGGCTTTCCTTGCGCCCCTGTTGATCGCCACGGTGACGGATGTGACCGGAAGCCAACGGCTCGGCATCTCTCCGCTCATCGTGATGTTCCTTCTGGCGCTGGTTCTGCTAGTTTGGGTCAAAGCAAAAGGAGAGGCCGAGCAGTGATCCGCAAATTCCTGACCGCCGCCGTGCTGGCGCTGACCGGGCTTGGCCTCGTGCAGCCCGCCGGGGCCGACCCGCTGGCCCGCAGCGTCTTCGGCGCCGTTCCCGGCCCGACCGGAGGCGCACCCGTCTCGATCGGGTTCTATTCCAAGGGCTGCATCTCGGGCGCCGTGCAACTGCCGGAATCCGGCCCGACCTGGCAGGCCATGCGCCTGTCCCGGAACCGCAACTGGGGCCATCCCGAACTGGTCAGCTTCCTGATCGGCCTGTCGCAGGCGGCGCGCCAGGTGGGCTGGCAGGGGCTCTATATCGGCGACATGGGCCAGCCGAGGGGCGGGCCGATGACCTCGGGCCATGCCAGCCACCAGTCCGGGCTCGACGCCGATATCTGGATGCTGCCGCCGCAAAGCCTGCGCCTGACCGCGGCGCAGCGCGAGAAGATCTCGTCGCAATCGGTGGTGAACAAGGCCGGCACCGCGCCCTCGGGCCTGTGGAACGGCGGGCACATGGCGATCATGCGCGCCGCCGCCCGCGACCCCAGGGTCGAGCGCATCTTCGTCGATCCGGTCGCCAAGCTCGCCATGTGCCAGACCGAGACCGGCGACCGCAGCTACCTGCGCAAGATCCGGCCGCTGGGCGGCCACGACTATCACTTCCACGTCCGGATGGCCTGCCCGGCAGGCTCGGTCTGCCAGCAGCAGGACGCGCCGCCCCCCGGCGACGGTTGCGCCGAGGCGGCGGAATGGATCAAGAACCGCATCGATCCCAGCCGGGTCAAGCCGGTTCCGCCCGACCCGAACTATCGCCACCCCCGCAGCTTCAGGCTAAGCGAGATGCCCCGTCAATGCCAGGTCGTCGCCACCGCCCGCTAGGGCGCGGCGGCACGGCCGGCGGCGCGGCAGCGCGGCCCCGCCGCCTGCCGGGCCTTGCGCTGTCGCTGCTGCTGCTCTCGGCCTCGTCGGCCTGCGCGGCCGACCCGGCGCCGCCGGCCGCGCCGAAGGCGGATTACGTCGCGACCTATGTCTGGCAGATGGAGGACGAGGATTTCGGCGGCTTCTCGGGCATCGAGATCAGCGCCGACGGCAGTCGCTTCACCGCGCTCTCGGATCGCGCCACCCTTCGCTGGGGCAGCGTCCAGCGCGATGCGCAGGGCCGCATCCGCGGACTGGAGCCGGCCGGCCGCGCGCGCCTGCGCGACAGCGCCGGCCAGCCGCTGAAGCCCGGCTGGCAGGGCGACAGCGAGGGGCTGGCCATCGCCCCGGACGGCACGATCTGGGTCAGCTTCGAGGGGCTGACCCGCGTCGCGGGCTACGACACCCCCGACAGTCCGGCCAAGCCCCTGCCCCGGCCGCCGGAATTCAAGGCGATGCAGCGCAATTCCTCGCTGGAGGCGCTGGCGATCCTGCCCGACGGCACGCTCCTGACCCTGCCCGAGCGATCCGGCGCCCTGACCCGGCCCTTTCCGGTCTGGCGCTGGCGGAACGGCAAATGGGACCAGCCCTTCTCGATCCCGCGCTCGGGCGACTGGCTGGCGGTGGGCGCCGATATCGGCCCGGACGGGCGCTTCTACCTGCTGGAACGCGACTTCAAGGGCCTCTTGGGCTTCCGCTCCCGCGTCCGGCGCTTCGACCTGTCGGAAAGCGGCGTCTCGAACGAGCGGGTGCTGCTGGAATCGCGGCCGCTGCAATACGACAACCTCGAAGGGATCTCGGTCTGGCATGACGGGCAGGGCATCCGCATCACGCTGATCTCGGACGACAATTTCGGCTGGCTGCAGCGCACGGAACTGGTCGAATACCGGGTGGCGGAATGAGCCTTGCCGCCTGCATCGCCGCGCTGGACCGCGCGGTCGAAAGCGCCCTGGCCGAGCGGCGGATCGTCGGCAGCGTGGTCCTGCTGGCCGAGGATGGCCGGCTGGTCCATGCCCGCGCCGAAGGTTTCGCCGACCGCGAGGCCGCCCGGCCGATGCGCCGGGGGACCTGGCTGCGCTATGCTTCGGTCTCGAAGCCCTTCACCACGGTCGCGGCGCTGCGGCTGATCCAGGCGGGGCAGCTGTCTCCCGAGGATCCGGTGACGCGCTGGCTGCCGGATTTCGTCCCGGCGCTGCCCGACGGCAGCCGCCCCGTGATCACCGTGGACCAGCTGATGTCGCATCTGGCGGGGCTCGACTACGGCTTCAACCAGCCGCCGGACGGCCCCTATGCCCGCGCCGGGGTCTCGGACGGGATCGGCGACAGCGGCATCTCGCTGGCCGAGAACCTGCGCCGCATCGCCTCGGTGCCGCTGGACCGGTTGCCCGGGTCGCGCTGGCGCTATTCGGTGGCGACCGATGTGCTGGGCGCAGTGATCGAGGCGGCCGCCGACATGCCGCTGCCCGAGGCCATGGCCCGGCTGGTGACCGACCCCCTGGGCATCAAGGCCGGTTTCCACGCCCCGGACTCCGCCGACCTGGCCGCGAACTACGCCGATGCCCGCCCCCAGCCGCAGCGGATGCGCGGCCCGACCAGGGTCAGGAACCCGCTGCAGCCCGAGCAAAGCTACGCCTACCTGCCCGAGCGCATTCGCGACCCCTCGGCCTATCCTTCGGGCGGCGGCGGCATGGCCGGCACGGCCGGGGCCGCGCTGGCGCTGCTGGAAACCCTGCGCACGGGCTCCTTCCTCGGCGACGACCTGCGCACCGAGGCGCAGCGCAACCGCATCCGCCAGCGCCATCCGCTGCGCGGTCCGGGCTGGGGCCATGCCTGGGCGGGCGCGGTCGTCACCGATGCCGTGGCGGCGGGCATCGGCCTGCCGCAGGGCAGCCTGAGCTGGGGCGGCATCTACGGCCACAGCTGGATCGTCGATCCCGCCCGCCGCCGCAGCCTGGTCGCGCTGACCAATACCGCGGTCGAGGGCATGAACGGCGCCTTCGCGGTGGAAATTGCCGCCGCGGCCGCGCTATAAGCCCGCACGAGATCGTTGACAGAATCCCCGGACGGCCTTATGGGGCCTTGCCCCGGACGGGGCCGAGTCTCCGCGACCTTGCCAAAACGGAAAAACAGACATGCCCCGCCTTCTTCCCGGCGTCATCGCCATGGCCACCGTCGTGGTGGCCTCGAACATCCTGGTCCAGCACCTGCTGGGCTCCTGGCTGACCTGGGGAGCGCTGACCTATCCGGTCGCCTTCCTGGTGACCGACATCATGAACCGGGTCTATGGCCCGACCGCCGCGCGCAAGGTGGTCTATGCCGGCTTCGTGACCGGCGTGCTCTGCTCGGTCGTGGCCGCCGGCATGGACAAGACCACGCTGCGCATTGCCGTCGCCTCGGGCGCCGCCTTCCTTTCGGCGCAGCTGATGGACATCTCGGTCTTCAACCAGTTGCGAAAATACAACTGGTGGCTACCACCCCTGGCGGCCAGCGTCGTCGGCTCGATCATCGACACCACCATTTTCTTCAGCATCGCCTTTGCCTCGCAGCTGACGCCGATCTTCCCCGCGGACGATGTTTCCTGGGCAAATGAACTGGTTCCGCTGCTGGGGCATGGCCCCGTGCAGCCGCTCTGGGTCTCACTGGCCGTCGCGGACTGTTCGGTGAAGCTTGCGCAAGCGGTGCTGGCGCTCGTGCCGTTCCGCATCGTCGTCGGAAATTTGATCCAGCGCCGCGCGCAAATTCATTGACTGTTAACGGTTCTGTGGCAGGCTGAACCCATACGGCAACTTATTGAAAGGAGGTGGTCCAGTGTCGAGAGTGATATTGGAGAGAGGTGTCGGGACAGTCAGGGGGGCCGTGGCCTGAGGGCAGCCCCAAGGGTCGTAAACCCTGGCTGGGACGGTGGGCACCAACCCTAACCGGACCATCTCCGTGGATCTCGCGAGCCGTTCTCCAGCAGAACGGCTCGTTCCATTTTCCGGCCAATGCCACACCCCCCGAGCGCCGCGCCCGTGGCAAGGTCGCATGGGTATTTGGAAAACAGAGAAGCGACCTGGACTTCTCTGTTTTCCAAATACCCATAGGAGGGTGCCGTCAAAGCCCCGGCCCCGATGCAGGGACCGGGTCGAGCCAGGCTCAGATACGCTCGATGGCCAGCGCGATGCCCTGGCCGCCGCCGATGCACATGGTGATCAGGCCCTTGCGGCCGCCGGTGCGCATCAGCTCGTACATGGCCTTGACGGTGACGATGGCGCCGGTCGCCCCGACCGGATGACCCAGCGCGATGGCGCCGCCGTTCGGATTGACCTTGGCAGGGTCGAGGCCCAGCCCCTTGTTCACTGCCAGGGCCTGCGCGGCGAAAGCCTCGTTCGATTCGATCACGTCGAAATCGCCGGCCTTCAGGCCGGTGCGCTTCAGCAGCGCCTCGACCGCGGGCACCGGGCCGATGCCCATGACCTCGGGGCGCACCCCCGCCACGGCATAGCCGAGCACCCGGAACAGCGGCCTGGCGCCCGCCGCCTGCGCCGCCTCGGCCCGCGCCAGCACCAGCGCCGCCGCGCCGTCATTGATGCCCGAGGCGTTGCCGGCGGTGACCGTGCCGTCCTTCTGGAACACCGCCTTCAGCCCGGCCAGCTTCTCCAGATCCGTCGCTTTCGGGTGCTCGTCGGTGTCGAAGGCCACCATGCCCTTGCGGGTCTTGATCTCGATGGGGACGATCTGCTCCTTGAAGCGGCCCTCGGCGATGGCGGCGGCGGCGCGCTTCTGGCTTTCCAGCGCGAAATCGTCCTGCGCCTGGCGCGAGATGTCGTGCTCGCGCGCGACGTTTTCCGCCGTCACCCCCATATGGCCGGTGCCCATCGGGCAGGTCAGCGCGCCGACCATCATGTCGAGCATCTGCACGTCGCCCATCTTGGCGCCGAAGCGCGCCGCGGGCACCGCATAGGGCGCGCGGCTCATCGATTCCGCGCCGCCCGCCACGGCAAAATCCGCATCGCCCAGCATCAGTGCCTGCGCGGCCGAAACGATGGCCTGCGCCCCCGAGCCGCAGAGCCGGTTCACGTTCATCGCCGGCGTGGTGTCCGGCACCCCGGCCTCCAGCATCGCCACGCGCGACAGATACATGTCGCGCGGCTCGGTGTTCAGCACATGGCCGAAGACCACGGTGCCGATGCGCTCGGCGCCGATGCCCGCGCGCTCGATCGCGGCGCGGGTCACGGTCGCGGCCAGCTGGATCGGCGGCACGCCCGCCAGGCTGCCGCCGAAGGTGCCGATGGCCGTGCGCGCGCCGGACAGGATGACGATTTCGTTCTCGGACATGATTCCTCCGGTCATGCTGGAATTTTATTACTCGTAGCCGCGCGGCAGCGAACGGAAAAGACCCGGCCTCTTGCAACGTTGCGGAAACCGCGCAAGATGCGGCCATGACGAACGATCCCCGGCTGAGCCTCCGCCTGCATTTCGATTCCGGCCTGACCTTCGGGCGCGGCAAGGCCGACCTGCTGCAAGGCATTGCCGAGGAAGGCTCGATCTCGGCCGCCGGGCGGCGCATGAAGATGAGCTATCGCCGCGCCTGGTCGCTGGTCGAGGAGATGAATGCGCATTTCGATGCACCCCTGGTCGACAGCAGCCGTGGCGGCGCCAGGGGCGGCGGCGCCCAGCTGACCGAACGGGGTCGGCAGGTGCTGGCCGATTACCGGGCGCTGGAGGCGCTGCTGCGCGATCAGGGCGCCGGGCAGCTGGCGCGGCTTCGCGCCGGCCAGCGATCTGTTTCAGCGTAAATAACGGTTGCCAGACGGCCAGCCGCCTGGTTATGTCCATTGAAACATAACGAATGGACCAGCCCGATGCGCCTGTCTTTCCTTGCCGCCGCCCTGATCGCGCTTGCCCCCGCCGCGCAGGCCGACGAGATCACCATCTTCGCCGCCGCCAGCCTCAAGGACGCGCTGGACGAGATCGCCGCCGATTGGCAGAGAAGCCATGACGATACGGTGGCCATCTCCTATGCCGGCAGCTCTCAGCTGGCCAAGCAGATCCAGGAGGGGGCGCCGGCCGACCTGTTCATCTCGGCCTCGACGGACTGGATGGACGCGGTGCAGGAATCGGGCGACATCGACCCGGCCACGCGCAAGGATCTCTTGGGCAATACGCTGGTGCTGGTCGGAACCGGCAAGCCGGCCGAGGCGCCGGTGACCGAGCTGCCCGCCCTGCTGGGCGACGGCAAGCTGGCCATGGCGCTGGTCGATTCCGTGCCCGCCGGGCAATACGGCAAGGCGGCGCTGACCTCGCTGGGCCTCTGGGATCAGGTGGAAAGCCAGGTCGCGCAGGCCGACAACGTCCGCGCCGCGCTGAAGCTGGTCGCCACCGGAGAGGCGCCCCTGGGCATCGTCTACGGAAGCGACGCCGTGGCCGAGCCGGGCGTGGGCGTGGTCGCCACCTTCCCGGCCGACAGCCATGACAAGATCACCTATCCCGGCGCCGTGACCAGGGCCGCCGACACGCCGCAGGCCGCCGCCTTCCTTGACAGCCTGTCGCAGGAGCCGGCAAAGTCGATCTTTGAATCTCAAGGCTTCACCGTCACGCAATGATCCCCACCGACTGGCTTGGCCCTCAGGAATGGCAGGCCGTGCGCCTGTCCCTGCGGGTGGCCTGCGTCGCCACGCTCGCCAGCCTACCCTTTGCCGTCGCCATCGCCTGGCTTCTGGCGCGACGGCGGTTTCCCGGGCACGGGCTGCTGAGCGGCCTCGTGCATCTGCCGCTGATCCTGCCGCCGGTCGTCACCGGCTACCTGCTGCTGGTCACCTTCGGCACGCAGGGGCCGGTGGGCAGCCTGCTGAAGCCCTTGGGCATCGTCTTCGCCTTTCGCTGGACCGGCGCGGCGCTGGCCTGCGGCATCATGGGCTTTCCGCTGATGGTGCGCGCCATCCGGCTGGGCTTCGAGGCGGTGGACCCCAGGCTGGAACAGGCCGCCGCCACCCTGGGCGCGCCGCGGGCCTGGATCTTCCTGACCGTGACCCTGCCCCTGATCCTGCCCGCCATCCTGGCCGGCGCCACGCTGGGCTTCGCCAAGGCGATGGGCGAGTTCGGCGCCACCATCACCTTCGTCTCGAACATTCCCGGCCAGACCCAGACGCTGCCCTCGGCCATCTATGCGCTGCTGCAGGTGCCCTCGGGCGATGCGGCGGCGCTGCGGCTGGTGCTGGTCTCGGTGGTGATCGCCATGGCGGCGGTGCTGGTCTCGGAATGGCTGGCATGGCGCATGTCGGCGCGCATATCGGGGCGGCGCTGATGCTGGCAGTCGCCTTTCGCCACCGCTTTCCCGGCCTGGCGCTGGATGTCGCCTTCGAGGCGCCGGGCGGCGTGACGGCGCTGTTCGGCCCCTCGGGCTGCGGGAAAAGCACGGCGATCAACGCCATCGCCGGGCTCTTGCGCCCCGACCACGGCCGGATCGCGCTGAACGGGCGGGTGCTGTGCGACAGTAGGACCAATCTGCCGCCTCAGGCGCGGCGCATCGGCTGCGTGTTCCAGGACGCGCGGCTGTTTCCGCATATGACGGTGGCGGCGAACCTGCGCTATCCCTCGCGCTGGCGGCGCGGCGCGGCGCGGGATTTCGACCGCATCGTCGAGATGCTGGCGCTGGCGCCGCTGCTGGCGCGCCGCCCCGGCACGTTGTCGGGCGGCGAGCGCCAGCGCGTCGCCATCGGCCGGGCGCTGCTGTCGGACCCGGCGCTTTTGGTGATGGACGAGCCGCTGGCGGCGCTGGACGAGGCCCGCAAGGCCGAGATCATGCCCTGGCTGGAACGCCTGCGGGACGAGATCCGATTGCCGATCCTCTATGTCAGCCATTCGGTCCCCGAAGTGCTGCGGCTGGCGACGACGGTGGTGCTGATGCGGCAGGGTCGCGTCACCCATTCCGGCCCGCTGACCGAGATCCTGGCCGATCCGGCGCTGGCCCCGCAACTCGGCGCGCGCGAGGCCGGCGCGCTCATCCGCGCCACGGTCGAGGGGCGCGAGCCCGACGGCATGACAAGGGTCGCCACCGCCGGGGGGCCGATGCTGTTGCCGGAACTGGATCTGCCCCCCGGGCGGGTGCTACGGCTGCGAATCCTCGCGCATGAGGTGATCCTGGCGCGCGAGGCGCCGCTGGGCCTCTCGGCCCTGAACGTGCTGCCGGTCGCGGTGACGCGGATCGAGGGCGGGCTGGTGCAGCTGGCCCTGGGCGATGAGCGGATGCTTGCGCAAGTCACGCCGCGCTCGGTCAAGGCACTGGAATTGCAGCCGGGCACCGCCTGCCATGCGGTCGTGAAATCGGTCTCGGTCCTGCCTAGCTAGGTCGGGTCGAGGCTTTGTCATTTGCGCGACCCCGGAAATTTCGCTTATCCTGCCCGCAAAAACATGAGGGCAGTATGAACAGGTTTCTCAAGCTCGCCATCGTCGGGCTGGTGGCCTCTTGCGGAGGAGGCGGGAACTACAAGGCACCGCGCAATCTGGAAAACGCCTGCGCCCTGGCGGCGGAACGGCCCGCCTATATGCGCGCGATGAAGGCGACAGAGCGGCGCTGGGGCATCCCCGTCCACGTCCAGATGGCGACGATTCACCAGGAATCGAAATTCATCGGCGATGCCCGGACCCCGCATCAATATGCGCTGGGGATCATCCCGATCGGGCGGCAGAGCTCGGCCTATGGCTACAGCCAGGCGCTGGACAGCACCTGGGACGATTACCGCAAGCAGACCGGCAACCGCCGCGCCCGGCGCGACAACATCAAGGACGCCACCGATTTCATGGGCTGGTACATGAACGATTCGGCGCGGATGCTGGGCATCTCGAAATGGGATGCCGGCGCGCAATACCTGGCCTATCACGAAGGCCGCAGCGGCTTCGCCAAGGGATCGCACAATTCCAAGCCCTGGCTGGTGAACGTGGCCGGCAAGGTTCAGACCCGGTCCGAGCTTTACCGGATGCAGCTCGCCTCCTGCCGCTGAGCCGCCGTAGCGCGGCCGCATAGGAGTATTTGGGAAACGGTGAAAGACCGAAGCCCCGCGCTCGGTTTCTCTGTTTCTCAAATACCCATGCCGGCCGTTCCACGGGCGCGGCGCAGGAGAACGGGGCCGCAAGGCCGCCACCAATTCATGCCGGCCCGCCGCGGTCTTCAGCGGCGGCGGGCGATCTCGTTCTCGATGGCGAAGGTCGAGGGCGCGAAGCTGACCCCGGTCTGCATGTCGCCCAGGATGACGGTGGTGCGCTTGCCGGTGTCGTCGGTCACCACCCATTGCCGCAGCTGCGTCGGATTGGCGGTGAAGACCATCTGGATATTGCCGTATTCCGGATGCTGCGGGTCCTGCGCGGTGACGACGGTGGTGTTCTTCTTCTCGGCATAGCCGGTGACCATCCGCGCCTGGCCCAGGTTGATGTTCGGCGCCAGGATCAGCGACAGCGGCGTCTTGGACAGCGGATATTGCTGCGGGCCGCCGCGCGTCTTGCCGTCGAACACCGCGACCTGCCCGGCCGAGGCCAGCACCAGCGTCCGGTCGCCCTTGTATTCGAAGCGCACCCGGTTCGGGCGGTGGATGTAAAGCACCCCGGTCGAGATCGAGCCGTCGGCATTCACCTGGGTGAAATCCGCCTTGGCGGTCTTCAGGCCGTTGAGATAGCGCGAGATCTCGTTCAGCGGGATCTTCTCGGCCAGGGCGGGAAAGGCCATGGCCAGACACAGGACGGGGGCGAGGGCGAGCGTTTTCAGTTTCATGGGCTGGATGATACCGATCCTTCGATGTCTTGCACATCACGTTCGCTGGATGCGCGGCGCCTCAACGCTGACGGCGGCGTGAGCGTTCCGTCACAGCCGTCGCCCGGTCAGCAGCCGCGGCATCGGATCAAGGCCCAGCCCCGCCGCCTGCCGCATGAAGCCGCGCCGCAGCGGCGGAATGGCATCGACCAGGCCCATGCCGATCTCGCGCGCGGCGCGCAGCAGCGGATTGGCATTGGAAAACAGCGTGTTCACCCCGTCCATGCCAAGGGCCAGCGCCGTCGCGTCCGGGCGGCGCCAGTCCTGATAGCGGGCCAGCACCGGCGCGGCGCCGATATCCTCGCCGCGGCGGCGGGCGGCGACGATCACCTCGGCCAGCGCCGCCACGTCGCGCAGGCCCAGGTTCAGCCCCTGCCCGGCGATGGGATGCACGCCATGCGCCGCGTCGCCGACCAGCGCCACGCGCGCATCGACATAGCGCTCGGCCAGCGTCAGGTTCAGCGGATAGGAGAATCGCGGGCCGGCCAGCCGGATTTCGCCCAGGAAATCGCCGAAGCGCGGGCGCAGGACGGCCAGGAAGTCCGGGTCCGGCAGTTCGATGACGGCGCGGGCCTGGGCCTCGGCCTCGGACCAGACGATCGAGCTGCGATTGCCCGGCAGCGGCAGGATCGCCAGCGGCCCGGTGGGCATGAAATACTGATGCGCGGTGCCGTGATGCGGCAAGTCGTGATCGACCGCCGCGACCAGCGCGATCTGGCCGTAATCATGGCCGATGCGCCGGATTCCGGCCCGCGCCGCCACGCCCGACTGCCGCCCGTCGGCCCCGACCAGCAGCGCCGCGCGCAGCACGCGGCCGTCCGACAGCGTGGCGCGGATGGCCGGGCCGTCGGGCTGCTGCCCGATGACCGAAAGGCCCGGCAGATGCGCGACCCGGTCCTGCATCCCGGCCAGCAGCGCGCGGTAAAGGAACCGGTCCTCGAGCATGTAGCCCAGCCGGCCCTCCTCCATCTCGGCGCCGTCGAAATGCAGGCCGAAGGGACCGGCGCCTTCGCCCGGCACGCCCTGCGTGGCCTCGACCTTGCGGATCTCCTGCGCCTTGTCGGCCAGGTCGCGCCACAGCCCCAGCGCGGCCAGCAGCCGCTGCGAGGCCAGGGCCAGCGCATAGGCGCGGCCGTCGAAAGCGTCGCCGGCGCGGGCATCGGCGGGGCGGGCATCGACCACGGCCACCGACAGGCCCGCATCGGCCAGCGCCAGCGCCAGCGCCGGGCCGTTCAGCCCGCCGCCCGCGATCAGGATGTCGAAATCGGTCTTCATGCTGCGCAATATGACCGTCGGCGAGGCAATGTCCATGCGTCTCCGTCGCCGCCAAGCGGCATTGCGGGCGCCTGCGCGGCGGGATAGCCTGTGCCTTATTTGGTATTTGAACGTTTGTCGGGGGATGGGCATGGATTGGCTCAAGGTGTCAGCGGCGGAACAGGGCCGGGCGATCCTCGCCGGGCTCATCAGCCCGGTCGGGCAGGCCGAGGCCTATCTGGACGCAGCCGCCCGCCACCCCTATGGCGACCGCATCTATGCCCGGCTGACCCCCGAACGCGCCCGGGCCGAGGCCATCGCCGCCCATGACCGGGCCCGCGCAGGGCTGCGGCGCGGGCTGCTGGACGGGGTGGCGATCAGCTGGAAGGACAATATCGACAGCGCCGGCACCGCGACCGAGGCGGGCTCGCGCCTGCTGGAGGGCCGGGTGCCCGAGCGCGACGCCGCCATCCTGGCCGGCGCGACGCTGGACGGGCTGGTCTGCCTGGGCAAGACACATATGACCGAACTGGCCTTTTCCGGGCTGGGGGTGAACCCGATGACGGCGACCCCGCCGAACAGCATCGACCAGGAGCTGGCGCCGGGCGGATCAAGCGCGGGGGCGGCGGTCTCGGTGGCGCTGGGGCTGGCGGCGGCAGCCGTCGGCTCGGATACCGGCGGCTCTCTGCGGGTGCCGGCGGCCTGGAACGGGCTGGTCGGCTTCAAGCCCACGCAGGGCGCCGTCAGCGGCGAGGGCATCGTGCCGCTGTGCCGCCGCTTCGACGTGGCCGGCCCCATCGCCCGCACGGTCGAGGATTGCGCCGAGCTTTTCGCCGTGCTGCGCGGCGAGCCCGCGCCCGACCTGGCCGGGGCCGGCCCGCGCGGCCTGCGGCTGATGGTGCTGGACGGCGTGCCCTTCGACGAGGCGCGCAAGGAGCCCGTGGCCGGTTTCGAGGATGCGGTGGACCGCCTGGCCCGCGCCGGCGCCCGCATCACCCATGCCGCGCCGCCCTGCGTGGCCGAGGCCATGGTGCTGGCGCCGCTGCTTTTCGCCCCCGAGGCCTATGGCATCTGGCGCGAGCAGATCGAGGCGGCGCCCGAGCTGATGTATCCGCCGATCCTGGAACGCTTCCGGGGCGGCCAGTTCGTGCTGGCCGCGGATTACGTCGCCGCCTGGGAAGAGCTCGACCGGCTGCGCGCCGACTGGGCGCGGCTGGTCGCCGGCTTCGACGCGGTGATCCTGCCCACGGCGCCGATCCTGCCGCCGCCGGTGGACCGGCTGCTGGCCGAAGAGGAGTTCTTCGCGCGCGAGAACCTGCTGACCCTGCGCAACACCCGCATCGCCAATCTGCTGGGCCTGCCGGCGATCAGCCTGCCGACCGGCCATCCGGCCTGCGGCATCATGCTGATGGGCCGCGCGGGCGGCGACCGCGCCCTGCTGGCCGCCGCCGCCGGGGCCGAGGCCGGCCTGCGCTGACCCCCGGATTTTCCGGGCAAATCCGGGGCGGGCAGGCGCAATCTTCCCGCGAAACTCTGGACGCATGGGGGGATTGCCGGTAATCTTGCGACGAAACGGGGCGCGACGACCCCGAACGAGAGGCAGTCATGGCAATTCCCGAGCGGTTCTCGAACCTGCCGGATTACGCGTTTCCGCGCCTGCGGAAACTGCTCGCGGGCATTGAGCCCGGGGGCGATCCCCTGATCCTGACCATTGGCGAACCGCGCCACGCGCTGCCGGATTTCGTCGGGCCGGTCATGGCCGAAAGCATCGCCGATTTCGGCAGATACCCCGCGAACGAGGGCACGGCCGAACTGCTGGCCGCGATCTCGGGCTGGCTGAAGCGGCGCCACGGGCTGGATGTGGCGCCCGAGCGCATCATGGCGCTGAACGGCACGCGCGAGGGGCTGTTCAACGCCGCCCTGGCGCTGGCGCCCGAGCGCAAGAACGGCCAGAAGCCCGCAATCCTGGTCCCGAACCCGTTCTATCAGGTCTATGCCGTGGCCGCCGCCGCCGTGGGCGCCGAGCCCGTCTTCGTGCCCGCCACGCCGGAAACCGGCCACCTGCCGCGCTTTGCCGACCTGCCCGCCGCGGTGCTGGACCGCGCCACCGTGGCCTATCTGTGCTCGCCCGCCAATCCGCAGGGCAGCATCGCCTCCGAAGACTACCTCGAAGAGCTGATCGCGCTGGCGGAGAAGCACGATTTCCTGGTGTTTTCCGACGAATGCTATTCCGAGATCTGGCGCGACGCGCCGCCGCCCGGCGCGCTTGCCGTGGCGACGCGCATGGGCCTGCCCGACCGGGTGGTGATGTTCAACTCGCTGTCGAAACGCTCGAACCTGCCGGGGCTGCGCTCGGGCTTCGCGGCGGGCGGGAAGGAACAGATCGCGCAGATGCGGCGGCTGCGCAGCTATGCCGGCGCCCCCCTGCCCCTGCCGGTGCAGCGGGTCAGCGCCATGGCCTGGGGTGACGAGGGCCATGTCGAGGCCAGCCGCGCGCTCTATCAGCAGAAATACGCCATCGCCGACCGGGTGCTGGGCAATGTGCCGGGCTATCAGCCGGTCGCGGGCGGCTTCTTCCTGTGGCTGCCGGTGCCGGAAAGCGTCGGCACCGGCGAGGCGGCGGCCAGGAAGCTTTGGGCCGAGGCCGGCATCCAGGTGCTGCCCGGCGCCTATCTGGCCCGCGACGGCCAGGCCGGCAATCCCGGCCGGAATTTCATCCGCGTGGCGCTGGTCGCCCCGGCGGACCAGACCGAGGCGGCGCTGAACCGCCTGAAAAACTGTTTGTATCAAGGGGGTTGACGCATGGCGAGCTGGCAGGCGAAACACCGCGATCCGCTGTTCGACCAAAGCACGCAGGCGGCGCTGGAACGGCGCGGCAAGGAGTTGCTGGGCGCAGGCCTGGTCATCCTGGGCGTGCTGATCGCGATGATGCTGGTCAGCTATTCCCCCGACGATCCCAGCTTCATGTCGGCGACCGACCAGCCGGCGCAGAACTATCTGGGCCGCTTCGGCGCCTATGTCGCCTCGGCGCTGTTCATGATCACCGGCTACGGCACCTGGGTCCTGGTCGTCGGTGCCGTGGCCTGGGGCCTGCGGCTGATGCTGCACCGGGGCGAGGAACGGCTGATGCGCGGCATCTTCCTGCCCATCGCCATGGTGCTGGTGTCGATCTATGCCACCTCGATGACCCCGCCCCTCGACTGGACGCAAAGCTTCGGTCTGGGCGGGCATCTGGGCGACATGCTGATGGGCGGCATGCTGTCCGCGATGCCGATGAAGGCCTCGATCGCCATCAAGCTGCTGGCGCTGCTGACCGCCATCGGCGCCCTGGCCTTCCTGGCCTTCGTGCTGGGCTTCGACCGCAAGGAACTGGCGGCCATCGGCACCTTCCTGCGCGACGGGCTGGCCACCGCCCGCATCCTGGCGCTGCATGCGGTGGATCGCGGGGCGCGGCTGTCCTCGGGCGCGGCGCGCGGGATCAGGACCCGGGCCGAGGCCCGGCGCGAGCGTGCCGGCCGCTCTGGCGACGCAGCCCTGCCGCAGGCGTCGCGCCGCAGCCTGCCGGGCCTGCGCCCTGCCCCGGCCCCCTTGGCCGAGGACCGCGAGTTCGCCCCCCAGCCCGAGCTGATCGACCCCGAGACGCATTATGCCGAGGATGACGAACCGCCTTCGGACGCCGCGATCAGCGCCCGCATCACCGATGCCATCCGCACCCGTTCGGAAGGCAAGAGCCTGCTGTCGGCGGTGACCGCGCGGCTGACCGGCGCCCGCGCCGCCCCGGCGCGCGCCGAGCCGCCGCTGAGCGCCGAGGAGGACGAGGACGAGGATTTCGCCGAACCCGTCAGCGCCGCGCCCTTCGGCGCAGAAACGCCGCGCGTCGTGGTGCCGCCGAAGAAACCCGCCCCCTCGCGGCAGGCGCAGTCCGAGGCGCAGCCGGCGCTGCGCTTCGACGAATCGGCCAGCCATTACGAGCATCCGCCGCTGTCGCTGCTGACCGCGCCGACCACCGTCGAGCGTCATCAGCTGTCGCAAGAGGCGCTGATGGAAAACGCCCGCATGCTGGAAGCGGTGCTGGACGATTACGGCGTCAAGGGCCAGATCACCGAGGTCCGCCCCGGCCCGGTGGTCACGCTTTACGAGTTGGAGCCGGCGCCGGGGCTGAAGGCCAGCCGGGTGATCGGCCTGGCCGACGACATCGCGCGCAGCATGTCGGCGCTGTCGGCGCGCGTCTCGACCGTGCCCGGTCGCTCGGTGATCGGCATCGAGCTGCCCAATGCCCGGCGCGAGAAGGTGGTGCTGCGCGAGATCCTGGCCTCCAAGGCCTATGGCGACGGCACCCAGCCGCTGCCGCTGGCGCTTGGCAAGGATATCGGCGGCGGGCCGGTGGTGGCGAACCTGGCCAAGATGCCGCACCTCTTGATCGCCGGGACCACCGGCTCGGGCAAGTCGGTGGCGATCAACACCATGATCCTGTCGCTGCTCTACAAGCTGACGCCCGAGGAATGCCGCCTCATCATGATCGACCCCAAGATGCTGGAACTGTCGGTCTATGATGGTATCCCGCATCTGCTTTCCCCCGTCGTCACCGATCCCAAGAAGGCCGTGGTCGCCCTGAAATGGGTCGTGGGCGAGATGGAGGAACGCTATCGCAAGATGTCCAAGATGGGTGTGCGCAACATCGAGGGCTATAACGGCCGCGTGCGCGAGGCGCTGGACAAGGGCGAGCTGTTCAAGCGCACCGTGCAGACCGGCTTCGACGAGGACACCGGCGAGCCGGTCTTCGAGACCGAGGAATTCCAGCCCGAGACCTTCCCCTATATCGTCGTCATCGTCGACGAGATGGCCGACCTGATGATGGTGGCCGGCAAGGAGATCGAGGCCTGCATCCAGCGCCTTGCGCAGATGGCGCGGGCCTCGGGCATCCACCTGATCATGGCGACGCAGCGGCCCTCGGTCGATGTCATCACCGGCACGATCAAGGCGAACTTCCCGACCCGGATCAGCTTCCAGGTCACCTCCAAGATCGACAGCCGCACCATTCTGGGCGAGCAGGGCGCCGAGCAGTTGCTGGGCCAGGGCGACATGCTCTACATGGCCGGCGGCTCGCGCATCACCCGCGTCCACGGGCCTTTCGTCAGCGACGAGGAGGTCGAGGAGGTGGTGAACCACCTGAAAAGCTTCGGCCCGCCCAGCTACATGTCCGGCGTGGTCGAGGGCCCGGACGAGGAGCGCGCCGACAGCATCGACCAGGTGCTGGGGCTCAGCACCGGCGAGGGCGGCGATGCCGAACTTTACGACATGGCCGTCGCCATCGTCGCCAAGGACCGCAAATGCTCGACCTCCTACATCCAGAGGAAGCTCGCCATCGGCTACAACAAGGCCGCGCGGCTGGTCGAGCAGATGGAAGAGCAGGGCGTCGTCAGCCCGGCGAACCATGTCGGAAAGCGCGAGGTCCTGGTGCCGGAGGTCTGAGGCCGGCCGCATATCGGAATCGGGGCCGGGCCGCTGCGCCCGGCCTTTTTCATGCCTCTGGCCGGTGCGCCGGGGCCTTGCTAGAAAAGCTTGGCAGCGAAACGGGATACATCATGCGGATTGGCACGACGAACGAAATATGGGCGCTGTGCCGGCAGCGCAGGCTGCGCATCCCCGAGATCGGCCAGGCCGCCGCCGCGCTGGCGCCCGAGATCGAGCAGCAGAGGGAACGGCAGGGATTGCAGGCCGGCGGGCCCTGGCACTTCATCTCTCGCGGCCTGCCGAAGGATGGCGAAACCCTCTTCGACTGGTCGATCTGCCGCCCCGTCATCTGGGCAGGGCGGGAGAACGGCGCGGCCGGGCTTTGCCATCTGCCGGCCGTCCCCGTGGCCAGCGTGATCCATGCCGGGCCGCTGGCGACCCTGTTCGGCGAAGGCTACGCCCCGCTTCTGGCGGCGATCCGTGAATCCGGCCGGACGCTGACGGGCGAAAGCCGCGAGGTCTATCACGACTGGACAGGGGCCGGCGAGGACCGCCAGACCATCGAGATCCAGTTCTGCCTGGCCGATTGAGCGGGAGGCGGGCAGGCCGGGCCGCCCCTATCCCGCATGACCCATGATCAGCGGCGCCGCGCTGGCAGAGTGCTCCTGCGCGGCCGAGCCCTCGTCCACGGTGACCACCACCGACAGGCCGGGCTCCAGATAATGCGCCATCTCCTGCCCCGGGTCGATGCTGATGCGCACCGGCAGGCGCTGCGCCACCTTGGTGAAATTGCCGGTGGCGTTTGACGCGGACAGCAGGCTGAACTCGGAGGCCGTGGCCGGCGAGAACGCCTCGATGCGGCCGGTGAAGCTGCGATGCCGCATCGCGTCCACGGTGAAGGTGGCACGGTCGCCGACGCGCATGCCATGCAGCTCGGTCTCGCGGAAATTGGCGATGACCCAGACCTCGGGGCCGACATGGCTGACCAGCGCGGTGCCGGCGGTCACATACTGGCCCAGCCGCACCCCGACCTGACCCAGCCGCCCGTCCGAGGGCGCGCGGATCACCGTGTTGTCCAGATCGATCTGCGCCAGTTCCACCGCCGCCCTGGCCGAGGCGATCTCGGCGCGTTTCGCGGCCAGCCCGACCTCGGCGCCGGCGACGTTCTCGCGCGCGACCGCGATGGCGCTTTCGGCCTGGGTGACGGCCGCTTCGGCCTGACGCAGCGCCAGCTCGGTCTGGTCGGCCGAGCTTTGCGCGGTCACGCCGCGCGATTGCAGGGCCTGCGCCCGGTCCCAGGTCGATGCCGCCGTGTCCCGGGCCGCCTGCGCCGCGGAAAGCGCCGCCTCGGCCGATTGCTGGCTGGCGCGGGCGGATTGGACGCTCTGCTCCTGGATCTTCAGCGCCGCCTCGGCGCCTTGCAGGCTGGCCTGGGCCTGGGCCAGCTTCTGGCGATACTGCCGGTCGTCGAGCCGGGCGATGACCTGGCCCCGGGTCACCGGCTGGAAGTCCCGCACCTCGACCGCCGCCACATAGCCCGAAAGCTGCGGCGCGATGGTGGTCAGCTGGCCGCGGATATAGGCGTTCTCGGTCTGGGGATGCGCCGGGCGAAACGGCGGCAGGTGCCAAGCGTAAAGCACGATCAGCAGGCCGGCCAGGCCGGCGGCAAGGGCGATCAAGGTCGGGACAAGGTGGTTTCTGGTCATGATGTCTTGGGCTCGGAAAGGGGCTGGGCGACAGCCGGCAGCGGCGCGCGGCGCGCCACCAGCCAGTCGCGGAACAGGTGCAGGAGCAGCGCGCAAAGCGCCGCCGCCGCGACGAGGAAGGTCAGGAAATAGGCGTCGTTATAGGCCATGACATAGGCCTGCGCGCCGGCGTCCTGGGCGATCTGCGCCACCGCCTGCGCCTGGCGCTGCGCGGCATCGGCGATCTGCGGCGCCAGCGCCATGCTGCGCTGCGCGATCTCGGCCGCGGTCAGCGGGTCGGCGGCGGTCAGCTCCTCGCGCAGCACCTGCAGGTGCAGGGCCTGACGGTGATTGATGAGGGTCGAGAACAGGCCGGACCCCACGGCCCCGCCCAGCGATTGCGTGGACAGAAAGACGATCACGAAGGACAGGATGTAGTTCGGCCCGCGCGCCAGGGCCGAAAGCAGCCCGCGCATCATCGCCGGCGCCAAGAAGAGCGAGCCGGCAAAGGCGATCATCGCCTGGCTCAGCATCATCTGCGCCGGCCGGGTGTCGATGGTGGCATGGCTGTCCATGAAGGCGCCGGCGGCGATCAGCGCCAGCGCGATGATGTGGAACAGCGGCACGCGCTCGGGCTTCATGAAGGGGATCAGCGCCAGCCCGCCCAGCACCGTCGCGGCCGAGATCAGCGCGAAAAGCGGCACCAGCTGGTCCTGCGTCACGCCCAGCACCTGGAACATGCGCGGCGCGCCCGAGCTCTGCTCGGACAGCACCAGCCGGAAGATCAGCAGCGTCGCCGTCAGGTGCAGCATGGCCGGGCTGGCCAGCCAGCGGATGTCCAGAAGCGGCGCCTTGCGGTGCAGCTCGATCACCACGGCCAGCGTCAGCGCCACGATGGCCAGCGCCAGCACCCAGCCCAGCCAGGCGACATCGGTCCACCAGTAGATCGAGCCCATGACGAAGGCCACCGTCAGCCCGCCGAAACCAGTGGCGATCAGCAGCCAGCTGACCAGGTCCATCGCGGCGATCACCTTGACGCGCGGCTGCGAGGCCAGCGGCAGGGCATAGACCAGCCCCAGCGAGACCGCCGCCATGCCAAGCGCCATGACATGCAGCCCGTCCCAGCCGTGATCGCCCATCAAAGCGGGCGAGATCACCCGCGCCAGCATCGGCCCGGCGGCGACCATGGCCAGCACCATCGGCAGGCCCAGCCGCATCTTCCAGGCCGGCGGCAGCGGTTCCAGCATATACATGAAGGCCAGCGTCGACAGCGGCGCCGAGGCCATGCCGGCGAAGAACTGCACCGTCACCGCCGAGCGCAGGTCCGAGATGGCGAAGGCCGCCAGCGAGACCGCCAGATAGACCAGGATCGCCACCTCGGCAAAGCGGCGCAGGCCGAACTGGGTGCGGATCTTGATCAGCAGGATCGGCATCGAGGCGCGCGGGATCATGAAGGCCGCCATCAGCCAGCTCGCCTGTGTGGTGGTGGCGCCCAGGTCGCCGGCGATCTGCGGGATGTTGGTGCTGACGAAGCCCTGCGCCAGACCCTGCGTCAGGCCGATGGTCACCGAGGCGCCGATATAGCCCAGCGTGGCCGGCCAGGACATCGGCACGAAGGGCGGCGGCGCGGGCGCGGCCGGGGCAGGGTCGGCGGCGGGCTGGCTCATGCCTGCCTCAGCTTTTCCGCATTCAGCGCCATCTGCGCCAGCGTGCGGCGCGTCGCCGCCAGATCCTCGGGCGGGATGCCCTCGGCCAGCGCGGCATCGACCTCGGCACGGAAGCCCAGCAGCGGCTCGATGCGCGCCGCCTCGGTCAGGAAGATGGCGTGCTTGCGGCCGTCCTCGGGGATCGGGCGGCGTTCGGCCAGGCCCTGATCCTCCAGCGCGTCCAGCAGGCGCTTCAGCGTCGGCGTCTCGATGCCGAGGATGGCGGCAAGCTCGGCCTGGCTCGCGCCCTCGTTCCGGCCGATGGTGGTCAGGAGCCGGGCGCGGGCAAAGGTCAGCCCGTGTTGTTCGACGCGGCTCTCGAAGGCCGAGCGCAGCGTCTGGGTCAGGGCGATCAGCGATTCCAAAAGGGTGAAGGAACGGTCTGGCATGGAATGTCCTGGGGCAAATTTCATTAGCTAGCTAATAAACTCGCCGCAGTTATTCAAGACCCCGCCGCGCGGCTGCGGGCGGGGTCCATCGCTGCGGCCTGCGGAACAGGCATCAGTAGTCGCGCTCGTAGAACAGGCCGATGGTGCTTTCGCCTTCGCTGTCCACCGAGCCGCGGGCGGTCAGGGTCTGCGAGATGTCAAGGTTCAGGTTCAGCTTGGTCTTGCCGTCGCCGCCGACCTGCACGTCGGTATAGAGATTTTCAGAGAGATACTTGCCCGCCCGGACCGAGACATTGCCCTGATCGTCCGTCGCCAGGTCCAGGTCGTCGAGCCCGGTCGAGGCGCGCAGCCGCCCGACGATCCCCTCGCCGCCACGGCCGGCCAGGGTCGCCACGGCGCTGGCCAGCTGCGCGGCCTGCAGGGCGCTGATATTGTCGAGGCCGCGCCCGAACAGCAGCTGCGACAGCACCTCTTCCTGCGGCATGTCGGGCGAGGATTCGAAGGTGATCTCGGGATCCTGCGCCTCGCCGTCGATGATGATGCGGGTGGTGATGCCGTCCTGCACCGTCTCGGCCACCAGCCGGATCACCGGGATCAGGCTGCCCTGCAGCTCGATCAGCCCCTCGGTCATGTCGAACCGCTTGCCCAGCAGGTCGACGCGGCCGCGGATCAGCTCCAGCTGGCCGATGGGGATGGGCTGGCGGGCATTGCCGGTCAGGCGCAGCTCGCCGCCCAGTTCGGCATCGACGCCGCGGCCGCGGACAAAGACCTGCGAGGGGGCCGAGATCAGCAGGTCGAAGCGCGCCGGATTGGCCGGCGGCGTCGCCGGCGGCGCGGCCATGCCGGCCTGGCGCGAGGCTTCGCTGGGATATTCCAGCAGCCCGGCCTTGGCGCGGGTCTGGCGCTGCGGCGGGCGTTCGGAACGGTGGATGATGTCCGGGATCGCCTTGGCGCCGCCCAGCCCGGTCGAGGGGATGCGCAATTCGGTATGGCCGACATCGATGCGGCCCGAGACCATCGGCCCCTGCCCCACCGTGCCGGCGACGTTGATCGCGCCGTTCACCAGCGTCTGGTAAAGATTCGGGTCGCGCAGCACCACGTCGGACAGCCGCACGTCCAGGTTCATCTGCCGGTCGCCGACCAGATTGACCGGGCCGCTGACGGTGATGATGCCGCCGGCCTCGACCGCGCCGCGCAGATCGACGGTGATGCGCCCGCCGTTGAAATCGGCATTGGCGTTCAGGCTGCCGACCGCCAGGCCGAAGCGCGGCTCGGCCAGCCGGCCATTCGTCAGCGCCACCCGGCCCGACAGCGATTCCAGCGCCGGCCGGCCGTTCAGGCGCAGGTCGAAGCTCAGCGGCCCCTCGATCGAGCGGGTGCGCAGGAAGGAGTTCGCCGCGGCGGCGTTGCTGCTGCCGCTGACCGCGATATCGGCGGTCGAAAGATCCGTCGCCGCCGTGCCGGTCACCCTTGCCTGGGTATTGCCCGGCCCGGTCGCGGTCAGGTTCACGTCATAGGCGCGGCCGGTATTGCGGACAGTGCCGGCAACGGTGGCCGGCCCGGGAAAGCCCTGCACCAGCAGGCCCAGGTCGTTCAGCCGGGCATCGAGGTTCAGCCCCTCGGTCGGGTTGCCGTCGCCGGTGATGCTGAACTGGCCGTTGCCGGCGCGCAGCCGGCTGACGGTCAGGCTGCCGTCCGGGCGCTGCGCGGCGGCAAGGTCGAAGCTGGTTTCCCCCGCCAGCACGGCATCGGCCTGCGGGTTGCCGATGCCCAGGCCGCGCGCCGCGCCGCTGGCGGTGATCTGCCGCCCGCCGCCCTGCTGGTCCTGGACATGGCCCGAGGCATTGACCGCGCCCCGGAAGCCGCGGCCCAGAAAGCGCAGGTCGTCGGCGCGCAGGGTCGCGGTCAGGTCGGTGGCGCCCTGGCCGACGCGGCCCTCGGCGCCCAGGTTCAGGCGCGGGTTGTCGACCGTCGCGGTCTCGATGGAAAACACCCCGTCCCGCTCGACGCCGTGCAGGGCCAGCCGGGTTTCGCCGGCCAGCGCGCCATCGACCTGCGCCTGGCCAAAGGAGAGGTCGGTGCCGGTGCCGGTCACGTCCAGCCGCCGCGCGCCCGAACCGTCGTCCTTGAAGCTGCCCTGCGCGTTCAGCGCACCGCGCCAGCCGCGGCCGAAACTGGCCAGAGAGCGAATCTCGACCCGGCCCTCCATGTCGGTGCCGGTGGGCGCGATGCGGCCCTGCGCGGTCGCCAGCATCTGCTGGTTGGTCAGGTTGAAACCGTGCACGGTGATCTCGTCGCCGCGCTGCTCGGCCGAGAGCCGCAGATCGGTCACGCCGGTCAGCGCCCCGTCCACGTCCTGCTGGCCGAAGCGCAGGTCGGTGCCGCGCCCGGTCAGCTCGATCCGGCGGGCGCCGTCCTGTTCCACCGCCGTCGCCTCGGCGGTCAGCCCGCCCGAGAAGCCGCGCCCCAGCACCGCGAGGTCGGGCATCGACAGGTTCAGCGTCGCATCCATCGCGCCCTGCGCGAAATTGCCCCGGCCCTGGGCATCCAGCTGCGGGTTGGTCAGCCGCAAGGTCTGCACCTCGAAGCTGCCCTGCGTCTCGGCGGCCTCGACCAGCAGGTCGGTTTCGCCCTTCAGCGCGCCGTCGAGCTCGGCGATGCCGGTGACGAGGTCCTGCGCCTTGCCGGTCAGGGTGATCTTGCGCGTGCCGGCAGCGCCGGTGACGCGGGCCTCGGTGCGGACGCTGCCCGCCATGTCCGGGTCCGCGACCGACAGGTCGGGCATGGCGATGGTCGCGGTCAGGGTGCTGGAAAAGCTGTCCAGCCGGCCCTGCGCCTCGGCCGTCAGGTTCCGGGCGTTCACCGTCAGCTTGCGCAGGTTGATGCCCGCAGTGTCGCGCCGGGCGCTCAGCTCGATGCGCGACTGGCCGGCCAGCATGCGGTCGGCGTGCTCCTGCCCGATGCGGATGTCGTTGCCCAGCACCTCTGCCTCGACGTCGAATCCCTTGCCCAGCAGCGCGTAGCGGCCCTTGATATGCGCGTCGGCGGTGCCGCCCAGCTCGCGCCCGGCCAGGGTCGAGAAGCGCCCGACATTGCGGTGCTGCGCGGTGATGTCGCCCGACAGGGTGATGCCGGTCCGCAGGCCCGAGACGGTCGTCTCGCCCCTGAAGCCGAAATCCTCGCCGTTGATGTTCATGCCCCAGAGCCGCAGCGCATTGCCGGGGGTGAAGGCGAAGTTGAGGCCGCCGTTCAGCGTGTCACCCAGCGCCTGCGCCAGTCCGGGATCGGCCGGCGCCAGGTCGTCCATGCCGAAGGCGATCCAGCCGCGCACCTCCTCCAGCGCCTGCTCGGGGGTCAGCGCGATGCGGCCGCGCCCGTCCATCCGCAGCTCGGACAGCGCGATGTCGTCGCGGGAAATGTCGCCCACCACGCCCTTGAGCACCCAGCCCGAGCCCTGCGCCGCGTCGTAATCCAGCCGCAGGCTGCCCGAGCGCACGGTGGTCGGCCTGTCGGCCCAGGGCAGCCGCACCGGCAGTTGCGCAGCCCCCGCATCCTCGCCCAGCAGCAGCGTCAGATGCGCGCTTTCCGGCGCGCCGCGGCTGGTGGTGGCCAGGTTGCCGTCCAGCCGCAGCGCCTCGGTCGCCAGCCGCAGCGTCGGAACCACCAGCCGCCCGTCCTGCCCGCGCCAGCCCTCGGCCACCAGCTGGGACTGCGTGCCGAAAAAGGCGCGATGCTGCGGCGGCGCCAGCGCGGCCACATCGCCGCCCAGCTCGGCGCGGAAGGCGGTGCCGGCAGCGCCGTCGCGCTCTTCCGCATCGACCGAGACGGTGCCGGTCACGCGCGGCTGGCCGTCGGTCGCCAGCTGGATATCGGCGGCGAAATCCGACATCGGCCCTTCGCCGGTGATCTCGGCCCGCACCGCGGGGCGGTCGTGCAGCTTGACCGCATTCGCGAACAGCCCGTTGCGATCCTCGTCCAGCTTGAGATCGAAGCGCAGCACCCGGGTCTCGTTGGAAAAGCCCGCATCCAGCGCGAATTCGCCGCGCGGCCCATCCACGCGGTTGATCGTCAGCCTGGTCTCGCCCTCGCCGCCCGAAAGGTTCATCGAGCCGTCGATGGAGATCACCGCCTCCTGCCCGATCACCGGCTGGCCAAGCTCGACCCGGCCGACGGCGATGCGGGCGATGTTCACCCCCACCGGCAGCTGCGGCAGGGAAAATTCCCGCGCCTCGGCCTGCGGCGCGCTTTCGCCGGTGCCGGGCAGGCGCGGCAGGATGATGCGCTCGGCCGAAAGCTCGTTGATCTCGACCCGGCGGGCCAGCAGCGCCGAGCGGGTCCATTGCATGGCGCCGTTTTCCAGGGTGATCCAGACGCCGTCGTCGTCGGCGATGGTCATGCGGTCGAAGGTGGCGCGCGAGGACAGCGCGCCGCGAAAGCCCTCGATCACCACCTGCCGGCCGGCGCCCGACAGCTTTTCCTCGAGAAAGCGGGTGATGAAACCGCGGTCGTCCTCGACCTCCTGCGAGATCTCGGCGGCGGTATCCTGCGCCAGCGCGGCCAGGGGCGCGGCCAGCACAAGGCAGAAGGCAAGGATGAGTCGATAAGCCAGATCACGCATCAGAACGCCTGCCCCAGACCGATATAGAGCTGCACCCCGCCCCCGTCGCCATCGCCGCCGCCGACCGGCGTGGCGATGTCGAAGCGCAACGGTCCGACCGGGGTGCGATAGCGGATGCCCGCCCCGGCCCCGGCCTGCCAGCCGCTGGCGCCGGACCAGGCGCTGTCCTCCCAGACCCGGCCGGCATCGGCAAAGACCGCCAGCCCGATGCGCTCGCGGACCTGGATGCGGGCCTCGGCGGTCAGGGTGGCGATGGACATGCCGCCGGTGCGCACCGGGCCCTCCGGGCCCTGGATCGCCTCGACGCCCAGCGATTCATAGGAATGCCCGCGCACCGTGCCGCCGCCGCCGGACCAGAACAGATAGTCGCGCGGCGTTTCCTCGATCTCGGGGCCGACCACGGTGCCCAGCCGCGCGCGGCCCGCCAGGGTGAAGCGGTCATCGCGGCCGAAGCTGTAATAGGCCCGGCCCTCGGCCAGGATCTGCGCGCCCGAGCCGGTTTCCTCCTGCAGGCCGACGAAGGGGGTGATGCCGCCCGACAGCCAATAGCCGCGCTTGGCGTCGTTCGGCTCGTCCCGCTTGTCCCAGATGACCGAGGCAGGCAGCGCGAAAAGCCGGAAATCGGTGCGGCCGCTGTCGTCGTCCACCCTCAGCGCCCGGTATTGCAGGGCGATGTCGGCGGTCAGCTCGTCGCTGGGGATCCAGGTGAAGCCCAGGCCGAAGGTGCCGGACTTGAGGTCGTAATCCTCTTCCTGCAGGCTTTCGACCTTGGCCAGCACATAGCCGGTGGTGTCGGCGGTGATGGTGGCGGGCCGGTCGATGCGCAGCCCCAGGCTGTAGTCGCGCCCGGTATCGCCGCCGATATCCGAGACGCTGGCATCGACGCGCAGCCGCTCGCCGCCGCGGAACAGGTTGCGGTTGATCCAGTAGCCGGTCAGCGACAGCCCGTCGGTGCTGGAATATTCGAAGCCGGCGCCCAGCCGGCGCAGCTTCTGCTCGACCACCAGCAGGTCCACGTCCAGCGTGTTGCCGGGGCCGATGTAATCCGCCTCGGTCAGGGTGATGGCCGAGAACACGCCCGAGCGGCGCAGGCGCTTCCTCACATCCTCAAGCTTCTCGGGGTCGAAACGCTCGCCCTCGGGGAAGCCGGCGATCTTGCGCAGCCGGCGCGGGTCCATGCGCTGATAGCCGCGGATGGTCAGCTGGCCGAAGCGCAGCTCGGGGCCCGGCGCCAGGCGGATGCGGCTGTCGATCAGGTTGGTGGCGTGATCGGCGATGATCTGGGTATCGGCCACCTCGGCCTTGGCATGGCCGACATCGCGCCAGCCGGCGACGCCAGCGGTTGCGGCATTCTTCATGTCGCCGGTGCGGGCGATCTCGCCCCGGCGATAGTCGCGCGGCAGCTCGGTCCCCGGCGCCACCGGCGCGATCTCGGCCCGGCTGTAGCCGAAGCGCGGTCCCGGCTGGACCGAGACCACCACCTTGCGCACCTCTCTGGGCGCATCGAGCGGCGCGATGCTGGCCGCCTCGACCCCGTCCAGGGTGATGTCGATGATGCCCGAGTAATAGCCCTGATCGTAGAGCACGCCCAGGATGCGGGCGTAATCGCCGCGCGCCGCGGCCAGCATGTCCTGCCCGGTCACCCGCCCCTCGTCCTGGGCGCTGACCAGAAGCGAGGTCTGCCGGATCGCCGGAAGCAAGGCGTCGTCGCCGCCATGCACCTGAAAATCCAGATCGACGGGCGAGCGGTCATTGCGGTCGCCGCCGCCGAACCAGCCCGAGAAGGGCGAGGAGGAGGGCGAGGCCGAGGATTGCGCCCAGACCATGCCCGCGCCGGTTCCCAGCATGATTGCGGCAGCCGTTCCTGCCTTGATCCAGCTTTTCATTGCCTGACTGCCCTGCTTCTGGCGGTTTTGCCGAAAGCATTGCAGGCCGCGTTAACAAAATCCAGCATCCCCGCCCGAATCCGGGCATTTTTCAGCGGATTGCGGCCAGACAGCCATGCAGCGCGGCCATGTCGTCCCGGATCACCCCGACCGGAACCGCCTGCGGAATCCGCGCCATCAGCGGGTCGGACAGGAAGGCCGCCTCGAAGATCTCGAAGCGGTCGGTGCAGGAACGCGCCACGCTGCCGGCCAGGAACATCCCGTCCATCGGCATGAATCGCAAGGCAAGTTCGCGGCAGAACAGTCCGAACAGCCGGGCATAGAGCGCCAGCGTTTCCTCGGCCGCGCCATCGCCTTCGGCGGCGGCCGCGACCACGGCTTCCGCCCGGCCCTGGGCGCCGCCCATGCGCAATGCGTGCAGCCGGGCAAGACCGCGGCCGGCGAAAAGCTCCTCGACCGAATCGATGGCGCGGCCGGGCTCGCCCAGCGCCTCGGCCAGCGGAGCGGCCACCGAAAGCGGCAGGCGGGTATGGCCCTCTTCGGCCTCCAGGCAGGCGATGCCGCCGTCCGGCAGGACCTTGACCGCGCAGACGTTGAAGCCGGTGCCGGCATTCACCACCAGCCGCTGGCCGTTCGACAGCGCGCCCTGGGGCGCCGCGCGCAGGAAACCCGCCGCCTCGCCGTCCAGCGCCGGCGTGGCATAGCCCAGCGCGATCAGGTCGTTGATCAGCCGGGCGCGCGGGGCGCCGGACAGCGCGCAAAGCCGCGCCTCGGAAAAGGTCCAGTCGCGATTGGTCAGCCGCGCCTCGTCGCCCCAGACCGGGCCGGCGACGGCGACGCAGACCGCCTCGATCTGCGGGCTGCCCTGCTGGGCCAGGAACCTCGTCACCACCTCGTCGAAGCTGGCATGGTCGTCGCCGCGAAACCGGGTGATGGTCCCGGTCGCAAGCGCGCCGTCCCGCGCCAGCGCCATCCGCGCATTGGTGCCGCCCACATCCGCCAACAGGATCGCCATGCTGCCTTCCCCCTTCGCCCGGCCTTGGTTCCGGTCCTTCTAAGCCATTCCAGCGAAAGCTGCTACCGCTCACATTCGCGGTCGGATCGGAACCTTTCGCGAACCACGGCGGTTTTCCCTCGTCACCTGCGCAAGCGAAAGGTTGAGGCGATGAAAACGACCCTGATCCCCCGCATCGCGCCCGTGCTTCTGGCGGGGCTTCTGGCCCTGCCGGCCCTGTCCGCGCAGGCCGCGATCCAGACCCGCGAGGAGAATGCCGCCAATCCGCGCGGCTGGTCCGCGGTCGCCGGCATGGACCCGCGCGCCGTGCGCGAGCTGGCCCGCACCCTGCCGCTGTCCGACGAGGCGGTGGACGACCAGCCCTGGTGCGACCGCAAGGCCGCGATCGAGGCGACCCTGCGCCACGATTTCGGCGAGACCAGAATCGCCAGCGGCAGCCAGGGCACCACGCTGTGGGGCTCGGACCTGATGGGCACCTGGACGGTGGTCTTCGAGCGCCCGGACGCGACCAGCTGCGTGATCGCCTCGGGGATCGGCTTCAGCGACCAGACCAGCCCGCAGGTCTTCTTCGTCAAGGCCGGGCTCAACGGCTGACCGCTTCGGTTTGCAGGACCGCGCCGGGAATGCTAAGGCCGCGCCAACAGCACAAGGCGCGAGGGCCCCATGACCGATTCCATCATCCGAGACATCGCCCTGGCCGATTACGGCCGCAAGGAGCTGGACATCGCCGAAACCGAGATGCCCGGCCTGATGGCGTTGCGCGCGGAATATGGCGAAGCGAAGCCGCTGAAGGGCGCCCGCATCGCCGGCAGCCTGCACATGACCGTGCAGACCGCCGTGCTGATCGAGACGCTGGTGGCCTTGGGCGCCGAGGTCCGCTGGGCCTCGTGCAACATCTTCTCGACCCAGGACCATGCGGCGGCGGCCATCGCCAAGGCCGGCATCCCGGTCTTTGCCGTCAAGGGCGAGACGCTGCCGGAATACTGGTCCTATACCGACCAGATCTTCCAGTTCCCGGAAGGCACGGCGAACATGATCCTGGACGACGGCGGCGACGCAACCATGTATGTGCTGCTGGGCGCGCGGGTCGAGGCGGGCGAGACCGGGCTGATCGACGTGCCGACCAGCGAGGAGGAAGAGGCGCTGTTCGCCCAGATCAGGACGCGGCTGGACGCCTCGCCCGGCTGGTTCACCCGGCAGCGCGACGCGATCCGGGGCGTCTCCGAGGAGACGACGACCGGCGTGCATCGGCTTTACGACCTGCACCGGAAGGGGCTTCTGCCCTTCCCGGCGATCAACGTGAACGACAGCGTCACCAAGTCGAAATTCGACAACAAATACGGCTGCAAGGAATCGCTGGTGGACGGCATCCGCCGCGCCACCGACGTGATGATGGCCGGCAAGGTCGCCGTGGTCTGCGGCTATGGCGACGTGGGCAAGGGCTGCGCGGCCAGCCTTCAGGGCGCCGGCGCACGGGTGAAGGTGACCGAGGTCGATCCGATCTGCGCGCTGCAGGCCGCCATGGACGGGTTCGAGGTGGTGCTGCTGGAGGACGTGGTCTCGACGGCGGACATCTTCGTCACCACCACCGGCAACAAGGACGTGATCCGAATCGAGCACATGCGCGAGATGAAGGACATGGCCATCGTCGGCAATATCGGCCATTTCGACAACGAGATCCAGGTCGCCGCCCTGCGCAACCACAAATGGACCAATGTCAAGGACCAGGTCGACATGATCGAGATGCCCTCGGGCAATCGCATCATCCTGCTGTCCGAGGGCCGGCTGCTGAACCTCGGCAACGCCACCGGGCACCCCAGCTTCGTGATGTCCGCCAGCTTCACCAACCAGGTGCTGGCCCAGATCGAGCTGTGGACCAAGGCGGCGGAATACCGGCCCGGCGTCTATATCCTGCCCAAGGCGCTGGACGAGAAGGTCGCCCGGCTGCATCTGGACAAGATCGGCGTCAAGCTGACCACGCTGTCCAGGGAGCAGGCCGACTATATCGGCGTGACGCCGGAAGGCCCGTTCAAGTCCGAACATTACCGCTACTGAACTGGCGCCATCAGCCGGGGGGATGCCTGCATGTCCGACGATTGCCTGTTCTGTCGCATCGCGCGCGGCGAATTGCCGGCGCATCGCGTGCATGAGGACGACGAGATCCTGGCCTTCCTGGACCTGCATCCCATCCGCCCCGGCCATTGCCTGATCATCCCCAGGCGGCATTACCCTTGGTTCGAGGACCTGCCCGAACCGCTTGCCACCCGCATCACCAGCTGCGCGCAGCGCCTCGCCCGCCACATGAAGGCGCTTTACGCGGTCGAGCGGGTGGCGCTGTTCTATACCGGCATCCATGTCCCCCATGCCCATGCCCATGTGGTGCCGATGCATCATGTGCATGACGTCTCGTCGCAGGCCTATCTGCAGGACGGCATCGGCAGCTTCTCGGCCCCGCCGCAGCTGCCGGCCGAGGAGGGCAGGCGGATCGCGGCGGCCCTGGCCCCGGCCTTCGCCGTCTAGGACCGCGCAAGCGCGCGGTTTCGGTTGATATTTGTCAGTCCGGCGCTAGGCTTCCCCTCGGGATGAAACAGACCCGAGGGGGACGGAGCATGAGCAAGCGCGACGATCTGATCGCCAAATACGCCGCCGACATGAAGGAAAAGCTGGGCGTCACGCCCGACATGGAGCTGTTGACCAAGGTGGTCATCGGCTGCGGGCCTTCGATCTACAATGCCGATGGCGAGACCGTGGCCGCATCCGACAAGGCGGAACTGGAGCGGATCAGGACCAACTACCTGGTGAAAAAACTGGGCCTGCCCGACGGTCCCGAGCTTTCCGCCGCCATCGACGAGGTGGTGGCGCAATATGGCAGCGCGAACCGCAACAAGTATCGCGCGGTGGTCTATTACCAGCTCTGCACGCATTTCGGCAAACAGAGCGCCTATGCCTGAACCTTGTGACGCAACGTCACGGCGGGGCCGGCGCGGCGGCTGAAACCGGTCCGCGCGCCGGCAGCGCCGGGGTTGCCGTCAGTCCAGCATCAGCTTGATCGCCGCGACCTGCTCGGCGCCGGCGGCGCTTGCGTCCGCAGCCAGGGCCGCGGCCTCGTCCAGCAGCGCCTCGGGCGCGACCAGCCGGTCCACCAGCCCCCAGGCCAGCGCCTCCTCGGCGGGGATCTTCTGGCCGGCCATCAGGATCATCTTCGCCCGCGACGGCCCGACCAGCGCCCGCAGGCGCGGCGGGTCGCTGGGCTGGGGCAGGAAGCCCAAGCGCATGACCGGATAGAAGAATTTCGCCCCCGGCACCGCCAGCCGCAGGTCGCAGGCCAGCACCATGCCCATGGCGCCCCCGGCCACCGTGCCGTTCAGCGCGGCGATGGTCAGGCAGGGCATCGCCGCGACGCGGGACGACAGCCGCTCCCATTCCGGGGACAGGGCCAGCCCGGCGCGGGCCTCGTCCAGATCGGCCCCGGCCGAGAACACCGCGCCCTCGCCGGTCAGGATGACGGCGCGCAGGCCGGGCTCGGCGGCAAGGGCGTCGAAGGCGGCGGTGAGCTCCGCCAGCATGGCGCCGGTCAGCGAATTCGCCTTGGCCGGGCGCGCGATGGTGATGCGCCCGATTGCGCCGGTGAATTCCCTTGCGATCATCATTCCCTCCTTGGACCCGCGCGCCGGCTGTGGCAGAAACCGGGCTGGCGTTTCAAAAGCAATTCTCGCCCGGAAAGGTGTTATGAAATGAACCTGCGACTGACAAGCTCGGCCCTGGCACTGGCCGCGATGACCGCCCCGGCCCTTGCCGACGTGACCTCGGAACAGGTGTGGCAGTCCTGGGTCGATTACTACCAGTCGCTCGGCTACAGCGTGACCGAGGGCAAGCGCGACAAGGCCGGCGACACGCTGACCCTCAGCGATGTCGCCATCAGCGGCGGCATGCCCGAAAGCCAGGTCAGCTTCAGCATCCCCCAGGTCACGCTGAGCGACAGCGGCGACGGCAAGGTCAGGACGGTCTTTGCCGACCAGATGACCGGCGAGGCGCATGGCACCGATCCCGAGGGGCAAAGCTACAGCCTGCCCTTTACCGTGGACATGCCGGGCAACGTCATCGTCACCTCGGGCGCGCCCGAGGACATGACGCATGATTTCGACTATCCCGCGATGGATTTCACCCTGACCACGATCAAGAGCGGCGACAAGGAAACCCCGCTTCCGATCAAGGTGGGGGTGGCGGATTCGACCGGCACCTTCCACATCGTCGCCGGATCGCCGGCGAAATACGACTATGCGATGAAGTCGGGCAGGATCACCTTCAGCGGCGACGTGACCGCCGAGGAATCCGACAAGGTCAAGTTCGAGGGCAGCATCGACGGGGCCGAGACCACGGGCGAAATGGCCGTGCCCGGCGGCGCGAAGATCGAAGAGGACATGAACGCGGCGCTGAAGGCCGGGCTGGCCATGAACGGCGTGCTCAAGGCCGGGGCGCTGGTCGCCAGCTTCGACTTCGCCGGCACGGACGAGGAAGGCCAGGCCACCAGCGGCGCGGGCAAATACGACGGCAAGGGCTTCGAGCTGAGCTATGCGCTGTCGCAGGACGGCATGTCCTACCAGGCCGGTTCGGACGCCGGCAGCTTCGAGCTGACCAGCAGCGACCTGGCCTTCCCGATCAACTACGCCATCGAAAGCGGCAGCTTCGACATGCAGCTGCCGGTGATGCAGTCGGACGAGGCGCAGCCTTTCAAGTTCGCCTATTCGCTGGCCGGGCTGACGCTGGGCGATGCGATCTGGAACCTGTTCGACGCCGAGGGCCAGCTGCCGCGCGACCCGGCCTCGCTGGATCTGGACGTGACCGGCACCATGAAGGTCCTCAAGGACATCTTCGACCCCGCCGCCATGGCGCCGCCGGCAGAGGAGCCGGCCGAGGATGGAGAGGCCGACGAAACCGGGGACATGGAGGCGGATGCCGCGCCGCAGCCCTTCGAGCCGCTCGAGGTCGCGATCAACCAGTTCGCGCTGAACGCGCTCGGCGCCAAGGTGAATGCCGAGGGCGCGCTGCAGGCGCCCGAGGGCGGCGACATGACCGCCCCGGTCGGCGAGATCCACGCCACCTATGAGGGCGTGAACGCGCTGATCGACAAGCTGGGCGCCATGGGCCTGATCCCCGAAGATCAGCTCATGGGCGTGCGCATGATGATGGCCATGTTCGCCAAGCCGGTCGCCGAGGGCGAGGACAAGCTGGAAACCCGGCTGGAGTTCAAGGAAGGCGGCTCGATCTTTGCCAACGGCCAGCAGATCAAGTAATCCCGTCCGGCGCGGCGTCCGCGCGCCCTGACGGATCGTATCGCGGGGGCCGGGCGTTGACGTCGCGGCCCCCGTTCTTGTCCAAGGTGAACCGCATGTCCGAATTCCATCGACTCGAGGCCCTGACCCAGCAGCTTCTGGCAGCGGCGCGCAAGGCCGGCGCCGATCAGGCCGATGCCGTGGCGCTGGAGGCCGCCGCCGTCTCGGTCGATGTGCGCGCCGGCCATCTGGAGCATGCCGAGCGCGCCGAGGGGGTCGAGATCGGGCTGCGGGTGCTGATCGGCGGGCGGCAGGCCTGCGTCTCGGCCTCGGACCGCTCGCAGCGCACCATCGAGGAGATGGCCGCCCGCGCCGTCGCCATGGCCCGCGAGGCGCCGGTGGACGACACGCTGGGCCTGGCCGAACCCGGACAGCTGGCCCGCGACACCGACAGCGCCCGGCTGGACCTTTGCGACCACGGCCCCGAGCCGAGCCCGGAGGCGCTGCAGGAGCTGGCGCTGCGCGCCGAGGCCGCGGCGCTGGCGGTCGAGGGCGTCTCGCAGATCGAATCCGCCAGCGCCGGCCATTCGCAGCGCCGCATGTGGCTGGCGGCCAGCAACGGCTTCTCGGCCGGCTACGGGCGCAGCGGCCACAGCCTGTCCACCGTCGCCATCACCGGCGAGGGGCTGGGGATGGAGCGCGACTGGGCCGGCGAGAGCCGCGTCCATGCCGCCGACATGCCCGCGCCCGAGGAGATCGGCCGGCTTGCGGCCGAGCGCACCGTCGCCCGGCGCGGCGCGCGGAAGCCGCCCACCGGCGCCTTCCCGATCCTTTACGACGAGCGCGTGGCCTCGGGGCTGATCGGCCATCTGGTCGGTGCGGTGAACGGCGCTTCGGTGGCGCGCGGCGCCAGCTGGCTGCGCGACGCGCTGGGGGAACAGGTCCTGCCCAGGGGGTTCGAGCTGCGCGAGGACCCGCACCGACCGCGCTATGGCTCGTCGCGCCTGTTCGACGGCGAGGGGCTGGCGACCGCGCCGCGGCTGATCGTGGCCGACGGCGTCTTGCAGGGCTGGACCCTGGACCTGGCCACCGGGCGCAAGCTCGGCATGGATTCGACCGCCAGCGCCATGCGCGGCGCCGGTCAGCCGCCCTCGCCCGGCGTGACCAATCTGGAACTGACCGCTGGCGACAGGACCCGCGAGGAGCTGATCCGCGAGATGGGGCGCGGGCTGGTCGTGACCTCGATGCTGGGCGCCTCGATCAACGGCACGACCGGGGATTATTCGCGCGGCGCCGGCGGCTTCTGGGTCGAGAACGGCGAGATCGCCTATCCGGTCAACGAATGCACCATCGCCGGCAACCTGCGCGACATGCTGCTGCGGGTGACGGCGGCGAACGACCTGCCCGACTGGCGGGGAATGCGCGTGCCCAGCCTGCTGGTCGAGGGGATGACCGTTGCCGGCGAGTGACCTTGCGCTTCTGGAACAGGCCGCGCAAGAGGCCGGAGAAATCGCGCTGCGCTACTGGCGGCGCGATCCCCGGGTCTGGGACAAGGGCGACGGCGCCGGCCCGGTGACCGAGGCCGACCTGGCGGTCAACGCGCATCTGGAGCGTCTGCTGCGCGCCGCGCGGCCCGATTACGGCTGGCTCAGCGAGGAAAGCGCCGACGATCCGGCGCGGCTTCAGGCCGAGCATTGCTTCATCATCGACCCGATCGACGGCACCCGCGCCTTCATCGACGGGCAGGTCGGGTTTTCCCATGCGCTGGCGATCACCCGCGGCGACCGGGTGGTGGCGGGGGTGGTGCATCTGCCGGCGCAGCGCACGACCTATGCCGCCTCGGCCGATGGGCCGGCGCTGCGCGACGGCAAGCCCATCGCCCCCTCGACGCATGGCCTGACGGGCGCGCGCGTGCTGACCAGCAAGGCCGGGCTCGACCCCACGCATTGGCGGGGCGCGCCGCCGCCGGTCAGGCGCAGCTTCCGCCCCTCGCTGGCCTGGCGGCTTTGCCTGGTGGCGGACGGGCAGTTCGACGCGACGCTGTCCGTCAGGCCGGCCTGGGAATGGGACGTGGCGGCGGGCAGCCTGATCGCCGCCCGTGCCGGCTGCCTGGCCAGCGACCTGACCGGCGCGGCGATGCGCTTCAACGCCGCCCGGCCGCTGACCGACGGGCTGGTGGTGGCGGCGCCCGCCCTGCACGGACAGCTGATCGCCGCCATGACCCCGCGGATGGCGATGCCCGGCGGTCGGGTTGATGCGCCGCCGCCCGCCGACTAAGAAGGGGCAAAGGCCGGAACCGCTCTGGCCATGTCCCGCAGATGACAGGGCCCGCGCATGAGCCGTCTTCCCCCCGCGACCCGCGACCGGCTGGCCGACGAGATCACCTTTCATCCCGCCAATGCCGAGGCGCGGCTGCTGCGCGAGGCGCTGGGGCGTTTCGCCACCGGCGTCACCGTGGTGACCACCGCCGGGCCCGAGGGACCGCTGGGCATGACCGTGAACAGCTTCTCCAGCGTCTCGCTGGAGCCGCCGCTGGTGCTGTGGTGCCCGGCCCGCGCCTCGGCCCGCCATGCGGCCTTCGCCGGGGCGGCGGCCTGGTCGGTGCATGTGCTGGGCTCCGAGCAGCTGGAGACCTGCCTGCGCTTTACCCGCGGCGGCCGGCAGTTCGAGGGGCTGGAAAGCGTGCTGACCCCCGAGGGCGTGCCGGTCATTCCCGGCGTCGCGGCGCGCTTCGACTGCATGGCCCATGCCGCGCATGAAGCGGGCGACCATTCGGTGCTGATCGGCCGGGTGCTGCGGGTGACCGTGGCGGGGCCGGGCGATCACCCGCTGGTCTTTGCCGCCGGCCGCTTCGGCCAGTTCGAGCCGGATGCCGGCTAGGCCGGGCTAGCCCCGCATCAGCCGGCGCAGCATGGCGCGCACGATCAGCCGATGCGCCGGCCCCACCACCAGCATATAGGCCCGGCCGAAGCGATTATGCGTCACCACCGAGGAGGTGATCGCCAGCTCTGCCCCGCGGGTCGAGATGCAGGTCATCACGTCCAGATGCCGGTCGCGCTCGGTCAGCACCAGCAGGTCGGGCGCGGCATGTTCGACCAGAAAGAAATCCAGCCGCTGACCGGCGCGCACGCTGTCGCTGGGCGCCTTGCCCAGCCCGCCGATGCGCCGCACCCCGAACCGCGCCGACACCGCGTCGCGAATGCGGAAGGCCAGGCCCAGCAGGGGCAAGGGGCGGCTGCGGATACGGTTCCATGCCTCCAGCGGGGTGATCGGGGCGGGCAGCAGCACCGTTTGCCGGTCGAGAAAGTCCAGCCGCCCGGGCGGCGCCAGCAGCGGCACCCCTTGGATCTGATCGGCCTGCATTTCACCTCCGCTGCCGGGATGGGCGCAGTCTAGGCGGGGGCGGGAAGGCGGAAAGCCGTCAAACTGTCGCAGCCGGGTTCAGCTGCCCTCCAGCGGCGGCAGCGGCTGCGAGAAGATGTCGTCGATCCGCGGCAGCGGTGCGGTGCTGGTGCGGATCGACCGGCCCGGCCCGGACAGCGTGGCGATCTGCCGGGCAAGCTGGGCGATGGCCTGCGACTGCGCCCGGGCGATGGCGGCGGGGTTCTGGTCGGCAAGCGGCACGGAAATGTCGAAACCGCGCGCCTGGTTGGCGCCCCCCGCCCCCTCGTCCGAGACGAAATAGCGCCCGGTCAGGCGATAAAGCCCGTCGGCCTGCGCCAGCGCCTTTTCGACGCGCACCTCCAGCCGGCGACGCGGCGGCTCGGCCAGCGGCCAGGGCTCGGCGATCACCGTGGCGCCCGAGAGGTCCGAGATGCTGCGCGCCAGCGTCAGCGTGAAGGCCCGCTGCGGATCGTCCGCCCAAAGCTGTTTCGTGTTCGAGCGCACCGCCCCGTCCCCGGTCTGCCAGCTGACCTCGCCGCCCGAGGCGTATTCCGGCAAGGACACGTCCTTGAGCTCCGCCGTGCCCAGCCGGTCGGCGACGCGCTCGCCCGTGGCCGGCGGGTCGATCAGGTAGCGCGCGGTCTTTTCGCCGTTCGAGCAGGCGCCGAGCAGGGAAAGACAGGCGACGGAGGCAAGGATCAGGCGCATCTTATCGTCCCAGGATGAAGGCTTGCGGATTGCGTTCGATGGTCCGGGCCAGGCTGCCGAAGGCGTTGGCGGCGCGGCGCATCTCGCGCATCAGGTTGATGGTCTCGGTGTTGAAGCTGGAACGGTCGCCATAGGCGGCGATCACCGCATCGGCGCGCGCCGCCAGGGCTTCCAGGCGCGCGGAAAGCTGCGGCAGGCGCTTCGCCGCGTCCGAAACATCCTGCGCCGCCGTGCTGGCCGAAGCGAGCGCATTGTTCAGGCTGCCCGCCGCATTGCCGTCGCGCAGGTCGTTCAAGAGGCCGGAGGCGGATTTCAGCGTCTCGGACAGGTTCTTGGGCAGTTGCTCGGCATCCTCGGTGCCCAGAAGCGCGCGCACGTCCTTGAGGATGCCCTCGGCCTCGGCGCCGATGGCGGCATAGTCCACCGCCTCGATCTTGACGGCGGCGGCGTCGATCTGGTCGACCATGGCCGGCACGTCGGCGGCGGCGAGCTTGACCGCCTCGGCGGCGGCGGCGGCCTCGTCCACCATGCGGCGCAGCTGGCCCACGGCGCCGGATTCGCGCAGCTCGGTGGTGACCTGCCGGATCTCGCCGGCGGCGGCCTGCGCATCCTCCAGCGTGCCGCGCAGCGCGCCGGGGATGGCGCGGGTGTCTTCGCTGCTGGCGATGGCGGTGACGCTGTTCATCATGTCGGTGACGGATTTCAGCGCCTCCTCGATGGGCAGGTTGCCGACCCGCGCCAGGAAGCCCTGCGCCGTCTCGCTGAAATCGGAAATATCGCCGGGGACCGAGGGGATGACCGGGTAGGGCTTGGCGGTGCGGTCCAGCTCGGCCGGTTCTGCGCCGGGCAGGTCGACCAGCTCGACCTGCAGCGAGGTGCCGAAGAAGCCGGCGCTGGCGATGCGGGCGCGCAACCCGGCCCGGACCTGCCCGGCGATGAAATCCAGCGCCTCTTCCGGGGTCGCCTCGCCCGACAGGCCCATCCGCTCGGGCGTGACGGCCAGCGTCACCTCCTGTTCGACATGGTCCTGTCCCTCCGCGCCCCGGACCACCCGCGCGGCAAGGCTGGTGACCCGCCCGACAGTCAGGCCCATGAACTGCACATCGGCCCCGGTCTCCAGCCCGCGCACCGATTCGTCGACCAGCATGGTCAGGCGCAGCGCCTTGCTTTCGTCGGCAAACAGGTTCGCCTCGGCCGCGCCCCGGTCGGGCTGCAGGGAAAAGACATGCCCGTCCTCGACCGGGGCCCCGCCCGAGGTCAGCGTGGCGAATTCCGCGCCGCCCTGCAGCACCGAGGCCAGCGAGTTCACGTTCAGCGACAGCCCCTGCGCCCCCAGCGAGACCGAGAAGCCCGAGGTGTCCCAGAACACCGTGTTCGTGGTCAGGAGCTGGTCATAGGGCGCGGCGATGAACACATCGGTCAGCACCCCCTCGTCATTCTCGGAAAGCCGCAGGTTCTGCATCCGCCCGACCGGCAGGCCGCGGAACAGCACCGGCGCGCCCTCGGTCATACCGCGCGAGCGTTCGGCCGCCAGCACGATCCAGGTGCCCTGCTCGCCGAAGCTGGTCAGCGGCGGCTTGTCGAGGCCCTGGAACCGCGTCTGCGGCCCGTCCACCTTGTCGTCCCAATAGCCCTCGACGAAGGAGCCGGTCAGCACCGTGTCGAGCCGCGAAATGCCCTGGGCCGAGACCTGCGGCCGCACGATCCAGAACTGCGCATCCTTGTCGATATAGGGCGCCAGGTCCTTGTCCACGCGCATGTTCACCTCGACCTGCTGCAGGTCCTCGGTGAAGCGGACGGATTCCACCTTGCCGACGGTGATCTCGCGGAATTTCAGCGCCGTCTCCCCGGGCGTGATGCCGGTCGCGTCCTTGAAGGCGACCGAGATCAGCGTGCCGCGGCTGGCGATCATGTTCCAGCCCACGCCCAGCGTCACGATCAGCGCCGCGATGGGCACCAGCCAGATCAGCGGCAGCCCGGCCCGCACGGCGCGGGCCGCGGGCTTGCGGGCGGGTTCGGCTGGCTTCAGGGGGGTGTCGCTGCGCTCGGGCGAGGGCCTGTCGGTCATTCATGGTCCTTGCGGCTGCGCAGCGGAAGGCCGCGCCAGATCAATCTCGGATCGAAGCTTTGCGCGGAAAGCATGGTGAAGGCAACCGACAGCGCAAATGACACCGCGGCAGGCCCGGGATGGATCGAGGCGACGAAGCCCAGCTGCACCAGCGCCGACAGGATCGCCACGATGAACACGTCGATCATCGACCAGCGGCCGATGAATTCGACCACCTCGTAAAGATGCAGCCGCTTGTGGGCGGCCCTGACCGTCGCCGGCCGCCCCGCGACCAGCGCCAGCCAGCTGATGGCGATGAACTTGCCGATCGGCACCACGATAGAGGCCAGAAAGACGATCGCCGCAACGCCGTAATTGCCGTAATGCATCAGCTCGACCACGCCGCCGAGGATGGTGGCTTCGCTGTTGCCGCGCAGCCCGCCGAAGGTCGAGGTCTTCAGCATCGGGAACAGGTTCGCCGGAATGTAGAAGACGAAGCCCGCTGCCAGCCAGGCCCAGACCGCGTTCAGGCAGCGCCGGTCGGGCGGCACCAGCGCGCCGCCGCAGCGGCTGCAGATCGTCTCGGTCTCCGGCCAGACCCGGCCGCAGCCGCGGCAGCCGACCAGCCCGGCGCGATGCGCGGTCAGGACGGGCGCGTCCGAACGCGCGTTCATGCCCGGCTCTCCGGCACGATCTCGCGCCCGTCGGTGGCCATGCCGGCATCCTCGATGGCGTCCCAGATCGTGGTGGCGCTGGTAAAGGCATTGCTGGCCGCGTTCACCACGATCAGCCCGCAAAACGCCCAGAAGGCCGGGCCAAGGCTGATATTCGCCAGCCCCGCCACCTTGACCAGGGCGATGGCGGTGCCGATGACGAAGATCTCGGCCATGGACCAGGGCCGCAGCGCCTCGGACAGGCGAAAGGCCGGCACGGCATGGGCATAGGGCGCCCGGTTCCGCGACAGGGGCAGCAGGGTATAGACCAGCAGCAGCGCCCGCAGCACCGGCAGCCCGACGATCATGCCCAGCACCGCCACGGTCAGCGGCATCAGGGCGCCATGCGAAAAGGCCAGCGCCACCCCGAAAAGCGAGGTCTGGTTGCCGAAACCCATGCGCGAGATTTCCAGGAAGGGAAAGAACACCGCCCCCACCATCAGCACCAGCGAGGTGAAGGACAGCGCGATGATCCGGGTGAAAGCGCCGGCGCGCGGACTGGCCAGCAGGGTGTTGCAGCGCACGCAGCGCGCGGTCTCGCCCGGCTCCAGCTCGCGCTCGACATGCAGCGCGTCGCAGCGCGGACAGGCGATCAGCCCCGCGCCGGTGGTCAGGTCATATTCGCCCTCGGTCTGCATGGGTGCAGAATATCGGGGCCCGGGTCGGGCGCAAGATGCCGCGTCCGATGATTCGTCCGGGTCCGGTTATGGTCCCCTCGCCTGCGGCGGCCGGCTTTCAGCAGGGCCAGCCCCCACCGGCCCGTCCTCTGGCTGGCCCTTGCAATGCGCTGTATTTTGTTTTCTTTCAACGTGATGGCGCTGAATGCCATATTGCTTGCCGGGTGAAATATGCGGCATTTGAGGCGTTAACTGGAAATTAGCCGCGCGCCGCTAGACCTTTCGGACAGGCAACGAAAGGAATGGCTCATGGCCGGGAACGGGGGCGGCGCCCCGATCATCATCAAGCGGGTCCAGGCCGGGGGCGGCGGCGGTCATCACGGCGGCGCCTGGAAGGTCGCCTATGCCGATTTCGTGACCGCAATGATGGCATTCTTCCTGCTCATGTGGCTGCTCAACGCCACCACGGAAAAGCAGCGGCAGGGGCTGGCGGATTATTTCAACCCGACCCTGATCCAATCCACCCGCAGCGGCCACGACGGCCCCTTCGGCGGCGAGGTGCAGGATGCCGAGACGAATTCCGGCAAGGGCGCCGGCGCCTCGCGCGATACCCTTGCCGCCCGGGCACGCGAGGGACAGGAATCCGGTTTCGAGGAAGTGGTCCGGCACATCCAGGACCAGCTGACCGGCAGCGGCGCGGAATCGATGCAAAAGGTCAACCTGCTGCGCCATGTCGTGACCCGCATGACCGATGAGGGGCTGGTCATCGAACTGACCGATCTGATGGACGAGCCGCTTTTCGTCGGCGACAGCGCCCAGCCCACCCCGGCCATGAAGGAACTGGCCGGGATTTTGTCGGGCGTGCTGGGGCGGGTCAAGAACGAGCTCGCGCTGACCGGCCATGTCAGGGCCTATCCGGAGATGCTGATCCAGTCGCCGGTCTGGGCGCTCTCGGATGCCCGGGCCCATGCGCTGCGCAACCTGCTGGAGGGGGCGGGTTTCGACAGCACCCGCATCCAGCGCGTCACCGCCTTTGCCGACCGGCGCAACCGGTCGGTCAATCCCATGGATCCGAACAACAACCGGATCGAAGTGATTTTACTGAGATAGCCGGCCGGGAACTGCCGCCGTTAGCGGCATCTTAACCCCCCGGCCGCAGACTTGACGCAACAGCGACTCACATAGGGTGACAACGATATGTCGATCTCATCTGCCCTCAGCGCCGGGGTGTCCGGGCTGGCCGCGAATTCGACGCGCCTGGCCAACATCTCGGACAATATCGCGAATTCCAGCACCTATGGCTACAAGCGGGTGGATACCAGCTTCGAAAGCATGGTGATCAACCAGGCGCGCGGCGGTGGGATATATACGGCCGGCGGTGTCCGGGCCACCACCAGCCGGGTCGTCGATCAGCGCGGCAACCTCGTCAGCACCTCGCATCCGCTGGACATCGCCATCTCCGGCCGGGGCATGCTTCCGGTCGTCAGTTCCGCGACGCTGCTTTCCGGTCCGACCACGCCGCGCGACCTGACCATGACGACCACCGGCTCATTCCGCACCGACGACCAGGGTTATCTGCGCACCAGCTCTGGCCTGGTCCTGATGGGCTGGCCGGCAAATGCCGACGGCACCATCCCCAGCCAGCCGCGCGATTCCGCCAACGGGCTGCAGCCCATCCTGATCAATCCCAGCCAGACGGCGGCGGATCCGACGACACGGATCAACCTGCGCGTCAACCTGCCCGCCAACGACGCCGTCGGCGGCGCTGTCGGCGACGCCCGAGAGATGGAGGTCGAATATTTCGGCAATCTCGGCAACTCCGAACGGATGACGATTACCTTCACGCCGGATGTCGCCGGCGCTGCCGGCGTGCGATCGAACAGCTGGACCATGGAAATCCGCGATTCGGCCATCATCGACGACCCTGCGACAGCCGAGGATGAATCGCTGATCGGCACCTATACGCTGGACTTCAACGACAGCCAGGCAGGCGGCGGGACCCTGGCCAACGTCACCGCGGTGACTGGGGGCGCTTATGACCCGGCGACCGGCCTGCTGACGGTTCCCGGCGCAAACGGGCCCATGACCATCAATCTCGGTCGCTATGGCGACAGCCAGGGAATCACCCAGCTCAGTGCCGGGTTCTCACCGGCCAACGTCACCAAGAACGGCTCTCCGGTCGGCAACCTGACTGGACTTCAGATCGACGAGAACGGCTATCTTCAGGCGACTTATGACACCGGCTTCACCCGCACCCTGTATCAGGTGCCGCTGGTGGATGTCCCCAATCCCAATGGCCTGATTGCCATGGACAACCAGACCTACAAGGTCTCGCCCCAATCCGGTGCGTTCTATCTCTGGAACGCCGGTGATGGTCCGACCGGTGCGGTTGCCGGCTATTCGCGCGAGGCATCGACCACCGATGTCGCCGCCGAACTGACCGATCTGATCCAGACACAGCGTGCCTATACCTCGAACGCCAAGGTTATCCAGACGGTTGATGAGATGCTGCAGGAAACGGCCAATCTCAAACGCTGACATTGACCGGGGCAGCGCCAGGCCGCCCCGCATGCAGAAATCCAGGGCATCTCCATGAGCATTTCATCCGCCATCTCCAATGCCGTTTCCGGCCTGACCGCAACCTCGCGCGGCACCGAGATCGTATCGTCGAACATTGCGAACGCCCTGACACCTGGCTACGCCCGGCGCGAACTCGACCTGTCGCCACGCCTGCTCGAGCGCGGCGGCGGGGTCAGCATTGATGGCGTCAGCCGGATGATCACGACCGGACTGCTGGCTGACCACCGATTGGCCGCAGCCAATGTCGGTGCCTCACAAGCCACGGCTGCCTTTCACGCAACGATGGAAAAAGTCTTTGGTATTGGCACCGAAGCATCCGCGCTGGGGCAGATTCTGACCGATTTCGAAAGCGCCCTGACAAGCGCAGCATCCCGCCCGGACAGCGAAATCCGATTGTCCACCGTACTCGAGACCGCTTCGGCTCTGGCGCAGAAGATCAACGGCATCTCTACCGCGATCCAAGCCGAGCGCAGCAAGGCCGAACAGACAATCCAGAAGGATGTCACGCGGCTGAACGCCGCACTGGAGCAAGTGGCAAAGCTGAACACCCAGATCGTCACCACATCGGCACAAGGCAAAGACGCCTCCTCCCTGATCGACGCGCGTCAGGCAGTGATAGATGGCATCTCTGATATCGTGCCGATCAAAGAGGTGCCGCGAGAAAACGGCCGCGTCGCTCTTTTCACTTCGGGCGGCGCAATTCTTCTGGATGGTACTGAGCCGGCCAGAATCGAGTTCGGCGCTGTCGCCGGCATTACCGCCGACATGTCCGTGGCCAGCGGCGCGCTTTCCGTGCTGACCTTCAACGGCAAGCCCCTGACCAATACGCAGCAAGCCATGCTGGACGGGGGGACTCTGAGCGCAAGTTTCGCCATTCGCGATCAGCTTGCCCCTGCCTACCAGCAGCAAATCGACGCTTTTGCTTACGACCTCTATGCGCGGTTCTCCGATCCTGTGATCGATCCATCGCTGAATGCCGGCGGGCCAGGGTTGTTCACCGACGCCCAAGGCGCCTTCGATCCCGCAAACGAAACCGGTCTTGCCGGACGAATTGCGGTGAACGCATTGGTCGATCCCGACGCCGGGGGACAATTGTGGCGCATTCGCGCCGGCATCAATGCAGCTGACGCGGGAGATGCGGGCGAAAGCGCATTGCTGGCGCGCTTGGGCTCTGCGATCTCGGCTTCGCGCATTCCGGTCTCAGCGAATCTTTCTGACGCACCGGGAAGCTTGCAGACGCTTGCCGCGGATCTCTCCTCCAAGGCTGCTACCAATCGCCTTCGTTCCCAAGCGATCGCGTTGCAAGACAGTTCCCAGCAGGTGGGTCTCAAGACCGCCCTGCTGGCCGAGGGAGTCGACACCGACAAGGAAATGGAAAGCCTGCTGGCGCTGGAACGTGCCTATGCCGCAAACGCAAAGGTCTTTCAGACCGCAAATGACATGCTTGACGCTATCCTGAGGCTGACATGAGTTCTTTTAATTCCATCGGAGACCTTTCGCGTTCCTACCAGCTTCGGCTTGGCCAGTATGGGCTGAAAACCAGACTGGACCGCTTGACCCAGGAAGTAATGACAGGCATCAAATCAGACATTCCCAAGGCGCTTGGCGGAGACGTCTCGGGAATCGCGCATATAGACTCGCGACTGAAGATGTTGGCCACGTTCCAGCAGAACGCATCGGAAGCGCATGGCCGTTTCGCAGGGATGCAGGCGGCTGTCGAGCAGATCCAGACCTTGGTCGAGGACCTCGGCCCCAAATTGCTTAGTGAGCCGAATATTCTGAGCGAAGGCGACCTGCGCGCACGAACTTCTGACATTGCACGAAGTTTCAGGCTGATGTTCAATACATTGAACACCAATATCGGCGGCCGTTTCCTTTTCGCGGGCAGCAGGGCCGACACTGCGCCTCTGGGCAGCTTTGACGCGATGCTCGCCGAGTTGGGGAATGTGACAGCCGGCGCCGCAACCGCTGCAGATATCGCGAGCAGTATTGACGCGTGGTTCGATGCTCCGGCGGGGGCAGGTGGCTTTGCCGACACGATCTACATGGGCGCGCATACCGGCAGCACGCAGTTCTCGGTTTCGCCCGATCATCAGACCGGCAGCCCTCTCACTGCGAATGCCGCGGAATTGCGCGATACGCTCAAGGGAATGGCAATCATGGCTCATGCTTCCGCAGCCGGCGCGGCAATCGACGAGGCAACCTTGCGGGAGTTGTTTTCCGAGGCGGGCGCGCGGCTTGTCAAGGCCACCGCCGGACTGACACATGCCCAGGCCGATCTGGGACAGCGGCAGGCCGTGGTCACCCAGGCCCAGACGCGAAATGCCGCCGAGGTGGCAACACTTTCCATCGCCCGCCTGAACCTGATCGGGGCTGACCCCTATGAAACCGCGACCGCCCTGCAGGAAACCGAGACCGGCATTCAAAGCCTCTATGCCCTCACGGCTCGGCTTTCCCGTCTCACCCTGACGGATTATCTGTCATGAGATTCCTTTGCCTTCTTCTGCTCCTGATCGGGCTGGCAACCCCCAGCACGGCCGCGCCGGTCCGCATCAAGGATCTGGCCAATATTGACGGCGTCCGAGGCAACGATCTGGTCGGCTATGGCCTTGTCGTCGGGCTCAACGGTTCAGGCGACAGCCTGCGGAATGCGCCATTCACCGAAGCGATCATGGCAGGGCTGCTGGAAAGGCTTGGCGTGAACGTAACTGACGAGGCTTTTCGCCCCAAGAACGTCGCGGCAGTGATCGTCACCGCAACTTTGCCGCCCTTTGCCCGGGCGGGTTCCCAGATCAACGTGAATGTGGCCGCTATCGGGGACGCAAAAAGCCTGCTCGGCGGCACATTGGTGATGACACCGCTGAATGCCGCCGACGGAGAGGTCTATGCCGTTGCCCAAGGCGCGGTTCTGGCTGGGGGCGCAGAGGCCTCGGGCGCTGCGGCTTCCGTGGTCCAGGGCGTTCCCACCACGGGCACCATTCCCTCGGGTGCCAGGGTCGAACGGGAGGTCGCCTTCGACTTTTCCCAGATGACCAACTTGCGGCTGGCGCTCAGGAGCCCGGATTTTACCACGGCCGCCCGCGTCGAGGCAGCAATCAATCGCACGCTCGGCCGCGGCCTGGCCGAGCTTATCGATTCAGGCACCATTGCCATCAACACCAATGCGCTTGGCCGGGTGAACCCGGCGCGACTGATGGGACAGATCGAAAACATCACCGTCGAGCCGGAGGCCGTGGCGCGCGTCGTGATCGATCATAAATCCGGGACCATCGTCATGGGCGAGGACGTCCGCGTCTCTCGCGTGGCCGTCTCACAAGGCAATCTGACCCTGCGGGTCCGGGAAACGCCGGTGGTCTCGCAGCCCAACCCGTTCTCCCCCGGCGAAACCGTGGTGGTGCCCCGGACCCAGGCCGAGATCACGCAGGAGCCGGGGATCGGCTTTGCCGAGGTGGCCGGCGAATCCTCGCTGTCGGATGTGGTGGCGGGCCTGAATGCCCTGGGTATCCGGCCCCGGGACATGATCGACATCCTCAAGGCCGTCCACGCCGCCGGCGCGCTGCATGCCGAGTTCATCGTGAACTGAGTCCGAAACAGCTACCCATGCAGACAAAGGTTCACCCCGGACCTCGTGCGACAGTCATCCGCCGGGCCTGGTTGCTGGGATGATCGTCGCCGAACCGCCCCGGAGGCTCAGATGATCGGCGCAAAGCTCTCGACCTGGTTGTCGTATTGCTCGAGCGTTCCTTCGGCGATGTCGTGCAAAACCCCGTGCAGAGACAGGTTTCCTGCCTCGACCGCGGATTTCACGAAGGGAAAGCTCATCAGGTTCTCGAGCGAAACAAGCACCGCCTGCCGCTCGAGCTCGCGGATCTGCTGTTCTGGCGGCAGCGAGACCACCCGCTCATATCCTGGCCGCAGAATATCCATCCAACGGCCGACGAAGCTGGATTTTTCCTCAAGCTCGGGCGCGTGCCCCGAGCACATGGCATGGCAGCCCTGCACGCCGCCGCAATTCGTATGCCCGACGACCACCACATGAGCGACCTTGAGCGTGTTCACCGCATATTCGACCGCGGCCGAGGTGCCGTGCTGCTCGCCATCCGGCGCATAGGGCGGCACCAGGTTTGCGATGTTGCGATGAATGAAAAACTCGCCGGTATCGGCGCCGAAGATCGAGGTCACATGCACCCGCGAATCGCAACAGGCAATGACCATGGCACGGGGATGCTGGCCCCCCTCGGCCAGACGACGATACCAGGCCCGATTCTCAACGAAGGCCGTCGCGCGCCAGCCGTGATAGCGCTGGACCAGATACTGCGGCAGTGGACGTGCTTCTCTCATTGATCCCTCATCTACCGTTCGCGAGTGTGATAGCCGCTGAACCGATAAAGTTCGAGAGGTTTAGCAGGCGCCGCATAACCTTTTCTTGAGGCATTGATGCCAGTTTGCGCCTCAGTGCGGCTAGGGCCCAAGATGGAGCAGGGATGACCAAGATTGCGATTCTGGCTGTGGACGAAACCGTCCGGATCGACTTGCAAAGGCTTGAACAGATCATCGGCGAACTGGGCGAGGCCACGGCCGTGCAGGTCATCGGTGCGGCGCTGGAGCAGCTGGCGCTGGCCCTGCGCCGCACGCTGGCCGCGTCGCGGCAGGGCGATCTGGGCGCTGCCGTCAGCAATGCCGACCAGCTTTCGCGGCTGGCCTGGCAGGTGGGGCTTGTCACCTTGGCGGGCGTGGCCATCGATGTCGGGGCCTGCGCGGAACGGCGCGACCGCCCGGCGCTGGCCGCCACCACCCGCCGGCTGGAGCGGATCGGCAACCGCTCGCTGACCGAGCTGTGGGATGTGCCGGAGAATTCCTAGCAGGACCCGCCCTTGCAGCCTTCGGCACGGGCGCTAGGCTGCGACCCGGAAAACAGACAAGAGCATGCCGATGATTCCCGAATTCGCCGATCCCGATGCGCCTTCGCTGCCCCTCTGGCTGGTCCGGCAGGGCGAGGCCGAGCCGGAATTGCCGCCCGAGATCGGCCCCGTCGCGGCGAACTGGGCCAGGGCGCAGAAGTTCTCGGCCAAGCCGGGCCAGCTCTGCCTGCTGCCTTCGGCCGAAGGCGGGCTGAGCGGGGCGTTGTTCGGCCTCGGCCCGGAGGCGAAGCCGGCAGATCGGCCGCCCCGCGAGCGCTTCTTGCTGGCGCGGGCGGCCGAAACCCTGCCCGCAGGCAGCTGGCATCTGGCGAATCACCCGGAGGGCTTCGACCTGGCGCTGGGCGCCCTTGGCTGGCTGTTCGCGCAATACCGTTTCGACCGCTACAAGCGCGTCGAGGCGCCGCAGGCCCGGCTGGTCTGCCCGGAAGCCCTTGACCGCGAGCGGCTCGCCGCCATGGCGGCCGGCGAATATCTGGCGCGCGACCTGATCAACACTCCCGCCTCGGACCTGGGGCCGGACGAACTGGAACAGGCCGCCCGGGACCTGGCCCGGCGGCATGGCGCCTCGGTCGAGGTAATCCGCGGGGACGCGCTGATCTCCCGCAACCTCCCCATGATCCATGCCGTCGGCCGGGCGGGCGCACAGGCCCCGCGGCTCATCGACCTGCGCTTTCCCGGCGAGGGTCCGCGGCTGACGCTGGTCGGCAAGGGGGTCTGCTTCGACACCGGCGGGCTGGACATCAAGCCGGCCGCCTCGATGGCGCTGATGAAAAAGGACATGGGCGGCGCGGCCAATGTGCTGGGCCTGGCCGAGACCCTGGCGCGACTGCGCCTGACCGCGGGCATCCGGCTGCGGGTCCTGATCCCGGCGGTCGAGAACGCCATTTCCGCCAATGCCTTCCGCCCCGGCGACATCCTGACCAGCCGCAAGGGGCTGACGGTCGAGGTCAACAATACCGATGCCGAGGGCCGGCTGGTGCTGGCCGATGCGCTGGCGCTGGCGGAGGAAGAGGCGCCGGATCTGCTGATCTCGATGGCGACGCTGACCGGCGCCGCCCGGGTCGCGCTTGGCCCGGACCTGCCGCCGTTCTTCTGCAACGACGACGCGCTGGCCGCCGCGATCCAGGCCGCGGGCCGCGCCCATGCCGACCCGGTCTGGCGCCTGCCCTTCTGGGAGCCCTACGAGGCGATGATCGAGCCGGCGATCGCCGATCTGGACAACGCCCCCTCGGGCGGGTTCGCCGGGGCGATCACCGCGGCGCTGTTCCTGCGCCGCTTTGCCGGCCAGGCGCGGGCCTATGCGCATTTCGACATCTATGGCTGGCAGCCCGCCGCCGCGCCCGGCCGGCCCAAGGGCGGCGTGGGCCAGGGCATGCGCGCCATCCTTCACGCCCTGCCGGATATCCTGCCATGACCGCGCCCATGACCGACCGCCGCCTGACCCCGGCCACCGAGCGCGTCGCCCTGGAATCGCTGCGCGGCATCCTGCAGCGCCCCGCCTATACGCCCGGCCGCCCGGTGCGGCTGGCGGCGCCGCTGGCCGATCTGTGCCGCGCACCCCAGGGCGCCCGCGACCGGCAGCTGAATTTCGGTGCCGACCTGACGCTGCTGGACCAGCTGGAGGGCTGGGCTTTCGTCCAGGCCGCCGCGGATGGCTATTGCGGCTGGCTGCGGGCCGACGGGCTGAGCCAGCAGATGCCGGAGATCACGCATCGCGTCAGCGCCCCCGCCACCCATGTCTATGCCGAGCCGGACATGAAGACCCCCGAGCTGATGCGCCTGTCGCTGGGCGCGCGGCTGTCGGTCGCCGCCATGCAGGGCAATTTCGCCCGTCTGGCGCAGGGCGGCTGGGTGCCTGCGCAGCATATCTCGGACCGGCCCGGCGGCGATCCGGCCGCGGTGGCCGAGCTTTTCCTGGGCACGCCCTATCTGTGGGGCGGCAACAGCCGCTGCGGCATCGACTGCTCGGGCCTGGTGCAGGCGGCGCTGGGGGCCTGTGCCCTGCCCTGCCCCGGCGACAGCGACATGCAGGAATCCGCCTTCCCCGCGGCCGGCGACGGCATCCGCCGCAACGACCTGCTGTTCTGGCCCGGCCATGTCGGCATGGCGCTGGACGGCGAGCGCATGATCCACGCCACCGCCTCGGCCATGGCGGTGATCGTCGAGCCCATCGCGCAGGCCATCGCCCGGATCGAGGCCGCCGGGCAGGGCCCGTTCCGCGGCGCGCGGCGGCCCTCGCTTGCCGCGCGGACCCCGTTCCCCTAGCCTGACGGAAGGAGGCCTGCATGGTTCATCTCTGGCTCCGCGCGGAAAGCCGCGCCAACGAGCGGCGCGCCGGCCTGACCCCGGCCGGCCTGCGCGATCTGGTGGCGCAGGGTTTCCGCGTCACCGTCGAGGAAAGCCCGCATCGCGTCCTGCCCCCCGGCGATTACGCCGCCGCCGGGGGCGAGATCGCGCCCGAGGGCTCTTGGCCCGACGCCCCGGCCGAGGCGATCATCTTCGGCCTCAAGGAGCTGCCGGCGGACGGCACGCCGCTGCGCCATCGCCACATCATGTTCGGCCATGCCTACAAGGGCCAGCCCGCCGGGCTGGCGCTGCTGCGCCGCTTTCGCGACGGCGGCGGCACGCTCTACGACCTGGAATACCTGACCGACGAGAACGGCCGCCGGCTGGCGGCCTTCGGCTACTGGGCCGGTTTCGCCGGGGCGGCCGTCTCGCTCAAGGCCTGGGCGGCCCAGCGGCGCGGCGGCATCTGCGGCCCGGTCGCGGCCTGGCCCTCGCAGGAGGCGCTGCTGACCGAGCTGCGGGCCGAGCTGGACGCCACCGGCGCGCCGCGCCCGCATGCCATCGTCGTGGGCGCGCTGGGACGGGTCGGCAGCGGCGCCTCGGACCTGCTGACCGCCATGGGCGTGCCGGTCACGAAATGGGACATGGCCGAGACCGCCGGCGGCGGCCCCTTCCCCGAGATCCTGGCGCATGAGCTGTTCGTCAACTGCATCCTCGCCGGGCCGCACACCCCGGTCCTGCTGCCGCCCGAGGCGGTCAATCCCGGCCGGCTGCTGACCGTGATCGGCGATGTCGCCTGCGACCCCTCCAGCGATTTCAACCCGGTCAAGGTCTACGACCGGACCACCGAATGGGCGCAGCCGGCGATCCGCGTCGCCGAAGGGCCGCCGCTGGACGTCATGGCGATCGACAACCTGCCCTCGTTGCTGCCGCGCGAAAGCACGCTGGACTATGCCGGGCAATTGCTGCCGGTGCTGAAGGCGCTCGACCGCATCGACGAGGGGGCCTGGGCCCGGGCGCAGGCGCACTTCGCCACGCATCTGGCCGCATTGGACTGAAATCCGCGGCCGCGCCGGAACAAGCCGGGGCCGGCGCGGGTTGGGCCCCGAACGCCCATCGCGACGCCCCGGCCGGTATCCGCCCGCGCGCCGGGCGACGCCCAGTGACGGAACCGATGCCATGACGTCCTTTCGATCCCTTGCCGCCGCCCTGCCCCTGATGCTGGCCGGATCGGCCGCCCTGGCCGATTTCAACGATGCGCCGCCGAATGCCCGAGGCCAGACCCCCGCCTTTCAGGGCCAGACCCGCGCGCCGGTGATCCAGCAGGCGGTGCCCCTGGTCCGCATGCCGCTGGTCGAGGGGCTGCGCAATCCCTGGGGCATGGCGCTGCTGCCCGATGGCGGGCTGCTGATCACCGAAAAGGCCGGCACCATGCGGATCTATCGCGACGGCGCGCTTTCGGCGCCGCTGAAGGGCCTGCCCAAGGTCGATGCGCGCGGGCAGGGCGGGCTGCTGGACGTGGCCGTCGCCCCGGGTTTCGCCAGCACCCGGCAGGTCTGGTTCAGCTTCTCGGAACCGCGGGACGGGGGACGGAACGCCACCGCGGTCGGCACCGGCCGGCTGTCGGCGGACGGCACCGCGCTCGAGGAGGTGCGGACCATCTTCCGGCAGGAGCCGGCCTGGGCCTCGACCCTGCATTTCGGCTCGCGCCTGGTCTTCGACCCGCAGGGCCGGCTTTTCGTCACCACCGGGGAACGCTCGCGGCCGGAGCCCCGGCAGCTGGCGCAGGACCTGGGCACGCATCTGGGCAAGGTGCTGCGCATCGACCCCGCCAGCGGCGGGCCGGCGCCCGGCAACCCCTTCGCACCCGGCCAGGCGCGGCCGGAGAACTGGTCCTACGGCCACCGCAACATCCAGTCCGCCGCGCTGGACCCGCAGGGCCGGCTGTGGACGGTCGAGCATGGGCCGCAGGGCGGGGACGAGCTGAACCGCCCGGAACCGGGCCGCAACTACGGCTGGCCGGTCATCACCTATGGCCAGGATTACAGCGGCGCGCCCATCGGCCAGGGCATCACCAGCCGCGAGGGGATGGAGCAGCCGGTCTATTACTGGGACCCGGTGATCGCCCCCAGCGGCATGGTGTTCTATGACGGGCCGATGTTCCCGGAATGGCGCGGCGACGCGCTGATCGGCGGGCTGCGCGCCCAGGCGGTGGTGCGGCTGAAGATCGAGGGCGACCGCGTCACCGGAGAGCAGCGGCTGGCCGAGGGCATCGGCCGGGTGCGCGACATCGAGGTGGCCCCCGACGGCGCGCTGCTGGTGCTGATCGACGGCGAGCGCGGCTCGCTGGTCCGGCTGGCCCGCGAGGCGCAGCCCTGACAGTCGGCGAGGCTCAGACCGGGCGGTGCAGGTCGTCCTCGACCTCCTCGGGGGAAATGCCCAGGGCCTCCATCCCGGCTTCGAGGTAATCGGCCAGCTGCGGCTCGCCCATCAGGTAATCCTCGGTCGGAGAGCTGCGCTCGGCCTTGGCGGTCTCGATCGCCTCGTCCAGATCCTCGGGGCCGAAGGTGTCGCGGCCGATCCACATCACCGCCACCAGGCTGGCCTGTTCGTCCTCGTTCAGGCTGGCGATGAATTCGGCCAGCTCGGTCTGGGTGCCGTGGCCCTTGCGGTGCCCACTATGCGCCCAGGCGTTCACGCCGCTGTCGTATTCGCGGGCGCGGATGATGACATGGGCGATCTTTTCGGGACTGATTTCCAGCATGGCGGCACCTCCGGCGTCTGTCCATTTGTCGCCCCGACGAAGGCCGCGGTCAATGCGCATCGAAGCGATAGCCGAAACGGGCGATGTCTTCGGCCGCGAGCCGCGCGATGAGCGCGGCGCCGTCGTCGTCATAGGCGGCGCGCCAGTCGCCGCCGGCCGAGCGGTTCTCATGCGGCAGCGGGCGCAGGGAAAAGCCCAGCCGGGCCTCCAGCTCCGGCAGGTCCTCGTCAAGATGCTCCAGCCGCAGATAGAGTCCCGGCCGCTCGCCCGCCGAGCCGGTCAGGTAATGCCGCGCCGGCACGGAAAGCTGCGCCTGCGTCATCGGGTCGCGCAGGAAATCGCCGAAGCCCGTCGCCCTGGCCAGCCGGACCGAGGGGTGGTCGAAGCTCTGGTCCCGCAGCCAGCGGTGATAGCTGACCGCCCGCGCCCAGGGGTTGCGCACCAGCGTGAAGGGCAGGTAGCCCGCCAGCAGCTCGGGCGCCACCAGCCCCTCGATATCGGCCAGCGTCGAATGCTTCCACAGCCGGCCGCGCGCCGCCGCGCCCTTGACCCGGCGGCGGCGGTTGCGGCCCTTGGGCGTGTCGGACAGGATGATGTCGTCGCGGCCGACCCGCGATTCCAGCGCCAGCGTCAGCGAGGTGCCGCCGGTCTTGGGGATATGGACAAAGACATAGCGGTGCCGGTGCGAGACGATCATCGCCCGAAAAGCCGCTCGATATCCGCCAGCTTCAGCTCGATCCAGGTCGGGCGGCCGTGGTTGCACTGGCCGGATTTCGGCACCCGCTCCATCTCGCGCAAGAGCGCGTTCATCTCGTCCGCCGACATGCGCCGGCCCGAGCGCACCGAGCCGTGGCAGGCCATCGAGGACAGCACCGCATCGACCCGCGCCCGCAGCCGGTCCGATGCGCCCTGATCGGCCAGGTCGTCCAGGATGTCGCGGATCAGGGCCGCGGCGTTCAGGCGCTGGATCAGCGCCGGCACCTCGCGCACCGCCACGGCGCCGCCGCCGAAGGGCTCGATCACCAGCCCCAGCGCCGCCAGTTCCTCGGCGATGGCGAGGATGCGATGGGCCTCGGCTTCGGACAGCTCGACGATCTCGGGGATCAGCAGGGCCTGGCTGGCGATGCCGTTCGCATCAAGCTGCGCCTTCAGCCGTTCGTAGACCAGCCGCTCATGCGCAGCATGCTGGTCGACGATGACGATGCCGTCGGCGGTCTGGGCGATGATCCAGTTCTCGTGCAGCTGCGCGCGGGCGGCACCCAGCGGCGCCTCGGCAGGCTGGGGCTGGGAATCGGGCTCGGGCTCGACCCGGGCGGTCGGCGCCTCGGCAAAGCCCGGCGCCTGAAAGGCCAGGCTGGCGGCGATGGCCGGGGCCGAGGGGCGGGCGGGGCCGTAATGCGCCTGATAGCGGCGCGGCGGCTCGGAAACGGGCTCCGCCCGCGCCACCCCCAGCGCCGCCGTCGCCACGGTCGAGGAGGCGCGATGCCCCGCCCCCGCCAGCGCATGGCGCAAGGCGCTGACCACCAGCCCGCGGACGATGTCGGGTTCGCGGAACCGGACCTCGGCCTTGGCGGGATGCACGTTCACGTCGACCTGATGCGGGTCGCAGGTCAGGAACAGCACCGCCGCCGGATGCCGGCCCGAGGCCAGCACGTCCATATAGCCCGCCCGCAGCGCCCCGGTCAGCAGCTTGTCGCGCACCGGCCGGCCGTTGACGTAAAGATGCTGCGCCACCGCCGCGCCGCGCGAATAGGTCGGCAGGGCGGCAAAACCGGTCAGGGTGATGCCGTCGCGCGTCGCGTCGATCGGCAGGGCGTTATCGGTGAAATCGCGGCCCATAACGCGCGCGAGCCGGGTCTGCAGGGCGCCGAACAGCTCGCCCTGCTCGGCATCGGCGCGGAACAGCACCCGGCCCTCGTCCTCGTCGGTCAGGGTGAAGCCGACATAGGGCTCGGCCATGGCCAGGCGGCGGATCACCTCGGTCACGGCCTGGGTCTCGGCCCGGTCGCTGCGCAGGAATTTCAGCCGCGCCGGGGTGGCGAAGAACAGGTCGCGCAGCTCGACCACGGTGCCGCGATTGCCGGCGGCCGGCTTGACCGCGCCGATGCACCCGCCCGAGACGGCGATCTGCGCGGCCTCGAAACCGGCGGCGCGGCTTGTGATCACAAGCCGCCCGACGGCGCCCAGGCTGGGCAGCGCCTCGCCGCGAAAGCCGAAGCTGCGGATGTCCAGCAGATCGCTGCCGTCGATCTTGCTGGTGGCGTGGCGGGCCAGCGCCAGCGGCAGGTCCGCGGCCGTCATGCCGCAGCCGTCGTCGCCGACCCGGATCAGCGCCTTGCCGCCCTTGGCGATGGCGACGTCCACCCGCGTCGCGCCGGCATCCAGCGCGTTCTCGACCAGTTCCTTGACCGCCGAGGCCGGGCGCTCGACCACCTCGCCGGCGGCGATGCGGTTGGCGGCGGCCTCGTCCAGCTGCCGGATAATCGGGCGCATCTTGGGGGCATGAGTGTTCATGCCCCCAGATCTAGCATTTCCCGGCCCGCCGGAAAAGGATTCGTCAATTGGTGGCGTCGATGCGCTCGGGCCGGCCGACCAGCACGAAGCGGATCTGGTCGGCATGCAGCAGGCGCTGCGCGACGCGCTGCACGTCCTCGGCCGTCACCGCCTCGATCTGGGCATTGCGGGTGTTGACGTAATCCGCCGGCAGGCCGATCAGCTGCATCCCGGCCAGGATGCCGGCGATCTTGCCGTTGCCGTCGAAGCGCAGCGCATATTCGCCGGTCAGATAGGTCTTGGCGTCGGCCAGTTCCTTTTCCGTGACGCCGCCCTCGGCGAAACGGTCCCATTCGCTGCGGATCAGTCCCACCGCCTCGGCCACCTTGTCATTGGCGCTGGCCATGCCGCCCTGCCAGGTCTCGCCGTAAAGCCCGTTCGACAGGCCGGTGGCGACGCCATAGGTCAGGCCGCGCTTTTCGCGGATCTCGTCCATCAGGCGCGAGGAAAACCCGCCGCCGCCCAGGATGTGGTTGGCCACGAAGGCGGCGAAATAATCCGGGTCGGACATCGGCAGGCCCGCCTGGGCGAAGCTGACCACCGTCTGCGGGCTGTCCCAGTCGATCGCCGTCACCCCGCCGGTCAGCTGCAGCTCGGCCGGCTGCGGCAGCGGGGCCGAGCCCTGCTCGGGCAGGTCGCCCAGAATCGTGTCGATCAGCCTGCCCAGCTCTTCGGCGGTGATGTCGCCCGCCGCCGCCACCACCACGCGGTCGCGGGCCAGCACCCGGTCCTTGGCGGCGATCAGGTCCTCGCGGGTCAGCGCCGCCACCGAATCGCGCGTGCCGTTGATCGAGGTCGCATAGGGATGCTCGCCCCAGGCCAGCCGCGCCAGCTCCTTGCTGGCGATGGCGTTCGGATCGGTCGCCTCGGAGCGGATCACCGCCTGCACCTGCGCCCGCACCCGCTCGACCGCGTCGGGATCGAAGCGCGGCTCGGCCAGCGCCTGGCGCAGCAGCGCGGCGGCCTGATCGCGATTCTCGGTCAGCATGCGGGCGTTCACGGTCAGCGCGTCGTCGCCGACATCGAAGCGGTTCTGCGCCCCCAGCGCCTCGACCGCCTCGGCATATTGCACCGAATCCATCTCGCCCGAGCCTTCCTCAAGCAGCGCGGTCATCAGGTTCATCTCGCCGCGCTTTCCGGGCGCGTCGAGGCTCGCGCCGCCCTTGAACATCAGCGAAAGCGCGGTGAAGGGGATCGAATGGTCCTCGACCAGCCAGGCCTGGATGCCGCCGGGCGAGGTGATCTGCTGGATCTCGATGGCGCGCGCCGGCAGCGCGGCCAGCAGGGCGAAGGCAAGGGTGGCAAGGGCGCGGATCATTCGACTTCCCCCGGATTGGCGGTTTCGGGTCTGGAGGCATCGGCCGAGGCGGGTTGCGGCGCGGCGGCCGCTGCATCGGCCCCGGCTTCGGCCGGCGCGTCCGGCGCCGGCAGCAGCCAGCCGGTGACGGGGGCCGGGTTTTCCAGCACCAGTTTCGCGGCGGCGCGGATGTCCTCGGGCGTGACGGCGGCCAGGATGTCGGGCCAGTCGTTCACATCCTCGATGGTCAGGCCGGTGGCCAGGCCCTGGCCATAGTCATAGGCGCGGCCATGCGCCGAATCCTGGGAATAGACGCGGGCGGCGCGGATCCGGGTCTTGACCCGTTCCAGCTGCGCCGCGTCGGGACCGTCCTTCAGGAATTGCGCCAGCGCCGCGTCCAGCGCCGCCTCGGCATCCTCGTTGCTGACGCCGGGCGCCGGCACCATCGAGAGGCCGAAGGTGGTCGGATCGACCGAGAACCCGTCATAGGAAGCGTTGACGTAAAGCGCCTTGCCGGTCAGCACCAGATCGCGGGCCAGGACCGAGGTCTGGCTGGAGCCCGCCAGCAGCTCCGCCAGCACCGTCAGCGCCGCGGCGGTCTGCTGCTCGCCCCGGTTGCGTTCGGGCGCGATCACGCTGCGGATCATCACCGGCTGGGCGACGCGCGGGTCCACCCGCTCCATCCGCCGGGGCGAGCGCTGGATCGGCTCCTGCGGGCGCGGCTTGCGGGCGGCATCGGGCTTGGGCGGCACGGGACCGTAATATGTCTCGGCCAGTTCGCGCACGTCTTCGGCCGTCACGTCGCCGGCGATGACCAGAACCGCGGCGTTCGGGGCGTAATGCGCGTCATACCAGGCGATGGCGTCCTCGCGGGTCAGGCCCTCCATCTCTTGCCGCCAGCCGATCACCGGGCGGCCGTAGGGATGGTTGTAGAACTGCACCGCGCTGCGTTCTTCCGAGAACTGCGCGCCGGGATCGCTGTCGATGCGCTGCGAGCGTTCCTCCAGCACCACCTGCCGCTCGGCCTGCCAGTCGTCCTCGCCGATGCGCAGGTTGGCCATGCGGTCGGCCTCCATCTCCATGATCAGCGGCAGCCGGTCGCTGGCGATGCGCTGGAAATAGGTGGTGAAGTCATAGCTGGTGAAGGCGTTGTCCCGGCCGCCATTCGCGGTCACGGTCTTGGAAAGCTCGCCCGGTCCCAGCTTGTCGGTGCCCTTGAACATCAGGTGTTCCAGGTAATGCGCGATGCCGGATTTGCCCGGCTGCTCATCGGCCGATCCGATCCGATACCACAGCATCTGCACCACGACCGGGGCGCGGTGATCCTCGATCACCACGGCCTCAAGGCCGTTATCCAGGGTGAAATGGCTGATTCCCTTGGGCATCTCGGCCAGCGCGGGGGTCGCGGCCAGCACCAGCGCAAGGGACGCAAGGCGGGTCAGGATGGTCATGGCAGGCTCCGGTTCCGGGTCGCGCCCAGACCCTGCCCTTGCGCGCGGGCGCGCGCAAGCCTGCCGTCCCTCATCTAAGCGTGATCGAGGCGCGAGGCGGGTCAGTGGCCGCGCAGCACCGGCGCCTGATCCGCCGCGCGCGGCGCCGCCTGGGCGCCGCCCCGGTCGCGCGGCGGCGCGGCGGGCAATTGCACGCCGGTCGGGCGCCAGCGCTCCAGCTCGGCCCAGCTGTCCAGGGTCATCGGCTCATAGGCGCGGTAATAGACATTCGTCCGCGCCAGCACCTCGAGCAGGCGGCGCGAGTGGCGGCTGCGCCATTCGACGTCCTCCTGCGCGGTGGTCTGGCGGATCGCCGGATCGCGGCCCAGGCGCGAGGCATGGGCGATCAGCGCGCCGTCCGCCGCGCCGACGCCCTGCGCGGAAAGCTGCGCCGGATTGCCGCCCAGCGCCGCCACCGCATCGGCCTGCGGCGTCGGATCGGTGATGTTCGCCCCGCCCGGCGTGGGCGCCGGCAGCGCGTTCAGGTCCGAGGGCATCTGCAGCGGCTTGGTCGGCAGGATGGCGAATTCGTCCGGGCTGCTGCGGCCGGCGCTGACGTTCATCAGATGCGGATCGGTGCTGCAGGCGGCAAGGCCCAGCATGGTCAAGGTCAGCGCGATCGCCCGCATCTTCCGTCCCTCACGTTCTTCTGGCGCCGTTCTTAGCGCGTATTGCCGGCCTCGTCACGGGTCTTGTCGTCCAAAGCCAGCTGGCCCTGCGCCTCGGGACGCGGCTGCGGCTCGGGCGCGCGGGGTTTCGCCGACCGGGGCCGCGACGGGCTCTTGCGCCGCTTCGTCGGCGTCTTCCTTTCCGGCGGCAGCAGCACCAGCCCCATCGCGCCCAGGAAGATGGCGATATCCGCCACGTTGAAGCTGTAGGGGTTGCGCCAGCCGGGCAGCGACATGTTCAGGAAATCCGCCACCGCACCATAGACCAGCCGGTCCACGACATTGCCCAGCGCGCCGCCGATCAGCAGCCCGGCCGAGACCTGCGCAAAGCGCGTCGGCTTGGCGCGGCCGATCCAGACCGCCACCCACAGGCAGACCGCCAGGGCAATGCCGATCAGCACCCAGCGCATCACCTCGACGTCGCTGGCGAACAGGCCGAAATTCATGCCCTGGTTCCAGGCCATGCGCAGGTTCAGCCAGGGGTCGAGCAGGTCGATCTCGCGCACCCGGTCCAGCCGCATGACATGCACGACCAGATATTTCAGCGCCTGATCCAGCAGGAAGATCAGCCCGGCCGTCAGCAGGACCGGCCGCCAGACCCGCGGCGGCGGCTTTTTCGCGCGCCGCCGGGGGGCCGCCGGGCTTTTCCGCGGCTTGGGGGTCGCGGTCTCGGCCATCAGTGCCGGAAATGCCGCTGGCCGGTAAAGACCATGGCCAGGCCCAGGCGGTCGGCGGCCGCGATCACCTCGTCGTCGCGCATCGAGCCGCCGGGCTGGATCACCGCCCGCGCGCCCGCCGCCGCCAGCGCCTCGACCCCGTCGGCGAAGGGGAAGAAGGCATCCGAGGCGACCGAGGAGCCGATGGTCAGCGCCTGCGCCAGGCCCAGCGCCTCGGCCATGTCCTCGGACTTGCGCTTGCCGATGCGGGTCGAATCGACGCGGCTCATCTGGCCGGCGCCGATGCCGACCGTCGCCAGCTCGCGCGCATAGACGATGGCGTTCGACTTCACATGCTTGGCCACGGTCCAGGCGAAAAGCAGGTCGGCCAGTTCCTGGTCGGTCGGCTGGCGTTTCGTCACCACCTTCAGGTCGGCGGGCAGGATCACGCCGTTGTCGCGGCCCTGCACCAGGAAGCCGCCGGCGACCTGGCGGAAGGCCAGGCCCGGCGCCCGGGGATCGGGCAGCCCGCCGGTGGTCAGCAGGCGCAGGTTCTTCTTGGCGGCGAAGATCTGCTTCGCCTCGTCACTGGCCTCGGGGGCGATGACCACCTCGGTGAAGATCTCGGTGATCGCCTGCGCCGTCTCGGCGTCGAGCGTGGTGTTCAGCGCGATGATGCCGCCGAAGGCCGAGGTGCGGTCGCAGTCGAAGGCGCGCCGATAGGCATCGACGGCGCTGTCGCCGCGGGCCACGCCGCAGGGATTGGCGTGCTTGATGATCGCCACCGCCGGGCCCTCGGCCGGGTCGAACTCGGCCACCAGCTCGAAGGCCGCGTCGGTGTCGTTGATGTTGTTGTAGCTGAGCTCCTTGCCCTGCCATTGCCGTGCCGTGGCGACGCCCGGGCGGTCCGAGCCGTCCTTGTAGAAGGCGGCGGACTGGTGCGGGTTCTCGCCGTAGCGCAGGGTCTGCGCCAAGGTGCCCGAGAAGCTGCGGCGGCGCGGCGTTTCCTCGCCGATGGCCTGCGCCATCCAGGTCGAGACCGCGGCGTCATAGGCGGCGGTGCGGGCATAGGCGATCTGCGCCTGCCGCTGGCGGAAGGCATAGGTCGTGGTGTCGTCGTTGGCGTCGAGTTCCGCCAGCACGGCAGCGTAATCCTGCACGTCCACCACCACGGTCACGAAGGCGTGGTTCTTGGACGCCGCGCGGATCATCGCCGGGCCGCCGATGTCGATATTCTCGATGCAATCGTCATAGGCCGCGCCCTTGGCCACCGTCGCCTCGAACGGGTAGAGGTTCACGACCAGCAGGTCGATCATGCCGATCCGGTGCGATTTCGCAGCGGCCATGTGCTCTTCGTTGTCGCGCAGCGCCAGCAGGCCGCCATGCACCACCGGATGCAGGGTCTTGACCCGGCCGTCCATCATTTCCGGAAAGCCGGTCACCTCGGCCACGTCCACCACGCTCAGCCCGGCCTCGCGCAGCGCCTTGGCGGTGCCGCCCGTCGACAGGATCTCGACGCCCCGCGCCGAAAGCGCCCGCGCGAAGTCGATCAGCCCGGTCTTGTCGGAAACGGAAATCAGCGCGCGCTTCAGCGGAATGCGGTCGGTCATCGGTCGGGGCCCCGTGCGGTGGATGGCGGATTTGGCCCGTCACCTACCCCCGGAACGCGCCAAGGTCCAGCCGATCTGGATGGCGCGGCCCTGCAGATGGGCGGAAATCACCATCTGGCGCGAGGGGCGCGGCTCGGCCAGCGCCCGATCGAGCAGGCAGGACGCCTCGAGCCGCAGCTGGCCCACGCCGTCATGGGCAAAGAGCCATTCATCGCCGGTGGGCAGGGTCAGCCGGATCTCCTGCCCCTGCTGGCGGGCCTGGATCTCGGGGTGCAGGTGGAAGCGGATGTCGAAGGCCAGCCCTTCGTCAGGGCGGATCTGGTCCAGCCGCGCCTGGGCGCTGGCATCCAGCGCCGCCAGCGAATCCTCGCCCCTCAGGCCCATGCCGTCGGGATCGAGCCAGAGCTCGCGCAGATGCGTCAGCCCGTGGCTGGCCAGCCAGCCGTCATGGCCGGCCAGCAGATGCGCCGGTTCCGGGGAATGCACCGGGCCGCAATCCGGCGCGGTCAGGTTGCCCAGGGCGTCGCAATCCCCGGCCCAGACCAGGTCGGGACGCTCGGTCAGGATGTCGGGCTCGCCCTCCTGCCGGTTCGGGTTCAGCCGCGAGGACGAAAGGCCGGCCAGGCACAGCGCCGAATGGCAGGGCGTGGCGCGGCTGGCCTTGGCCCAGAGCGGGCCGAAACCGTCGCCGGGGCCGCAATTCACGATCAGCGGCTGGCGCGCCACGGTCAGCTCGAAGGCCAGGGTCGAGGCATGGGCGCGGACCGCCGCCGGACCGCCGGGCGGCGGCGCGGCATCCAGGATCAGCGTGCTGCGCGCCCGCGCCATGCGGGCAAAGCCCATGGCCAGCCCGCCGACCGGCAGGGCCGGCCCTTCCGCCGCGCGCAGGCAGCGGTCGAGCCGCCCGGCCGCGCCGCGCCCGCCGCCGTGGAAACAGGGCAGCGCCCCGTCGGCATGGCGCAGCGCCCGCAGGATCGGCGCGATGGCGGCGATGATGGCGGGCAGTTCGGGGGGCAAGTCCAGCCCCGCCTCCTCCGCGACCTCCCGCGCCCAGACCAGCAGCGCCATGGCTTCCAGCAGCGCCTCGGGCGAACGGGCCTCGGACAGGGTGTCGATGCCCATGGCATCGGCTTCCTCGGCCAGGGCGATCAGCGCCGGCGCCGCCATGGTCTGGCGGTCGCGCAGCGACATGGCGCCGATGGCGAGCCCGGCCAGCGCCTCGAGCCGGCACAGCCCGTCCTCGCTGTCATACCAGCTGTCGCGCAGATGGTTCAGGTGCTGGTCGAGGGCGCGGAAATACGGCCCCGCCCCGTCGCGGTCGAGACCCGGCAGGATCATCCCGGCATGGAAGATCCAGCGCAGCACCCGCCGCCCGGCGACCTCGGGCATCCATTCCGGCGTGCCGGCCACGGGCTCGCGATGGCGGCGCAGCCAGCGCAGGACGTGGTCCTGGGCGATGGCGCGGGCCCGCGGCGTGCCGACGGCGGCCAGGTCGTCGAGCCAGCCGAAGCCGTGCAGCTCGGCCGCCACCGTGGGCGGCAGGTCGGCGGCGAAGAAATCGCCCGACAGGGTGATGCCGCCCAGATGCAGCGTGCCGTCGACGATCTGCTCGCCGCGACCGGGATGGCCGATGGCCTTGGGTTCGGGGCGGCGCAGGAATCCCCGGGGCGCGACGGTGCTATCGGTCATGGGCAACGCATTGACTTAGGACGCGCAACCTTAGGTCCGCCCAACGGTTTTCCGCAAGCGCGCGATGAAGAACCCGTCCATACCGCCGCGTTCCGGCCACAGGTCCGGGCGCAGCCGCAAACCGCCCTGCGGGGTGATCCAGCCCGGCTCGATCCCCGCGGCCTGCGGCGCCTCGACCGTCAGGCCGGGATGGCGGGCCAGCGCGGCGGCGAGCTGATCCTCGCCCTCGGCCGGCAGCAGCGAGCAGGTGGCATAGACCAGCCGGCCGCCGGGCTTGAGCAGCGTGAGCGCGTGGTCGATCAGCCGCGCCTGCAATCCGGTCAGCTCGGCCAGCCCCGCACCGTCGCGGATGCGCGGCAGTTCCGGGTGGCGGCGGATGGTGCCGGTGGCCGAGCAGGGGGCATCCAGCAGCACCACGTCCAGCGGCTGGTCGGGCCGCCAGTCCAGCGCATCCGCCGCGACCAGCCGGGCGGAAAGCCGGCAGCGGGAAAGGTTCTCGGCCACGCGGGCGAGGCGCGGCTCGGAGATGTCCAGCGCCGTGACCTCGGCCCCGGCGGCGGCAAGCTGCAGCGTCTTGCCGCCCGGCGCCGCGCAAAGATCGGCGATGCGCTCGCCCGGCCGCGGATCGAGCAGCCGCGCCGCCAGCGCCGCGGCGGCGTCCTGCACCCACCATTCGCCCGCCTCATAGCCCGGCAAGGCCGAGACCTGGGTGCCGGCGGGCAGCCGGTGCGAACCGGTGGGCAGCGCCTCGCCCGGGCAATCCGCGCCCTTCGGCGTCAGGTCGAGCGGCGCGCCGGCCTCATGCGCGGCCTCGATGGCGCGGGCGACCTCCTCGCCCCAGGCGGCGACGATGGGGCCGCGCAGCCAGGGCGGCAGCTTCTGCGGCGAAAGCCGCGCCCAGGGCTCGGCCGCGCCGGCGATCTTGCGCAGCACCGCGTTCACCATGCCGGCGGCGGCCTGGCCCTTTTGCCCCGAGGCGCGGGCCAGCGCCACGGCGGCATTGACCGCGCCATGCGGCGCCTCGGCCAGCGCCAGCATCTCGACGGTGGCCAGCCGCAGGATGCGCATGATCTCGGGGCGCGGGCGGCGGGCCAGCATCGGCGCCAGCAGCAGGTCGGCGCGACCCTCGCGCCGCAGCACCTCCAGCGCCAGGCGGCGGGCGCGGGCGCGGTCGGGGGGCGGCAGACGCTCGGTCAGCGCGGCGGCCTCGTCCAGCGTCGCGCCCTCGTCGACCGCGGCCAGCAGGCGCAGGGCGCCCATGCGTGCCGCATCCTTGACCGTTCTGCCGCGTGACTTGTCCAAAGCCTGCCCCTTGCCTAGATTGGCTTGGTCTAGCGCGAAGCAGGGGAAACCGCCATGACCGACCGCAAGGATCTGCCGCCCGCCGATCTTCCGCCCGCCGCGCAGCGCGCGCTGGCCGAGGCCGAGGAGCGCCGCCGCAAGGCAAAGCCGCTGGACCTGCCGGTCGAACTGGGCGGCCGCGACGGGCCCGAGCCGGTGCGCTACGGCGATTACGAGAAAAAGGGCATCTGCGTCGATTTCTGAGCCGCCGCGCCCGCCCGCGCGCGCCGCACGAGTATCTGCAGAACCGAGAAGACCGGGCCTGCTGGCGAATCCGTGATCGGCGATGCCTGCCCCGTTTACTTGCCATTGGGGTTTGCCGTCTAAAGAATGCGCCAACCATCAAACCGCAAGGAACGGCAGATGACCTCCGGGCAGGGGATTTTGAGATGCGCGGCGCTGGCGCTGCTTCTGGCGGCACAGCCATGGGGACAGGCAGCGGCCCAGGAGGGGGCCGGGCGACGCGGATCGCAGGGCCCGACCGAGGTCGGCGTGATGACCACCGCCGAGGAGGACGTGCCCTATACCGTCACCCTGCCCGGCCGCGCCATCGCCTACCAGCAGACCGGCATCCGGCCGCAGGTGGGCGGCGAAGTGCTTGAAATCGCCTATGATCCCGGCAAGCCCGTCAAGGCGGGCGACGTGCTGTTCCGGCTGGACCCCGAGACGCTGGCCGCGGCGCTTTCCGCGGCCGAGGCCGCGGTGGCGGGGGCCGAGGCCAGCCTGACCCAGGCGCAGAACACCGTCACCCGCTATCGCCGGCTGGAAGGCTCGGGCGTCTCGGCGGTGGAGCGGGCCAATGCCGAGGTGGCGCTGAAACAGGCCGAGGCGGATCTGAAATCGGCGGAAGCCGCGCGGGACGCGGCGCGGCTGTCGCTGCAGCGGACCGAGATCAAGAGCCCGCTGGACGGCATGGCGGATGTCGCGGCGGTCTCGGTCGGGGATCTGGTGACGGCGAACCAGTCCGAATCGCTGACCACCATCACCCAGCTCGACCCGATCTATGTCGATGTCTCGGAATCCAGCGCCCGCATGCTGCGCAACCGGGCGCGCATCACGGCCGGCCAGCTGGTGGTCAACGGCGGCGTGCAGACCCAGCTGATCCTGGAGACCGGCGAGGAATATCGCGGCGAGGGGCGCATCGTCAGCCCCGGCATCGCCGTGTCGCCCACCACCGGCACCGTGCCGATCCGGCTGCGATTCGACAATCCCGACGGGATGATCCTGCCCGGCCAGTTCCTGCGCGTGAAGCTGACGCTGGGCACCACCCGCGCCGTGCTGGTGCCGCAGCGCGCCACCAGCCGCGCCTCGGACGGCACGCTGACCGCCTTCGTCGCCCGCGACGGCAAGGCGCAGCAGGTCACGCTGAGCGAGCAGGGCAGCTATCGCAACAGCTGGATCGTCACCCAGGGCATCAGCCCGGGCGAGCAGCTGATCCTGGACGGGCTGGAGAACCTGCGCGCCGGCACCGAGGTCACCACCGTTCCCGTCACCATCGACGCCCAGGGCGTCGTGCGCGAGGCCAACGGGCGCGGGGAAGGCTAGGCCATGGCGCGCTTCTTCATTCACCGCCCGGTCTTTGCCTGGGTGCTGGCCATCGTGACCATGCTGATCGGCGGCTGGTCGCTGATCAACCTGCCGGTCTCGCAATATCCCGACATCGCGCCGACCACGATCCGCATCACCTCCAGCTATTCGGGGGCGACGGCGCGGGCGGTGCAGAATTCGGTGACCACGCCGATCGAGGACGCGCTGACCGGGCTGGAGGGGCTGCTCTACACCGTGTCCTCCTCCTCGACCGGGCGCAGCGTCATCACCCTGACCTTCGACGACAGCGCCGACCCGGTCGATGCGCTGAACGAGGTGCAGTCCAAGGTCCGCTCGGTCGAAAGCCGCCTGCCCGGCCCGGTGCAGAGCAACGGCGTCTCGGTCACCCGCTCGTCCTCGTCGATCCTGATGGTGGGCTCGCTGGTCTCGACCACCGGGCAGCATTCCACCATCGAGCTGGGCAACCTGTTGGAGCAGGTGGTCGAGGGCCCGGTCAAGCGCACCGAGGGCGTGGGCGGGGTCGATGTCTTCGGCTCGGGCTATGCCATGCGGATCTGGATGGACCCGCTGCGGCTGGCCCAGTTCCAGCTGACCCCCACCGACCTGACCACCGCCGTGGCGCAGCAGAACAGCACCGTCTCGGTCGGGGCGCTGGGCGAGCAGCCGGTGGTGGCGGGCCAGCAGTTCACCGCCAACATCACCGCGCAAAGCCAGCTGACCTCGGTCGAGGATTTCCGCAACATCCTGCTGAAGACCGGCGAGGACGGCGCCGCCGTGCGGCTGGGCGACGTGGCCGAGGTCGAGATCGGCCAGACCCGCTATGGCCGCGATTCGCGCTTCAACGGCATGAACGCTTCGGGCTTCGCGGTGAACCTGGCCACCGGCGCCAATGCGGTCGAGACGGCGAATGCCGTGCGCGCCACGCTGGAGGGGCTGAAGAACGCCCTGCCCGAAGGGGTCGAGGTGCATATCGCCTATGACACCGCGCCTTTCGTCGAGCTGTCGATCGAGAAGGTCTATCACACGCTGGTCGAGGCCATCGCGCTGGTCTTCCTGGTGATCCTGCTGTTCCTGCAGAACTGGCGGGCGACGCTGATCCCGATCATCGCCATTCCGGTGGTGCTGCTTGGCACCTTCGGCATGCTGGCGGCGCTGGGCTATTCGGTCAACACCCTGACCATGTTCGCGATGGTGCTGGCCATCGGCCTTCTGGTGGACGACGCCATCGTCGTGGTCGAGAACGTCGAGCGGGTGATGGAGGAGGACCGGCTCGGCCCGGTCGAGGCCACGGAAAAGAGCATGGGCCAGATCAGCGGCGCACTGATCGGCATCGCGCTGGTCCTGTCGGCGGTGTTCCTGCCCATGGGCTTCATGCCCGGCTCGACCGGGGTGATCTATCGCCAGTTCTCGGTCACGATCATCACCGCCATGGTGCTGTCCCTGCTGGTGGCGCTGATCCTGACGCCGGCCATGTGCGCCAGCCTCTTGCGGCAAAGCCACGGCCCGGCGCGCTTCGCCCCGGCCCGCTGGTTCAATGCCGGCTTCGACCGGGTGACGCGCGGCTATTCCGCCACCGTGCGCCGCAGCCTGCGCCGGCCGATGCTGGTCATGCTGCTGCTGGCCGCGATCAGCTACGGCGCGACGGATCTCTTCGGCCGCATGCACACCACCTTCATCCCCGGCGAGGACCAGGGCGTGCTGCAATCGCGCATCTCGCTGACCGAGGGCTCGACCGCGCAGCAGACCGCCGCCGTGGTGCAGGAGATCGAGGACTACATGCTGACCGAGGAAAAGGCGGCGGTGGATTCGGTCTTCGTCGCCATGGGCTTCGGCTTTTCCGGCACCTCGCAAAGCCGGGCCATGGTCTTCGTCAAGCTGCGCGATTTCGACCAGCGCAAGGACCCCGCGCTTTCGGCCAGCGCCGTCGCCTCGCGCGCCAACGAGCGGTTCCAGAACCACCGAGCGGGCCGCATCACCTTCCTGCAGCCGCCGGCGATTCCCCGGCTGGGCAATGCGGCGGGGTTCAGCATGTTCCTGCTGGACCAGACCGGCGGCGGAACCGAGGCGCTGACCCAGGCCGCCAAGGCGCTGGAACAGGCCGCGGCCGAGGACCCGCGCCTGCAGAGCGTCGAAAGCAGCGGCACCGAGACCGAGGCCGCGCTGAGGATCGATATCGATCAGCAGAAGGCGGAAAGCTTCGGCGTCAGCCTGTCGGGGGTGAACGCCATGCTCTCGACCATCTTCGCCGGGACCGAGGTGAACGATTTCGCGCTTGGCGCGCAGCTGCGCCCGGTGATCGTCCAGGCCGCGGCGGCGAACCGCATGCAGCCCGAGGACGTGGACAGCTGGTATGCCCGCAATTCCGACGGCGAAATGGTGCCCTTCACCGCCTTCATGACCACCCGCTGGGAGCCGGTCGAGCCCAGCCTGTCGCGCATGGACGGCATCGACGCCATCGAGGTCACCGGCCAGCAGAGCGACAGCGCCAGCTCGGGCGAGGCGATGGCGGCCATGGAGGAGCTGGTGGCGCAGCTGCCCGGCGGCTATGGCACCGCCTGGACCGGGCTGTCCTATCAGGAGCGGCAGTCGGGCAATCAGGCGCCCTGGCTTTTCGCCCTGTCCGCGCTGGTGGTGTTCCTGTCGCTGGCGGCGCTTTACGAAAGCTGGTCGATCCCGTTCTCGGTCATGCTGGCGGTGCCGGTGGGGGTGCTGGGCGCGGTGGTGGCGGCGCTGACCTTCGGCCAGGCCAATGACGTCTATTTCAAGGTCGGCATCCTGACCACCATCGGCCTTGCCGCCAAGAACGCCATCCTGATCGTCGAATTCGCCCGCGACCTGGAACGGTCCGGCCGCGCCACCGTCGCGGCGGCGGTCGAGGCGGCGCGGCTGCGGCTGCGGCCGATCCTGATGACCTCGCTGGCCTTTATCCTGGGCGTGCTGCCGCTGGCCATCGCCACCGGGGCGGGGGCGGCGGCGCAGAACTCGATCGGCATCGGGGTGATGGGCGGCATGATCGCCGCGACCTTCCTCGGCATCTTCATGGTCCCGGCATTCTACGTTACCGTGCGCCGGCTGACCGACAGGAGAGCCCGGACATGAACGACCAACCCCGACTGACCTCGCTGGCGCATGGCGGCGGCTGCGGCTGCAAGCTGGCGCCCTCGGTTCTACGCGAACTCTTGGCCGACCAGCCGTTCGCGGCGGCGTTCCCGCAATTGCTGGTCGGGACCGAGACCTCGGACGACGCGGCGGTGTATCAGGTGGACGACAACACCTGCGTCATCGCCACCACGGATTTCTTCATGCCGATGGTGGACGATCCGCGCGCCTTCGGCCGCATCGCCGCGACCAATGCGATTTCCGACATCTATGCCATGGGCGGGCGGCCGATCATGGCGCTGGCGATCCTGGGCATGCCCATCGACAAGCTGGCGCCGGACCAGATCCGCGAGATTCTGGAGGGCGGACGCGAGATCTGCCATCAGGCCGGCATTCCGGTGGCGGGCGGCCATTCCATCGACGCGCCCGAACCGATCTATGGCCTGGCCGTGATCGGCCTCTGCCACCCGTCCGAACTGCGCCGCAATGCCGATGCACGGCCGGGCGACGCGCTGATCCTGACCAAGGGGCTGGGCGTCGGCATCTATTCCGCCGCCATCAAGAAGGGCGCCCTGGACCAGGCCGGCATCGACGAGATGGTCGCCTCGGCCACCACGCTGAACAGGGTCGGCGCCGATCTGGCGAAACGGGCCGATGTCCATGCCATCACCGACGTGACCGGCTTCGGCATCCTGGGCCACGGGCTGGAGATCGCCCGGGGCGCCGGGCTGCGCCTGCGGCTGGAGCAGGCGGCGCTGCCGCTTCTGTCGCGCGCGGCGGCGCTGGCCGAGGCGGGATTCGTCACCGGCGCCTCGCTGCGGAACTGGGCCGCCTATGGCGCCGAGGTGGCGCTGCCCGAGGGGCTGCCCGATTGGCGCCGCCACCTGCTGACCGATCCGCAGACCTCGGGCGGGCTGCTGGTCGCCGTGGCCCCCCAGGCGGCCGAGGAGGTTCTGGCGCAGATTCGCGCCGCCGGTCATCCGCTGGCCGCCGTGGTCGGGCATTGCGCGGCGGGCGAGCCGGGAATCGCCGTGGCCTGACGGTTCTTTGGGTATTTGAGGAGCAAAGAAGTCCGGCCGGGGGAGGAACCGCCGCCGCCAGCCGGCGTTGGGCCGGCAGGAGGATGCAGCCCCATGTCGCAGATTTCCCTGATTCGTATCGCCGTGCTGGGCCTGACGCTGGCCTGGCCGGCCCTGCCGGTATCGGCCCAGACCGCCCCCGCCGGGGATGAAAAGCCGGCGCAGGCCGTCGCCGGGGCCGGCGAATGCCCGCCCGCCGCGACCCAGGCAGAGCCGGCCACGCCCGAGACGGCCTCGGCCGACGGCACGGCGCCGGCCAATTCCGGCTCGACCGGCTGGACCGGCGGCACCGGCGGATCGCTGATCGGCACCAACCCGTCCGGCGCGAATCACGCCACCAAAACCTGGCAGCCCGCCACCGCCCGCGGCCTCGATCTGGCGGGGCGGCCGGAACCGGCCCCGGCCTGCTGAGACGGCGGGGCGATTGACGCCGCCCCCTTCGCCGCCGAAGATGCGGGCAAAAGGGGGACCGCCTTGGACGACAGCCCGATTTCCGCCTCGATCGAGGCGCATTCGCCCTATTCCGAATCACTGGGGATGGAGGTGGTCGCCGCGACGCGCGACGCGGTCATACTGCGCATGCCGGTGACCCGGGCGCTGACCAACCGCAACGGCGTGCTGCATGGCGGCGCGATCATGAGCCTGGCCGATCATGCCGCCGGCACCGCCACCCATCTGCGGCTGCCGCCGGGCGCCGCGACCACGACGCTGGAAAGCAAGACCAATTTCCTGCGCCCGATCCGATTGGGCGACGTGGCCGAGGCGCGGCCCGCGGCCCTGCATCTGGGCCGCACCACCATGGTCTGGCAGACCACGATCACCCGCCGGGACGGCAAGGTGGCGGCCGTCGTCACCCAGACCCAGCTGGTGCTGGAATGGAAGGATCCCGACTGATCACTCGGCCGGGTCGATGGCCAGAACCACCTCGGCCAGTCCCTCGACCCCGCCCTGCAGCCGGTCGCCCGCCCCGACCGCGCCGACCCCGGCCGGCGTGCCGGTCATGATCAGGTCGCCCGGCGCAAGGTGGTAGTAATGCGACAGGTCGGCGATCAGCTCGGGGATGGACCAGACCATGTCCGAGATCCGCGCCCCCTGCCGCACCGTGCCGTTCACCTGCAAATGGATGCGCTGCGCCGCCGGGGCGAAGTCCCGCGCCGGGGTCAGGGCCGAGAGCACCGCCGCGCCCTCGAAATTCTTGCCGAGATCCCAGGGCCGTCGCTTGTCCTTGGCCGCGGCCTGCAGGTCCCGCCGGGTCATGTCGAGCCCCGAGCCATAGCCCCAGACCGCCGCCATCGCCTGCCCGGCCCCGATGCGGAAGGCCGGGGCGCCCAGGGCGACGACCAGCTCGATCTCGTGATGCAGGTCGCACGTGCCGGGAGGATAGGGCAGGGTCGCGCCGCTTTGTCGCACCGCATGGGCGGATTTCAGGAAATAGAACGGCGCCTCGCGATCCACCTCGCTGCCCATCTCGGCAGCATGGGCGGCATAGTTGCGGCCGACGCAAAAGATGCGGTTCACGGGAAACCGGGCCTGCTGCCCGATCACGGGCAGGGCGGCGGGCGGCGGCGGGGGAAACAGGAATTCGGCCATGCCGCGACCCTGCCACGGCAACACCGTCGCGGCAAGCGTGCCGGCCGCCGTTGCCCGCCCCGGATTTTCGTGGCAAGAGAGCACAAAGCCAACCGAGAGCAGGGTTCGCACAGATGACCGATTTCGCGCAACGCCGCACCATGATGGTCGATACCCAGGTTCGCCCGAACGAAGTGACCAGCTATCCCGTGATCGAGGCGATGCTGAGCGTCCCGCGCGAGCAGTTCGTTCCGGAGTCGCGCCGGGACGTCGCCTATGTCGGCAACAATATCGACCTTGTCCCCGGCCGCGTGCTGCTCGAGCCGCGCACGCTGGGCAAGATGATGGATGTGCTGAACCTGCAGACCAGCGACCTGGTGCTGGATGTGGGCTGCGGCTACGGCTATTCCGCCGCCGTCATGGCCCGCATCGCCGAGGCCGTCGTCGCCGTCGAGGAGGATGCCGCCATGGCCGCCGAGGCAGAGAGCCGGCTGGCCGCGCAGGACGTCTTCAACGTCGCCGTGATCCAGGGCCCGCTGGCCGAGGGCTGCGCCGGCCAGGCCCCCTATGACGCCATCCTGATCGAGGGCGCGGTCGAGCAGGTCCCCGACGCGCTGGTCGACCAGCTGCGCGAGGGCGGCCGCATCGTCGCCCTGTTCCGCGAGAACAACCTGGGCACCGTCCGCCTCGGCCACAAGCTGGACGGGCGGGTGAACTGGCGCTTTGCCTTCAACGCCGCCGCGCCGATCCTGCCGGGCTTTGCGCGCCCGCGGGGCTTCGCCTTGTGACTGCCGACAGGAAAGGCCATGGGATGTTTCGCAAAACGCTGAGAACCCTGCGCCGCCCGCTGATCGCGGCGCTGCTCGCGGGGGCGACGGCCCTGCCGGCAAGCGCCGAGACCCTGGCCGACGCCATGGTCGCGGCCTATCGCCATTCGGCATTGCTGGACCAGAACCGCGCCGTGCTGCGCGCTGCGGACGAGGACGCGGCCACGGCGCTGGCCCAGCTGCGCCCGGTCGTGCAATGGATCGCCGAGCACGGCTTCCAGAAGATCGAGGGCAATATCGGCCGCTCGACCAGCATCGGGCTGCAGGCGCAGGTCACGCTTTACGACTGGGGCCGCAACGCCATCGCCATCGACGCCGCCAAGGAGACCGTTCTGGCCACCCGCGCCGCGCTGGTCGGGGTCGAGCAGGACGTGCTTCTGGGCGCGGTGCAGGCCTATCTGGACGTGCGCAGCGCCACCGAGCAGGTCGACCTGCAGGCCAATTCCGTGCGGGTGATCGGCCAGGAACAACAGGCCGCCTCGGACCGGTTCGAGGTGGGCGAGATCACCCAGACCGACGTGTCGCAGGCCGATGCCGCCCTGGCAGCCGCCCGGGCCAGCCTGGCCGCGGCGCAGGGCAATCTGGAAATCGCCCGCGAAAGCTATCGCGCCGCGACCGGCCGGGCGCCTGGCACCTTGGCCCCGCCGCCGCCCACGCCGGCGCTGCCCGCCTCGCTGGAGGCTGCGCGCCAGATCGGCCAGCGCAGCCACCCGGCGATCCGCCAGGCGCAGCGCCTGGCCGCCGCCGCCGAGCTGGGCGTGGCCGCCGCCGCCGCCGAGCGCAATCCGACGCTGACCGGCCAGGCCAGCATCGGCCGGTCGCGGGAGCTGTCGGCGCAGACGGGCCTAGAGGGGACCCGCGACAGCCTTGGCGCCTCGCTGAGCCTCTCGCAGACGATCTATTCCGGCGGACGCCTGCCCTCGGCGCATCGCAAGGCCATGGCGCGGCGGGACGAGGCGCGGGGGGCGCTGCTGCATGTCTCGCGCCAGGTCGACGAGGCGGTCGGCAGGGCCTGGGCAGGAATCGACGTGGCGAGGGCGCAGATTCGCGCCATCGACGAGCAGATCGTCGCCGCGCAGCAGGCCTATGAAGGCGTGCGAGAGGAGGCGACGCTGGGCGCGCGCACCACTCTGGACGTGCTGGATGCCGAACAATCGCTGCTCGAGGCGCGGGCCGACAAGATTTCGGCCGAGGCCAATCTGCAATTAGCACATTATCAACTTCTGGCTGCTATGGGTTTGTTGACGGTGGAAAACCTGAAACTGGGGATACCGACCTATGACCCATCGGCCTATTACAACGCGGTGCAGGACGCACCCTATACCAGCAGGCAGGGCGAAAGCCTCGACCGCGTGTTGCGCGCGATCGGCAGGGACTGACGCCGCCCTCGATCCGGGGGCGCATCATGCAGCATGAAATGATGCGCCATCCGAACCCGCCCCCCGGGTCGGACAATGTCGGCGACGTGCTGGCCTCGATCCGCCGGCTCATCGCGCAGGATGAGGTGGGCTGCCGCATCCCGAATCAGACGCTGAACACGCCGCCGCCCGCGGATGGCCCGCCGGAGGCGCGGATCGCGCCGGTCCTGGCCGGGCAGTCCGCATCCCCGGCGCGAATCACCCCCCTGGTGCTGGACAGCAGCACGCTGGTCGCGCGCGCCCCGGTGCAATCGGCCGAGGCTGGGCAGCCCCGGGTCGATGCAGACCGGTCCGATCCGGAACCGCAGGCGGCCGACGAGGAATCGCTGCCGTTCGGCGACTGGCTGCGCGAGCCGCCGCAAGAGGCGGCAGGCGAACCGCATCCCAAACAGCCCGAGGCCCGCCCCGAAAAGGGCGCCGACGCAGAGCCGGCCCCGCCCGAGGCGGCGGAGGCTGAAGCGGCTGAGCCCGAAGCCCCCTTGCTGATGAGCTGGCCGGAGCCGGCGCAGATCCAACCCTTTGGCCCTTCGCTGGAAGAGCCTTCCCTTCCCACCGTGCAAATGGAGGAAACCATGCTGCATGCAAATGCTTCCGTGACCCCGATCAACCCCGCTGCCGAGGCGCAGGCCGCCGAGGCCATCGTCCGCGACTCGGGCGAGCCGCATCTCTTCGCGCCGCAGGAAAAGGACGCGCAAAAGGGCACGCATCTGCGCGGCATGATCCGCGAGGCGATCCGGCAGGAACTGCAGGGCGAGATCGGCAACCGCCTCAGCCGCAACCTGCAGCAGATGATCCGCCACGAGATCGAGCTGGCCCTGCGCCAGATGTGCGAACAGGACTGATCCGCGCGCCCGCGACCGGCCGGCGCCATGCCCCGGCATCGCAGCCGGCGGATTCCGCGGCGGAAGCCCGGCTCGTCCTAGTTCAGGTATCTCTCGGGATCGACGCTGTCGAAACCGTTGCGGACCTCGAAATGGACGACGCCCTGGCTGCGGGTCTTGCCCAGGGGGGTGCCGGCGCTGACCGCCTGGCCCTTGCTGACGGCCACATCGTCCAGCCCGGCATAGACGGTCATCAGATTGCCGTCGTGCCGCACCACGATGATCGGCACCTGGTCGGTGTCGCGGGTGATCGCGGCAACCGTCCCGCTGCCGGCGGCCGAAACCGTGCTGCCCGGCGCCGCCGAGATGTCGATGCCGTCGTTCTTGCCCTTCTGATAGGGGCGGATGATGGCACCGTCGGCGGGCATGCGGAACCTGCCGCTGCCCGAGGCAGCGGTGCGGGTCTTGCCCAGATCGGGGCTGGCCGGCTTGTCCACCGGGCTGGCGACGGGTTTCGTCTGCTCGTTCGGCAGCGGCTGGGCCGAAGAGGGCGGGCGCGGCGTCGGGCTGCCGCTGCCCGGCGCGGTGACGACCGCCGTGGCCGACGGGGCCTGTCCGGCGACCGGGATCAGCAGGCGCTGGCCGATGCGCAGGGCCATGTTCTGCGACAGACCGTTCCACTGCGCCAGATCGTTGGCCGAGACGTTGTATTTGCGGGCGATGGACCAGGCCGTCTCTCCGGCCGCGACGACATGCTGCCTGGGCTGGCTCGACGCCGGCAGCGTGGTGCTGGTCACCGCCCCCGCCCCGGCCGGGGGCACGTCCGGCTGCCTGATGCCCTGGCCGGCAAAGGGATCGCTGACCTGCCCGGTAGAGGAGGCGACCGCCGCCGGGGCGCCGCCCGCGACCCGGCGCGGCAGCGCGACCACCGCGCCCGGGTTCAGCACGGTATTGGCGCCGATGGCGTTGTGGCTGGCCAGTTCGGCCGCATTCAGGCCCAGCCGGGCGGCGATGGTGGCCACGGTGTCGCCCTGCCGCGCAATGGCGACCTGATAGCCGGGATAGGAGATCACCCCGCGCTGGTCCGGGGCCGGGCGGGGCTGGGCGCGTGCCGCCGCCCCGGCGGTGTCCAGCCCGCCGCCGCCCCAGCCGCGCAGGTCGGGGTCGAAATTGCTTAAATCCAGGCCGCCCTGCGGCCCGCAGGACGCCAGAATCGCCGCGGCGCCGGCGGCCATGGCCAACTGCCTGATCTTGATCATCTGCCCGTTCCTCACTCTGGACGGCCGGGGGTCATGTCTGTCCCAACCCCTCGACCAGCGGCACGAAGCGCACCTGCCGCAATTCGTCATAGTCAAAGCCGTTTTCGCCGCGGCGCACGCGGATCAGCGTCTGCACCGCATCCGACTGCCCGACCGGCACCACCATGATACCGCCGATCTTCAACTGCGCCAAGAGCGGGCCCGGAGGATCCTCGGCCGCCGCCGTCACCATGATGCGATCGAAGGGCGCCTGCTCGGGCAGCCCGCGCGAGCCGTCCGCGACCAGCGCGGTGATGTTGGTCAGGCCCAGGTCGCGAAACAGCGCCTCGGCCTCGGCCACCAGCCGGCGGTGGCGGTCGATGGTATAGACCCGCCGGCAGAGCAGCGACAGGACCGCCGCCTGGTAGCCCGAGCCGGTGCCGATCTCCAGCACCTTGTCGCGCGGCCCGACCTCCAGCGCCTGGGTCATCAGCCCCACGACCGAGGGCTGGCTGATGGTCTGGCCGCAGGGGATGGGCAGCGGCGTGTCGTCATAGGCGCGATCCTCGAAGTGGCCGCGGACGAATTCGCCGCGGTCGATGCGCTCCATCGCCTCGAGCACGCGCGGATCGGTGACCCCGCGCTGCCGCAGCGCGAACAGGAAGCGCATCTTGCGTTCGGCCGTCTCGGGATCGTCGCTCATGCCCAGGTTCAGCCCTCCTCCAGCACGCCGCGCAGCTCGGCCAGGGTCTTGTGGCAGGTCAGGTCCGGCCGCATCGGCGTCAGCGAGATATAGTCGCGCATATTCGCGTCCACGTCACTCTCCGGCGTGGCCTGCGCCGTCTGCGAGCCGCCCAGCACCCACAGGAACCGCCGGCCGTTCGGCGCGTGATAGGGCTCGACCTCGAAGCGCACGCCCTGACGGCGGCCCTGGGGCGCGACGCGCGTGCCCTTGACCGAAGCCGCGTCGCAGGGCGGGAAGTTGATATTGTAGAACAGCCGGAAATCCTCGTCCGAGGTCCAGTCGCCGTAATCCAGCAATTGCCGGATCAGCCGCGGCCCGTGCGCGCGCGCCGCCTGGAACGGATCGTCCAGCACGGCGGTGCGTTGGCCCATGTATTGCGACAGGGCGATGGCGGGCAGGCCCTGCAGCGCCGCCTCCATGGCGCCGCCGACCGTGCCGGAATACATCACGTTCTCGCCCGAATTGTTGCCGCGGTTCACGCCCGACAGCACCAGGTCCGGCGGGCTCTCGCGCATCACGTCGGCGATGGCGGCCAGGACGCAATCGGCCGGCGTGCCCTCGGCGGCGAAGCGGCGCGGCCCCAGCTCGGCGATCAGCGTCGGATGGACATAGCTGATGCAATGCGCGACGCCCGACTGCTCGAAGGCGGGGGCGACGGTCCAGACCTCGCCCCCCGGGCCCGCGACCTCGGCCGCGATGGCCTCCAGCGCCTCGAGTCCCGGCGCGTTGATGCCGTCGTCATTGGTGATCAGAATGCGCATATCCGTCCCTGTCCGGCCGCCGCGCGGGGCCACGTCTCGCGCCGCCCGCGCCCTTGCCGTTATCTGCCCGTCCCCTCATGCTTTATCCGCGCCACAGCCTTGCGACAACCCGCTCGAAGGGCCACGGAAGCGTTTGACGCCGGGCTGTTGCCGGGGCAGCATCGAGACAAGGCAATAAGCCGGGCAGGACATGCAGATCTATCTTCCCATTGCCGAGGTGGTGGTCAACGCGCTGGTGCTGATCGGACTCGGCGGCATTGTCGGGCTGATGTCCGGCCTGTTCGGCGTGGGCGGAGGTTTCCTGATCACGCCGCTGCTGTTCTTCATCGGCATTCCGCCGGCCATCGCGGTGGCGACCGGCGCCAACCAGGTCGTGGCCTCGTCCTTTTCCGGCGTGCTGGCGCATGTCAAGCGCAAGACCGTCGACTTCCGCATGGGCTGGGTGCTGCTGGCGGGCGGGCTGGTCGGCTCGTCCGCGGGGGTGCTGCTGTTCAACATGCTGTCGCGGCTGGGCCAGGTCGATCTGGTGGTGCAGCTCTGCTACGTGATCTTCCTGGGCCTGATCGGCGCGATGATGCTGCAGGAAAGCCTGCGGGCGCTGCACCGCGCGCGCCGCAGCGGGCCGATCAAGCCGATGCGCCGCCACCAGCACGGCTGGGTGCACAAATGGCCGCTGAAGATGAAGTTCCGCGCCTCGGGCCTGTATATCAGCGCCATTCCGGTGCTGCTGGTCGGGGCGGCCGTCGGCGTGCTGGGCGCGCTGATGGGCGTGGGCGGCGGCTTCATCATGGTGCCGGCGATGATCTATCTGCTGGGCATGCCGACCAAGGTGGTCATCGGCACCTCGCTGTTCCAGATCACCTTCCTGTCGGCCTATACCACGCTGATGCATGCCGTCTCGTCGAACACGGTGGATGTGATGCTGGCGGTGCTGCTGATCGTGGGCGGGGTCACCGGGGCGCAGATCGGCACGCATCTGGGCGCGCGGCTGCGGGCCGAGCAGCTGCGCATCCTGCTGGCGCTTCTGGTGCTGGCGGTCTGCGGCAAGCTGGCGCTGGACCTGTTCCTGCGCCCGGACGAGCTGTACTCGATCACGCCGGGGATCCTGCGATGAGACGCGCGCTTGCCCCGCTGCTGGCCCTGATGCTGCTGGCCCTGCCGCTGGCCGCGCAGCAGCCGCCCCCTGCCCTGCCCTCCCCTGCTCTGCCGTCCGAGCAGATCGTCGCCGGCCTGTCGCGCGACGACGTAGACATCACCACCAGCTTCGACGGCTCCGAGATCATCATCTACGGCGCCATCAAGCGCGAATCCCGCATTCCGCAGGGCGAGCCGCTGGACGTGATCGTCGTGGTCGAGGGGCCGTCCCAGGCCCTGACCGTGCGGCACAAGGAGCGCCGGCTGGGGATCTGGATCAACACCGGCCGGGTCAGCATCGGCTCGGCGCCCAGCTTCTATGTCGTGGCCTCGACCCGCCCGCTGCACCTGATCCTGACCCCCGAGGAGGACCAGCGCTACCGCGTCTCGATCCCGCTGGCGATGCGGGCCTTTGCCGGGCCGATGGAGGTCGAGGACGCCGTGCCCTATACCGAGGCGCTGATCCGCCTGCGCCGCGCCGCCGACCTGTATCGCCAGGACGACGGCGCCGTGCGGCTGGCCGAGCAGACGCTGTTCCGCGCCGATGTCCGCCTGCCCGCCAATCTGATCGAGGGCTATTACAGCACCCGCATCTTCCTGCTGCGCGACGGCAAGGTCATCGACACCTTCCGCGCCCCGATCGAGGTGCGCAAGGTCGGGCTGGAACGCTGGCTCTATCGCCTGGCGCTGGGACAGCCCTTCATCTACGGCATCATGTCGCTGGCCATCGCGGTGGCGGCGGGCTGGGGCGCCTCGGCCGCGTTCCGGCTGGTCAAGCGGTCCTAGCCGCGCCGGAACGGGCCCATCTCGGCCATGAAGGCCATCTCCTGGCCGACCGCCTGACGCTCGCGCCGCAGGTAGTCGGCGATGGCCTTCCTGAAGCCCGGGTCCGCCACCCAATGCAGCGAATGGGTCTGGCTGGGCATGTAGCCGCGCGCCAGCTTGTGCTCGCCCTGCGCCCCGGCCTCGACGCGGGACAGGCCATGGGCGATGGCCCAGTCGATGGCCTGGTGATAGCACAGTTCGAAATGCAGGAAGGGGTGGTCCTCGACGCAGCCCCAATAGCGGCCGTAAAGCGCATCCCGCCCGATCAGGTTCAGCGCCCCGGCGATGGGCCGGCCCTCGCGCTCGGCCAGGACCAGCAGGCAATCGTCGCGCATGGTGTGGTGCAGGATGTCGAAGAAGGCGCGGGTCAGGTAGGGCCGGCCCCATTTGCGCCCGCCGGTATCCTGATAGAAGCGCCAGAAGGCGTCCCAATGCCCGGGCCGGATCTGGTCCCCGGTCAGGCTGCGGATGCTGCCGCCGAAAGCCTGCGCCCGCTCGCGTTCCTTGCGGAGGGCCTTGCGCTTGCGCGAGGACAGCTGCGCCAGGAAGTCGTCATAGGTCGCATAGCCCTGGTTCAGCCAGTGGAACTGCTCGCTGGCGCGGGGCAGGAAGCCGGCCGCCTCGCCCAGCTCGGCCTCGGCCTCGCTGCAGAAGGTCACATGCGCGCCCGACAGGCCCGATTGCTGCGCGAATTGCGCCATGGCCGCCAGCAGCCCGCGCTGCACCGCCGGGCTGGGCGCGATCAGCCGCGGCCCGGTGACCGGGGTGAAGGGCACGGCGCATTGCAGCTTGGGGTAATAGCGCCCGCCCGCCCGCTCATAGGCCTGCGCCCAGCCGTGGTCGAAGATATATTCGCCCTGGCTGTGGGTCTTGACATAGCAAGGCGCGACGCCCGCCACCGCGCCGTCCAGCCGGGCGACCAGATGGCTCGGGTGCCAGCCGGCCTCTTCGCCGACCGAGCCGGATTCCTCCAGCGCCGACAGGAAGCGATGCGTGGTGAAGGGGTTGGCGTCGGCCCCGCAGCCGTCCCATTCGGCGGCGTCGATCCCGGAAATCGCAGGCAGGACGGAAACGGCAAGCTCGCTCATGGCGGGAAACATAGGCGCGGGCGCGGCGATTGTCAGGGCTTGGCGGGCAGGTAATGCTCGAATGTGATATTGTCGGCGACGCGGCGCGCCTCGGCCTCGGCGGCGGTCGAGCGCACGGTCCAGCACAGCACCGGCACGCCGCGCGCCTTCAGCGCCGCCACCGCCGGATTGCCCAGATCCCTGCGGTCATGCGAGATGAAGCTGGCCCCCACCCGGTCGAAATCGCCGATGGCCGCCAGATGCGCGCGCGTGGCGTCGTCCAGCATCGGCCAGTCCCCGGCCTCGTAGCCGCAAGTGGTCAGCCCCACCGTCACCCCGGGCGCCGCGGCATGGAAGGCCGCCACCGCATGCGGGTTGAAGGACATGACCGCGACCGGCCCGTCATAGCCGGAAAGCAGCCGCGCCACCTCGGCCTGCAGATCGCCCACCTCGGCCGAGGAACGCATGCTCTGGTCCTTGATCTCGATCAGCAGCGGCACCCGGCCCGCGACCTCGTCCAGCAGTTCGGCCAGCGTCGGGATATGCTCCTCGGTGCCCATGATGCGCAGCATGGACAGCGCGTCGATGCCCAGGGCGCTGACCAGCCCCTCGGCCCCGGTCAGGCGCGGCAGGTCGTCGTCGTGAAACACCAGCGCGGTGCCGTCCGACGCGCGCTGGATGTCGCATTCGATGCCGTAGCCGGCGGCGATGGCGGCGCGGAACGCCGCCATGCTGTTTTCCGGCACGCCCGGCCCGTGCAGCCCGCGATGGGCGACGGGCAGGCGCAGGAAATCCGGGTGAAGGCCCATCAGGCGAACTCGAAGATCGCCTCGACCTCGACCGCGACGCCGCGCGGCAGGGCCGGGGCCGAGACGGCGGCGCGGGCATGGCGGCCCTTGTCGCCGAAGACCTCGACCATCAGGTTCGAGCAGCCGTTGATCACCTCGGGCTGGTCGGTGAATTCGGCCGTCGAGTTGACGAAGCCGGTCAGCTTGACCACCCGCACCACCCGGTCCAGCGACCCCAGCGCCGCCCGCGCCTGCGCCAAGAGCGCCAGGCCGCAGCCGCGCGCCGCCTCGGCCCCCTCCTCGACCGCCAGGTCGGCGCCCAGGCGGCCCTTGGCCGGGCTGATCTGGCCCGAAACGAACAGCAGGTTGCCCGTGATCACATAGGGCACGTAATTCGCCGCCGGGGCCGGCGCGTCGGGCAGCGTGATCCCCAGCTCTGCCAGTTTCGTCTCGATGGACATGCTATCCTCCTACCAGTCGATGAAATCGCGGAAATCGCTCAGCACGATGCGCCAGGTGTCCAGCGCATCGTCGAAATTCTTGCGTCCGATGCCGTCCTCCGCAACCCCGATATCCATTTCCACGAAAGGGTCGCCGGTCTCGTCCAGATAGACCTTGCCGAAACGCTTTTCTCGGTTCCAGCGATTGGCCATCGTCTCGGACATCGGCTCGTCCAGGTCGAAGCCGGCCGAGAACTGGATCGCGGCGCAGAGCTTTTCGCAATGGTAGAAATAGACCGAGAACCTGGTGCCGTCGATGCGGCTTTCGATCAGCGGGTCGCCCACCGCATCGGTCGAAAGCGTCGCAGGCAGGCCGAAATCCTGCATCATCAGCAGGATCGCCTCGGGGTCGCCCACGACCTGCGCTTGCGCGGCGGGCGCCTGCATCAGCGCCGCCAGCACAAGGGGAACCAGGGTTCGCATCATCTTCTCCGTCACGGAATTGCGCGCTGATTACCGCGTCGCGCGTCAGGCCACCAGAGCTTCCGCGCGCTTCAGGTCGACGCTGACCAGCTGGCTGACCCCCTGCTCGACCATGGTCACGCCGAACAGCCGGTCCATGCGCGACATGGTGACGGCGTGGTGGGTGATCACAAGGAAGCGGGTGTCGGTGCGCCGCGTCATCTCGTCCATCAGGTCGCAGAATCGGGTGACGTTGGCGTCGTCCAGGGGCGCGTCCACCTCGTCCAGCACGCAGATCGGCGCGGGGTTCGCGAGAAAGACCGCGAAGATCAGCGCCAGCGCCGTCAGCGTCTGCTCTCCGCCCGAGAGCAGGCTGAGGGTGCTGAGCTTTTTCCCCGGCGGCTGGCACATGATCTCCAGCCCCGCCTCCAGCGGGTCGTCGGATTCGACCAGCACCAGCCGCGCCTCGCCGCCGCCGAACAGATGCGTGAACAGCGTGGTGAAATTGGCGTTCACCGTGTCGAAGGCCGAAAGCAGCCGCTCGCGCCCCTCGCGGTTCAGGCTGCCGATGCCCTGGCGCAGCTTGCGGATCGCCTCGGTCAAGTCCTCTTTCTCGGCGCCCAGCCGGTCGCGCTCGGTCTCCAGCTCGCGCTTGTCCTCCTCGGCGCGCAGGTTCACGGCCCCCAGCGCGTCGCGGCTCTGGCGCAGCCGGGCGATCTGCTCCTCCAGCGCCTCGGCGGCGATCTCCTCGACCTCGCCCAGGAATTCCAGCAGCGCCTCGGGCGTGGCCTCAAGCTCCTCATGGATGCGCAGGCGGGCGGCGGCTTCGGCCTCGATGGCGGCCTCGGCGCGGGCCTCGCGGGCGGCGCGGCTCTCGCGCGCATCGGATGCGGCGCGCTCGGCCTCGCGCTCGGCCTCGGCGGCAAGGCGCAGCGCCTGATCGGCGGCGGACAGCGCATCGCGGGCGCGGGCCAGCCGGTCGGCGGCCTGCGCCTCGGCCTCGGTCAGCACCTCGCGGCGCTCGGCGAGGATCTCGGGCTGGGCCTCGGCCTCCTCCAGATCGGCCGCGGCCTGGTCGCGACGGGCGGCGAGTTCGGCGGCACGGGTGCCGGCCTGATCCAGCCGCAGGCGCCAGCCGGATTCCTCCTTGGCGATCTCTTGCAGGCGCTTGGTGCGGGCATTCGCCTCGCGCCGCAGCTCGTCCAGCGCGCCGCGCCGGGTCAGGGTGGCGATGCGCGCCGCCTCGACGCCCATGCGGGCATGGTCCAGCGCCGAGGCCGCGGCGCCGCGATCGGGCAGTTCGGCCAGCGCCCGCTCGGCCTCGGCCAGCCGGGCGCGGGCGTCCAGCGCATCCTCGCGATGCCGGGCCAGTTCGGCGCGGGCCGATTCGGCGCGGCTTTGCGCCATCGACAGCTCGGATTCGGCGCGGGTCACGGCGCGCACGGCATCCGACAGCCCACGCTCGGCCTCGCGCCGGGCATCGCGGGCGCGCTTCTCGGCCTCGGTCGCGGCCAGGTGGCGGTCGCGCAGCGCCTGATGCGCGGCCTGCGCATCCTCGGCGCGGGCCTGCGCGGTCTCGACATGTTCGGTCAGCTCGACCAGCTGGTTGACCTTTTGCAGATGCAGCGCGGCCGAGGAGGCCGCCTCGCCCGCCATCACCCGCATGCCGTCCCAGCGGAACAGGTCTCCGTCCCGCGTCACCAGCCGCTGGCCGGGGGCGAGCTGCGCCTGCATCGCCGCGCCCATTTCCGCATCCGCGACCAGCCCGACCTGCGACAGCCGCCGCGCCAGCGCCTCGGGGCCGTCCACATGCGGCGCCAGCGGCTCGGCGCCCGCCGGCAGCGGCTGCGGCGCGTCATAGCCCGGCAGCCGGTGCCAGCCCGAGCCGTCCTCGGCCAGCCCCACGCCCAGGTCGTCGCCCAGCGCCGCGCCGAAGGCGGTCTCGTAGCCGCGGGCCACGCGCACCAGATCCAGGATCGAGCCGCCGCTATTGCCGCGTTCCACCAGACGCTTCAGCGCCGCCATCTCGGCATTCAGCGCCGAAACCTCGCCCTCGGCCTCGGCGCGGGCCGAGCGGGCAGCGGATTCCTCGGCCTCCAGCGCGGCGCGGGCCTCCTCGGCCGCGGCCAGCGCCTCCTCGGTCTGCTCGACGCGGTCGCGGGCTTCCTCCTGCGCCGCCTCGGCGGCTTCGCGGGCGCTCGCGGCCTCAGTGCCGGCCTCGGCGGCGCGAGCGGCGGCCGCCTCGGCCTCGGCGGCAGCGCGGGTGGCGCGGTCCTGCATCTGCCGCAGGTCGTGGACCAGCCGCTCGGCGGATTGGTGACGGGCGGCGAGGCGGGCGGATTCGTCGGTCAGCTCGGCCAGCTTGGCCTCGACCTCGCGCAACGCCTCGGCGGCTTCCTCGGCGGCGGTGCCGGCGGCCTCCAGCCGTTCGTCATGGCCCTGCCCGGCCTTTTCCAGCTCACGCCTTTCCCATTCCAGCCGCGCGATCACCTCGCCGGCGTCGCGGTTCAGCGCCGATTCCCGCTCGATGTCGCGGTCGAGCTGGGCGATGCGCGCCAGAAGCGTCTGGATCGCCTGGGCGGCGCGGGCCTCGGCCTCGTCCAGCGCCTCGCGCTCGACGGTGGCGCGGGACAGGATGGCGCTCGCGACCTGTTCTTCCTCGCGCAGCGGCGGCAGCTTCGTCTCGGCCGCCTCGCGGGCGGCGATGGCGTGGCGGGCCTGGGCCTCGGCCTCGGTGGCGGCGCGGATCGCGGCCCGCAGCGCCTCGGCCGTCCCTGCCTTGGCCTGGTCGGCCTCGGCCCAGCGGCGATAAAGCAGCACGCCCTCGGCCCGGCGCAGGGCGGCGCCGATCTCGCGATAGCGCGCGGCGGCGCGGGCCTGCCGGGCCAGGCTGGCGGCCTGGGTGGACAGCTGGTCCAGCGTGTCGTCGACGCGGGTCAGGTTCGCCTCGGCCGCGTTCAGCTTCAGCTCGGCCTCGTGCCGGCGCTGGTAGAGGCCGGAAATCCCCGCCGCCTCCTCCAGCACCCGGCGGCGCGCCTTGGGCTTGGCGTTGATCAGCTCGGAAATCTGTCCCTGCCGCACCAGCGCCGGCGAATGCGCCCCGGTCGAGGCATCCGCGAACAGCATCTGCACGTCGCGCGCCCGCACCTCTTTCCCGTTGATGCGATAGGCCGAACCGGCGTCGCGGGTGATGCGGCGGGAGATGTCCAGCGTGTCGGCGTCGTTCAGCCCGGCGGGGGCAAGGCGCTGCTTGTTGTCGATGGTCAGCGTGACCTCGGCATGGGCGCGGGCGGAGCGCCGGGCGGTGCCGGCAAAGATCACGTCCTCCATCCCCTCGCCGCGCATGGCGGTGGGCCGGTTTTCGCCCATGACCCAGCGCAGCGCCTCCAGCAGGTTCGACTTGCCGCAGCCGTTCGGGCCGACCACGCCGGTCAGGCCCTCGTGGATGACCAGGTCGGTCGGGTCCACGAAGCTCTTGAAACCATTGAGGCGCAGGCGGTCGAAACGCAATGCGAGGGGTCCACGAAGAAGGTCCAGATGCCGGGGATTCTTGGCGATCCCGGGTCTCAAGTCAACACAAACCCCCAGATATGGCGGGCTCTCGGCGGTTATCCACAAGATTTGAGGGTTCACCACAAGAAATACGCTGCTAATCTGGCCGGCATGATTCCCGCGCTTGCCATCATCCTGGTCTTCCAGCTCATCGGCGAGGTCGCCACGCGCAGCCTGGGCCTGCTGCTGCCCGGCCCGGTGCTGGGGTTGCTGCTGCTGGTGCTGTCCTGCAGCCTGCGCCCGGCGCTGGCCGAGATGCTGCGCCCGGTGGTCACCGGCATCCTGGGCCATCTGTCGCTGTTCTTCGTGCCGGCGGGCGTCGGCGTGGTGGCGCATCTGGGCCAGTTCCGCAGCGACGGGCTGGCAGTGGCGCTGGCGCTGACCGTCTCGACCGCGCTGGCCATCGCGGCGGGGGCGCTGGTGTTCCGCGCGGTGGTGCGCTGGACGGGCGGGGCCGAGGAATGACCGACGCGGCGCTGATCTGGAGCTATCTGACCCAGGGCCCGCTGCTGTGGCTGACGGCGACGCTGATCGCCTATTGGCTGGGAGACAGCTTCTTCCGCGCCATGGGCCGGCAAAGCTGGGCCAATCCGGTGCTGTGCGCGGTGATCCTGCTGGCCTGCGTGCTGGGGCTGACCGGCACCAGCTACCAGACCTATTTCGAGGGCGCGCAATTCGTGCATTTCATGCTGGGCCCGGCCACGGTGGCGCTGGGAATGCCGCTTTACGACAACCTGCGCCGGGTCAGGAAGGCGGCCCTGCCGCTGGTCGCGGCGCTGCTGGCGGGGTCGGTGACGGCGGTGGTCTCGGCCCTGGCCATCGGCAAGGCTTTCGGGCTGTCCGAGGTGATGCTGGCCAGCCTGGCGCCGAAATCCACCACCGCGCCCGTAGCCATCGGCATCGCCGAGGGGCTGGGCGGAGAGCCGACGATCACCGCCGTCCTGGTTCTGGTCACGGGCATCTTCGGCGCCATCATCGCCACGCCGCTGCTGAATGCGCTGGGGATCCGCGACTGGCGGGCGCGCGGCTTTTCGCTGGGCGTGGCCGCGCATGGCATCGGCACCGCCCGCGCCTTTCAGGTGAACGAGACCGCCGGCGCCTTCGCCGGGATCGGCATGGGGCTGAACGCGGTGCTGACCTCGATCATCGCGCCGCTGGCGCTGTATCTGTTTCAGTAACGAAAAAGGCCGCCCCGCGGGACGGCCCATGCAGCGCGCGACGGGGACGGTTACGCCGCGTCGGCCTCTTCCGCGGCGTGGCGGCGCTCGCTTTCCTCGCGCGACAGCGCGACCGAGGTGCGCACGCCCTTGGCCACGAATTCCATCAGCCCCTTCACGACGCGCTCGTTCGGGTCGATGCCGGCGCAGGACAGAACCTCGCGCCCATCGCGCGAGCGTGCCCAACGTGCAATCTGATCGGGCCCGTTGCCGTATTTTTTGTCATCGGCGATCGCATCGTCCAGCGCAGCCAGCACAACGGCAGCAAAAAGCTTGCGGGCCCGCTGTCCCTGTTCAAAATTGAAAGCCGAGCCATCCACGAAATCGCGCATCATCATTATCCTGTTTTTCTTGCGGTGCCCCCGCACCTTGACCCATGCCAAGGTTGCTGCATCATTTTGCCTCATAGGCGGCGCTGGCCGGCTTAGCCGATCCGGGCCGTGATTCGGTATGCCTCCAGCCGCATGACCGCCATGCACGCCGTGCAAGCCCCGGCAGATACGCGTAATAATCGCCAAAAGCAACGATCTTGCGACATGCGGAAAGGCCCGGGCGCCCTTGACAACGCGCAAACCGCCTTTCGGTTGCCACGAGGCACGGCAGTGGATATAGGTCCGGGCAATCGCGGTTCAACCCCCTGGGCCGCCGCGCATTCCCCAATCCTTTCAAGGCAATTCCGAATGGCCAAGATCAATGGCAATGAAATCAAGCCCGGCTTCGTGCTGGACCATGACGGCGGTCTCTGGGCGGCGGTCAAGGTGAACCACGTCAAGCCCGGCAAGGGCGGCGCCTTCGCCCAGGTCGAGCTGAAGAACCTGCGCGACGGGCGCAAGCTGAATGAACGCTTCCGCTCGGAGGACAAGGTCGACCACGTCCATCTGGAAACCAAGGACCAGCAATTCCTGTATGAATCCGACGGCAAGCTGGTGTTCATGGACAGCGAGACCTTCGAGCAGACCGAGCTGGACGCCGACCTGCTGGGCGACCGCCGCCCCTTCCTGCAGGACGGCATGGTCGCGGCGGTGGAATATTACGGCGACGAGGCGCTGTCCCTGCGCCTGCCGCAGAAGGTGGTCTGCCGCGTGGCCGAGACCGAGCCGGTGCTGAACGGCCAGACCGCCGCGAAAAGCTTCAAGCCGGCGATCCTCGACAACGGGCTGCGCATCATGATCCCGCCCTTCGTCGGCGCGGACGAGGATATCGTCGTCAATACCGAGCTTTTCGAGTATTCCGAGCGCGCCTGAGCGGGCCGCCGCAGGTCCCGGCATCACTCTATGGCCAAGGACGATTTGCGGGCATAGGATCGCCGCCAACACGCGGTCAAACTGGCGATTCAACGGGATGACGAAGTCGGCTGGCAGCACGGGGACGAACGGCCCCTGCAATGGCAGAGTCTCCCGGCTCCGCCCCGTGGCCGAGGGTGCCCGGCGCCTGGACGAGGTCCGCGCCGCGATGGACGAGGCGATCGAGCGGCTCAGCCGGCTTGAGGACGTCATGCGCGAGATGATCCAGACCGGGCTGGCGCCCACCGTCGGCGGCGGCGAGGGGCTGATCGCCACGGGCCCGCCCGCCGGTCAGGCCGGCGATGCCGAGGCCCGCGCCTCGGCGGCGCTGGCGGCGGTGCTGGTCAGCTCGACCCGGATCGCCGAGCTGCAGACCGGAGGACTTGGCCCGGCGATCAACGCCGCCATCGCCGAGCTGGACCCGATCCCCGGCTATATCTCGCGGCGGATGCTCGACGAACTGGCCATCGGGCTGGGCGAGCCGCCGCTGCACGCCAGGCCCCAGGCCGATCGCGGCCTGCGCCTGGTCGGAGGCCGGACGCGCAGCGGCACGACAACCGCCGCGCCGCTCTATCTGCGCCTTGACCGGCATCTGCGCCTGCCGCTCGATTCCGGCTCGAACTGCCTCGAGATCGAGCGGCGGCTGGGCGGGCGCTGGCACCGCACCGGGCTGCGCGCGGTCAAGGACGGCATGGGCGGGATCGAGGTCGATATCGCCGAACTGGAGCGCATCGCCGGCCCGTTCTCGCCCGAACTGTGCCGGGCCCTGACGCTTGACCCCGATCCGCATCATGCAGGGCGCAAGCCGCGCCCCGCCCGGCCGCGCTAGCCGCACCCAACCGCTTCGGCCGCAGCGTCGCATCGGCGGCGGGATGGACCGGATCGGCCGCTCCATGCGTTATGGCAGCAAAGCCACGGAGGGAACCATGGTGCAACCGACCATTCATGTCGCGCATGAGGATTACGGCAGCTCGGGCCGCTATGTCGCCACCCTGCCCGCGATCGAGGGCGAGGCCGAGCTGACCTGGCATGCCGGCGGCCCCGGCATCATCGTCGCCGACCACACCTATGCCCCCGACGCCATGCGCGGCAGCGGCGCCGCCGCGGCCATGGTCCAGCGCCTGGTCGCGGATGCGCGGGCGCGCGGCGTGCTGATCGTGCCGGCCTGCAGCTATGTGCGCGCCCAGTTCCAGCGCCATCCCGACTGGTCCGACCTTTATGCCGACGCCTGATCCGCCCGGCCGGGCCGCGAGGTGCCGCTCTTCCGGTATGTTGGCGCAAACCATCATATCAATTCCGGTATGCAAACCGCCTTTCTGCATGATTGACGGACATATTGGCGGGGTCTAGCCTCTCGGTCAGGCAGGCGGATCGCGACCGCCGCCATGGCGCGGATCGCCGGACGGAACCGCGTATCCCGCGCCCCGCGCGAAGGGGAGCTACCGGCTGGATCATGGCTGTCGAGGCGGCCGCCACCCGGACAATGACGACAGGGAGGAAACATGCCGAACCTCAGGAAATACGCCCTGGCTCTGGCCTCGGCGGCGACGCTTTCGCTGCCCGGCCTCGCCGCGGCCGAGGGCACGGTCGGGATCTCGATGCCGACCAAGACCTCGGCGCGCTGGATCGACGACGGCAACAACATGGTCAAGCAGTTCCAGGACGCGGGCTACCAGACCGACCTGCAATATGCCGACGACGACATCCCGAACCAGCTGGCGCAGATCGAGAACATGATCACCAAGGGCGTCGACGTGCTGGTGATCGCCGCCATCGACGGCACCACGCTGTCCAACGCCCTGGCCAATGCCAAGGCCGCCGACATCAAGGTCATCGCCTATGACCGGCTGATCCGCGACACGCCCGATATCGACTATTACGCCACCTTCGACAATTTCAAGGTCGGGGTCGAGCAGGCCACCACCCTGGTCGAGGGGCTGAAGGAACGCTTCCCGGAGGTGAAGCCCTGGAACGTCGAGCTGTTCGGCGGCAGCCCCGACGACAACAACGCCTATTTCTTCTACGACGGCGCCATGTCGGTGATCCAGCCGCTGATCGACGACGGCTCGGTGGTGATCCCCTCGGGCCAGATGGGCATGGACAAGGTCGGCACGCTGCGCTGGGATCCGGCCACCGCCCAGGCGCGCATGGACAACATCCTGTCGGCCAACTACACCGACAAGCAGGTGAACGGGGTGCTGTCGCCCTATGACGGGCTGTCCATCGGTATCCTGTCGTCGCTGAAGGGCGTCGGCTACGGCTCGGGCGATCTGGCCATGCCCATCGTCACCGGCCAGGACGCCGAGGTGCAGTCGGTCAAGTCGATCCTGGCGGGCGAGCAGTATTCGACCATCTTCAAGGACACCCGCGAACTCGCCAAGGTCACCGTCGGCATGGTCGATGCGATGATGAAGGGCGAGGAGCCCGAGGTGAACGACACCGAAAGCTATGACAACGGCGTCAAGGTGGTGCCCAGCTACCTTCTGGAACCCGTCGCAGTCACCGAGAAAAACCTGCAAGAGGTTCTTGTCGGCTCGGGCTACTATACCGAAGACCAGCTCAAGTGATCCTGGCGCGCGCCGCCGGTCCGCCCGGCGGCGCGCTTCCTAAGAAGGGGGACCGGGATGGACGCCATTCTGGAAATGCGGGGGATCACCAAGGAATTCCCCGGGGTCAAGGCACTCGACAATGTCAACATGACCGTGCGGCGCGGCGAGATCCGCGCCCTGGTGGGCGAGAACGGCGCCGGCAAGTCCACGCTGATGAAAGTGCTGTCGGGGGTCTATCCGCATGGCAGCTATCAGGGCGAGATCCTCTATGACGGCCAGCCCATGGCCTTCCGCGACATCAAGGACAGCGAGGACCGCGGCATCGTCATCATCCATCAGGAGCTGGCGCTGGTGCCGCAGATGTCCATCGCCGAAAACATCTTCCTGGGCAACGAGATCGCGACCCGCGGCGTCATCGACCGGCGCGAGACCAACCGCCGCACCGCCGAACTGCTGGCCCAGGTCGGCCTGCGCGAAAGCCCCGAGACCCGCGTCGGCGAGCTTGGCATGGGCAAGCAGCAGCTGATCGAGATCGCCAAGGCGCTGTCGAAAAAGGTCGACCTGCTGATCCTGGACGAGCCGACCTCGTCCCTGAACGAAAACGACAGCGACGCGCTTCTGCGCCTGCTCGCCGGTTTCCGTGACCGGGGCATGACGGCGATCCTGATCTCGCACAAGCTCAATGAAATCAGCCAGGTCTGCGACAGCATCACCGTGCTGCGCGACGGCGCGACGGTGGCGCATCACGACGGCATGGTCGAGGAATCGCGCATCATCCGCGACATGGTCGGCCGCGCGATGAACGACCGCTATCCCCCGCGCGAGCCCAGGGTCGGCGAGGTGGTGATGCAGGTCAGGGACTGGACCGTCGCCGACCCGGCGCGCGAGGGACGGCTTCTGGTCAACCGCGCCAGTTTCGAGCTGCGGCGCGGCGAGGTGCTGGGCATCGCCGGGCTGATGGGCGCCGGCCGCACCGAACTGGCGATGAGCCTGTTCGGCCGCTCGATGGGCGACTGGAAGTCCGGCTCGGTCAGCATCCACGGCAAGCCGGTCGACCTCTCCACCGTGCCGCGCGCCATCAAGGCCGGGCTGGCCCATGTGACCGAGGACCGCAAGTCGCTGGGCCTGGTGCTTGAGGACACGATCCGCCGCAACATCCCGCTGGCGAACCTGGCGGGCATCTCGACCCGCGGCGTGGTGGACCGCGCGCGCGAGGGGGCGGTGGCGCGCGATTACCGGAGCCGCATCAACATCCGCTCGCCCTCGGTCGAGCAGAAGACCGTCAACCTCTCGGGCGGCAACCAGCAGAAGGTAGTGCTGGCGAAATGGCTGTTCGCCGAGCCCGAGATCCTGATCCTGGACGAGCCGACGCGCGGCATCGACGTCGGCGCGAAATACGAGATCTATACCATCATCCGCGACCTCGCCGCCGCCGGAAAGTCGATCATCGTGATCTCCTCGGAAATGCCCGAGCTTCTGGGCATCACCGACCGCATCCTGGTGATGAACGAGGGCCGGCTGGTCGGCGAGATGCCGACGGCCGAGGCCACGCAGGAGCGCATCATGCAGGTCATCATCCGCTCGGGCCACGACCTGACCGACGAAACCGTCACCCCCGAGGAAATCGAGGCAGAGGCCGCCCATGTCTGACACCACCACCGAACGCCGCGGCGACACCTTCGGCTTCATCCGCCGCAACATCCGCGAATACGGCATCCTCTTCGCGCTGATCATCATCATGGCCTTCTTCCAGGTGGTGACCGGCGGCATCCTGTTCCGGCCGGTGAACCTGACCAACCTGTTCCTGCAGAACAGCCATATCGTCATCATGGCGGTCGGCATGCTCCTGGTCATCGTCTCGGGCCATATCGACCTGTCGGTCGGCTCGGTCGCGGCCTTCGTCGGCGCGCTGGCGGCGCTGATGGTGGTGCGCATGGGCCTGCCGATCCCGGTGGTGGTGGTGCTGAGCCTGGCGGCCGGCGCGATCATCGGCGGCATCCAGGGCTACTGGATCGCCTATTGGAAGATCCCCAGCTTCATCGTCACCCTGGCCGGGATGCTGGTGTTCCGCGGCCTGACCATGTGGATCCTGCAGGGCCAGTCGATCGGCCCCTTCCCGCGCGGCTTCCAGATGATCGCCTCGGGCTTCATCCCGGACCTGTTCGGGCCGGACAAGCCCAACACCCTGTCCCTGATCCTGGGCTGGGGCGCGGCGCTGGTGATCCTGTGGCTGCAGATCCGCGGCCGCAAGCGCGAAGAGGCGGTGGGCATCGCCGACGAGCCCTTCGCCTTCTTCGCCGCCAAGAACGCGCTGATCTTCATGGCTCTGGTCTGGATGAGCTGGGTCCTGGCGAATTTCCGCGGCCTGCCCAACGTCTTCATCGTCATGGCGGTGCTGGTCGCGCTTTATGCTTTCATCTCCGAGCGCACGACGCTGGGCCGGCGCATCTATGCCATCGGCGGCAATGCCAAGGCCGCCAAGCTCTCGGGCATCAATGCCGAGCGGGTGGTGTTCCTGACCTTCATGAACATGGGCATGCTGGCGGCGCTGGCGGGGATCGTGGTCTCGGCCCGGCTGAACTCGGCCACGCCCAAGGCCGGCGTCGGTTTCGAGCTGGACGTGATCGCGGCGGTGTTCATCGGCGGCGCCTCGATGGCCGGCGGCGTCGGCACGGTGATCGGCGCGGTGGTCGGCGCCTTCATCATGGGGGTGATGAACAACGGCATGTCGATCCTGGGCATCGGCATCGACTATCAGCAGGTCATCAAGGGGCTGGTGCTGATGGCCGCGGTGATCTTCGACGTCTCGAACAAGAGCAAGTCGTGACGCCCGAACGATCCGCCATCGACTGGATCGCCGTCGACTGGGGAACGACAAGGCTGCGCGCCTGGGCCATGCGCGGCGCGCAGCCGCTGGACGCCCGCGCCTCGGATCGCGGCATGGGCGGGCTGAGCCCGGCCGGGTTCGAGCCGGCGCTGCTCGACCTGATCGGCGACTGGCTGCCCGCGGCGGGCCGGATGCGCGTCGTCGCCTGCGGCATGGTCGGCGCCCGCGGCGGCTGGGCCGAGGCCGAATACCGCGCCACCCCCTGCCCGCCGCTCGACCCGTGCCGCGCCATCCGCGCCCCGGCCCGCGACCCGCGGCTGGATGTCCGCATCCTGCCCGGCCTGTCGCAGGCCGAGCCGCCGGACGTCATGCGCGGCGAGGAAACCCAGATCGCCGGCTTCCTGGCCGAAAACCCCGGTTTCGAGGGCTCGCTCTGCCTGCCCGGCACGCATAGCAAATGGGTCCGCTTGGCGCGGGACCGGGTGGAAGGCTTCCGCACCTTCCTGACCGGAGAGCTCTTCTCGCTGCTCGCCGGGCAGTCGGTGCTGCGGCTGACCATCGGCGCGGCGCGGCCCGACCCGGAAGCCATGGCCGAGGCCGGGGCCGAGGCGCTGGCCGATCCCCATGCCGCGCCATCGGGCCTTTTCGCCCTGCGCGCCGCCGCGCTGCTGCGGGATCTGGCGCCGGAACGGGCGGCCGGGCGGCTCTCGGGCCTGCTGATCGGCGCCGAGCTCGCCGCCGCGCGCGACTTCTGGCGGAATGGCCCGACCGTGATCGTCGGCGCGCCGGATCTGGCGCGGCGTTACGAGGCCCTACTGCTGGCCGCGGGCGCGCAGGCATGCCACAAGGACGGGGCGGCGCTGGTCCTTGCCGGCCTTGCCGCCGCCAGCCGCGATCTGCCGGAGGACACATGACCGAGCCCATCATCGCCATCCTGCGCGGCCTGACCCCGGCCGAGGCCCTGCCCGTCGGCCGCGCGCTGCTCGAGGCCGGCATCGACCGCATCGAGGTGCCGCTGAACTCGCCCCAGCCGCTGGACAGCATCCGGCTGATGGCGACCGCGCTGGCCGGACAGGCGACCATCGGCGCGGGAACGGTGCTGACGGCGGAACAGGTCGCCCAGGTCGAGGATGCCGGCGGGCGGATGATCGTCTCTCCCAATGCCGACCCGGCGGTGATCCGCGAGACGCGGGCGCGCGGCCTGGAATCCTGGCCCGGGGTCTATACCGCCACGGAATGCTTTGCCGCCATCGCCGCCGGCGCCACCGGGCTGAAGCTGTTTCCCGCCGACCAGGCCGGCCCGGGCATGCTGAAGGCGCTGCGCGCCGTGCTGCCGCAAGACCTGCCCGTCTATGCCGTCGGCGGCGCCGGCCCGGAAAATTTCGCCGAATGGCTGCAGGCCGGCGCGCAGGGCTTCGGCATCGGCAGCGCGCTTTATCGCCCCGGCGACGCCCCCGAGACGGTCGCCGCCCGCGCGCGCGCGATCGTGGCGGCGCTGCGGGCTTGCGCATGAGCGCACGGGTCTTCGATCCGCGCATCTGCGCCTTGGGCGAAGGCGCCTTCTGGCACCCGCTACGCGCCCAGCCTTTCTGGTTCGACATCCTCGGCCGCAGGATGCTGTCGCGGCAAAACGGGGCCGGGCTGGAATGGCGCTTCGACGAGATGGTCTCGGCCGCCGGCTGGATCGACCGCGACCGCCTGCTGATCGCCAGCGAGACGGCGCTGATCCGCTTCGACCTGCGCGACGGCCGGCAGGAGCGGCTGGTCGCGCTGGAGGCCGACCGGCCCGGCAACCGCTCGAACGACGGGCGGGCCGATCCCTTCGGCGGCTTCTGGATCGGCACCATGGCACGCGACGGAGGGGCTGGAAAGGGCGCGATTTATCGCTATCTTGGCGGAGAGTTGCGCCTGTTGCGGGGAAACATGTCCATCCCGAATGCGATCTGCTTTTCTCCCGACGGCCGTCTGGCCTATTTCGCCGACACCGCGGCCCAGACCGTCTGGTCGCAGGAACTGGACGAAGGCGGCTGGCCCTGCGCCGAGCCCCGCGTCTTTCTGGACCTGACCGGCACCGACCAGTTCCCGGACGGCGCCGTCACCGACGCGCAGGGCCGGTTCTGGAACGCGCGCTGGGGCAGCGGCACAGTCGCCTGCCATGCGCCGGACGGCCGCCTGCTTCGCCGCCTGACCCTGCCCGCCAGCCAGCCCAGCTGCCCGGCTTTCGGCGGCCCCGGATTCGCGCAGCTGATCGTGACCAGCGCCGCCGAGAACCGCCACGGCCCCGAGGACGGCCGCACCTGGATTCTGGACCCCGGCGTCCCGGGCCGTCCCGAACCGCGGGTCGGATCATGACGGTCCGGGAATTCGGCACGCTTCCCGACGGCCAGCCGGTCATGCAGGCGACGATCTCGGGCCATGGGCTGACGGCCTCGGTCATCACGCTGGGCGCCTCGTTGCAGGACCTGCGGCTGGCCGGGGTCGAACATCCGCTGGTGCTGGGCTTTCCCCGGCTCGACCCCTATCTGGACGAGGGCCGCTATTTCGGTGCCGTGGTCGGGCGCTGCGCCAACCGCATCGCGCAAGGCCGCGCCGTGATCGACGGGCAGGAGCTGCAGCTCGACCGCAACCAGGACGGCCGCCACATGCTGCATGGCGGCAGCGACGGCTGCGGCCTGCGCAACTGGATGCTGGCCGATCACGAGGCAAGCTCGGTGGCGCTGGCCGATTACCTGCCGGCGGGGCATATGGGCTTTCCCGGTGCCATGCTGATCCGGGCGACCTGGTCCATCCTGCCCGGCCCGCTTCTGATGCTGACCATCCTGGCCACCTCGGACGACGCCACCTTCTGCAATTTCGCCCAGCACAGCTATTTCAACCTCGACGGCAAGGACACGGTGGCGGATCACCGGCTGACCATCCGGGCCGAGACCTACCTGCCCGTGGACGAAGAGCTGATCCCGCTGGGCGCCCCCGCCCCGGTCCAGGGCACGCATCTGGATTTCCGCAGCCCGGTCATGCTGGGCGGGCGGCTGGACGGGCCGCGCATCGACCACAACCTTTGCGTCGGGCCCGGGCGCCGGATCTTGCCGCGCAAGGTGGCCGTGCTGCAGGCGGGCGGGCTGACGATGGGCCTGCGCTCGACCGAGCCGGGGCTGCAGGTCTATGCCGCCGACCATCTCGCCCCCGGCGCGGCCGGGCTGGGCGGGCGGCCCTATGGCCGCCATGCCGGCATCGCGCTGGAATCGCAGCTCTGGCCGGATGCGCCCAACCATGCCGACTATCCCTCGGCGCGGCTCGAGCCGGGCCAGCTCTACCGCCAGACCACGGCGATGAGCTTTCACCGCGACCCGCAAGGTTGACGCAAGGTCAGATCCCGAACTAATGCGGGTCAGGGAGGATTCATGGACCCCGCATCGACCCAGCCCCTTGCCGCCGGCCCGCCGGCGCAGACGCCCTTCGCGGCGCAACTGCACGCGCGGCTGCGCCAGCGCATCATCCGCGGCGAACTGCCGCCCGGCACCCGCCTCTCCGAACAGGAGATCGCCGACCAATACACGCTGTCGCGCCAGCCGGTGCGCGAGGCTTTCATCCGCCTGGCCGGCGAGGGCCTGCTGGAGGTCCGGCCGCAGCGCGGCACTTTCGTCACCCGCATCGACATGGACTGGGTGCTTTGCACCCGCTTCATCCGCGAATCGGTCGAATCCGACATCGTGCGCCTGGCCGCGGCGCGGGCGCAGCCGCAGGATCATCGCGCGCTCTTTGCCCAGATCTCCCGGCAGGAAGCCGAAACCGACCCGGCCGCCCTGGCCCAGCTGGACGAGGAATTCCACGCCACCCTGGCCGCGATCGCCGGCAAGGCCATGGTCTGGAACCACCTGCAGCAGGTCAAGATGCACCTGGACCGCGCCCGCCACCTGCTGACCGCGATGACGCCCAGGGACACGATGCTGGCCCAGCATCACGCCGTGGCCGAGGCCATCGCCGCCCAGGACGCCGACCGGGCCGAGAGGGCGATCCGCCAGCACCTGCGCCGGGTGCTGCTGGACCTGCAGGGCGTGCTGCAGCTGTCGCCCGACTACTTCACCCGCACCGATTCGCTCGTCGACACGCTCGCCACCGAAGCCTGAAGGCGCCGCCCCGGCCGAGACCCCATCATCCGGCGCCGGTCCCCCGCAACCTCGGGATATCCAAGACAGCCGCGCCGCGACCGGAATGGCGCGGCGGCGCTTTCACCGTTTCCCAAATACTCCGGGCGGCCGCGCCGTCAGTCGCTGCGCCGCACCCTCTGGCGCTGCTCGCCCAGCCCCTCGATGCCCAGCCGCATCACCTCGCCGCCCTTCAGGAAGACCGGCGGCCGCGCGCCCATGCCGACGCCGGGCGGCGTGCCGGTGGTGATCACATCCCCCGGCATCAGCGTCATCAGCCGCGAGCAATAGGCGACCAGCTCGGCCACGCCGAAGATCATCGTCGCGGTCGAGCCCTGCTGGCGGCGCTGGCCGTCCACCTCCAGCCACAGCTCCAGCGCCTGCGGGTCGGGCACCTCGTCGCGGGTGACAAGCCAGGGGCCGATCGGCCCGAAAGTGTCGAAGCCCTTGCCCTTGTCCCAGGTGCCGCCGCGCTCGGCCTGCCATTCGCGCTCGCTGACATCGTTGACCACGCAATAGCCCGCGACATGCTCCAGCGCCGCCGCCTCGGAAACCTGGCTGGCGCGCGATCCGATGACCACGCCCAGCTCGACCTCCCAGTCGGTCTTCTGCGCGCCGGGCGGGATCAGCACGTCGTCGTCCGGCCCGCTGATGCAGCTGGTCCATTTGTTGAACACCACCGGCTCGGCCGGCACCGGCAGCCCGGCCTCGGCGGCGTGATCGGCATAGTTCAGCCCGATGGCGACGAATTTCGGCACCTGACCCACGCAGGGCCCCAGCCGAGGCAGGCCCGAGACGATGGGCAGCCCGTCCAGGTCCAGCGCCGCGATCCGCGCCAGCCCCTCGGGACCCAGCGCCTCGCCGGCGATGTCGGCGACATGGGCCGACAGGTCGCGGATCCGGCCCTCGCCGTCCAACAGCCCCGGCTTTTCCCGGCCCGCCGGGCCATAGCGCAAAAGTTTCATCCCTCGTCCTTTCGCTTGTTCAAAGCCGGTTGACCGGCGTGACCGCAGGCCGGCCGTCCAGCACCGCGCGCAGGTTCTGCCGCTGCAACGCGCCCATCGCCGCCCGAGTCTCGACGGTGGCCGAGCCGACATGCGGCAGCAGCACCGCATTGCCCAGCGCCACCAGCCGCGGATCGACCCGCGGCTCGCCCCGGAACACGTCCAGACCGGCGCCGCGCAGCCGCCCTTGCTCCAGGGCGGCGATCAGCGCCTCCTCGTCGATCACCGAGCCGCGCGAGATGTTCACGATCACCCCGTCCGGCCCCAGCGCGGCGATCACCTGGGCGTCGACCAGCCCCCGCGTCTGCTCTCCGCCCACGGTCGAGACCACCAGGTCCTGCACCGCCTCCGCCAGGGCCAGCGGACTGTCGTGCCAGACCCATCCCGGCGCCTGTTTCGGCTGGCGCGAGAAATAATGAATCTCGCATTTGAACGCCGCCAGCCGCGCGGCGATCTCGCGCCCGATGCGGCCCAGGCCCAGGATGCCGACGCGCCGCCCGGTCAGCTTGCGCGCCAGCGGAAACTCACCGCCCTCGGCCCAATGCCCGGCGCGCAGCCAGGCTTCGGCCGGCACGATCCGCCGCGCCTCGGCCAGCAGCAGCGCCACCGCCAGATCAGCCACGTCGTCGTTCAGCACATCGGGGGTGTTGGTCACCACGATGCCGCGGGCCGTGGCAGCGTCGATATCGATGGCGTCATAGCCGACGCCGTAATTCGCGATCACCTCCAGCCCCGGCAGCAGGTCCATCGCCGCGCCGTCCAGCGCCTCGTGCCCGCAAAAGGCCATGGCCCGGATCCCGGCGCGTTCCTCGGCCGGCAGGTCGCGCAGCGCCGCCAGATCCGCAACCTGCACCGCCGCGAACGCATCGCGCAGCGCCGCCTCATCGCTGTCGGAATAGGGACCGACCGCCAGGACCGTGTTCATCAGCCCCTCCCCACGAAGGGCATGTTGGTCGCCATGACCGTCATGTGCAGCACGTTGGCGCCCTCGGGCAGGCTGGCCATGTGCAGCACCGCCTCGGCCACCGTCGCGGCATCCATCAGCGGCTCGGTCCTGATCGAGCCGTCGGCCTGCGGCGCGCCCACCGTCCCCACGGCCGAGATCATCTCGGTCGCGGCATTGCCGGCGTTGATCTGGCCGCAGGCGATGTTATAGGGCCGCCCGTCCAGCGCCAGCGTGCGCGTCAGCCCGGTCACCGCGTGCTTCGACACCGTATAGGGCACCGAGCCGGGGCGCGGCGCCTCGGCCGCGATCGAGCCGTTGTTGATGATCCGCCCGCCCATCGGCTGCTGGCGGCGCATCTGCCGGAAGGCGGCGCGGGCACACAGGAACATGCCGTCGATGTTCACCCGCGCCACGCCCTGCCACTCTTCCCAGGAAATCTCGTCGATCAGGCGCGAAATCAGGATGGCGCCGGCATTGTTGAACAGCACGTCCAGCCGGCCCCATTCGGCCGCGGCGCGGGCAAAGGCCGCATCGACCGCCTCGGGCACGGTCACGTCGCAGGGCAGCACCAGCGCCTGCGGATGGCCGTCCGCGGTCTCGGCCAGCGCCGCCTCGCGCCGGCCGACCAGCCCGACCCGCCAGCCGGCCTGAAGGAACCGACGGGCGGTCAGCCGGCCGATGCCGCTGCCGCCGCCGGTGATCAGGATCGTCTTCATCGCATGCCCCCCTCGCCTCTCGCGGCGGGATGCTAGCGGCAACACCCGGCAAGGAAAAGGGCCGGCCCAAGGGACGGCCCCCGATGGTCGCCCGAAGGGATCAGGCTTCCGGGTCCCAGCCGCTGATCTGCTTGCTGTCCATGAACTCCTCGAGCCCCCAGACGCCACCCTCGCGCGCGCGACCCGAGGCCTTCACGCCGCCGAAGGCCGAGCCCCTGGCCCGCGACTGCCCGTTCATCTCGACCATGCCGGCGCGCAGCTTGCGCGCCAGCCGGTTGCGCCGGGCGCCGTCCTGGGTCTGGACGTAGTTGGTCAGGCCATAGACGGTGTCGTTGGCGATCCCGACCGCCTCTTCCTCGCTGTCGAAGGGGATGATCGACAGGACCGGGCCGAAGATCTCCTGCCGGGCGATGGTCATGTCGTTGGTGACGTCGGCAAAGACCGTCGGGCGCACGAAATAGCCGCGATTGACGCCCTCGGGCAGGCCGGGACCGCCGGCGACCAGCCGGGCGCCCTCGTCGATGCCCGCCTGGATCAGGCCCTGGATCTTGTCCCATTGCTGCTTGCTGACCACCGGGCCGATATGGCGGCCGGGCTGGTGGGCGCTTGCCACCGCGGTCTCTTCGGCCACCTTGCGGGCCTGCTCGACGGCGGTCTCGTAGAAGGACCGCTCGACCAGCATCCGCGTCGGCGCGTTGCAGCTTTGCCCCGAGTTGTAAAACACATGCCGCGCCCCGCGCGTCACCGCCTTGTCGTCGGCATCGGCAAAGACCAGGTTCGCGCCCTTGCCGCCCAGTTCCAGCACCACCTTCTTGACCGTGTCGGCCGCGGCCTTGGTGATGGCGATGCCGGCGCGGGTCGAGCCGGTGAAGCTGATCATGTCCACGTCGGGATGCACCGAAAGCTGCGTGCCCACGCCCGCGCCGTCGCCGTTCACCATGTTGTAGACGCCCGGCGGCAGCCCGGCCTCCTCCACGATCTCGGTGAAGACGACCGAGGACAGCGGCGCGATCTCGCTGGGCTTCAGCACAACGGTATTGCCGGCCAGCAGCGCCGGGATCACCTTCAGCGTCACCTGGTTCATCGGCCAGTTCCAGGGCGTGATCAGCCCGACGACGCCCACCGGCTCCCATGCGACCATGCTGGTCGGGGTGTCCGGGCGCAGCGGGCGGATGAATTCGAAACCCTTGAAGGCCTCGATGAAGGTCTCGATGTGATAGCTGCCGGCCGCGGTCTGGTCGTTCAGCGACATGTCCTGCGGCGCGCCCATCTCGGCGGTGATGGCGGCGGCCATGTCGGGGGCGCGGCGCTTGTAGATTTCCAGGATCTTCTCGACATGGGCCAGCCTCTCGGCCGGCGCGGTCTCGGACCAGGCGGGGAAAGCCGCCTTGGCCGCCGCCACCGCCGCATCGGTATCGGCCTGATCGCCCAGGCTGATCACCGCCACCGGCTCCTCGGTCGAGGGGTCGATCACCTCGAGGTCGCGCGGCGCGGCCGGCGCGACCCATTGCCCGTTGATGTAGAATTTCCGCTTGTCGGCAAGTCCGCCCATGACAGCCTCCTCTGATCTGCGATTGCCGGCAGACTGGCACCCGGACGGCCGGGCCGCAACCCGCAGCCGAGCGCGATTTTAACACGACTGAAAAGATCGTGTTGGACAATCCGCCGCACATGACTATCTTGACGCGAAAGAGCCAATGGAAAGGACCTGCAATGTCCCTGCGCATCAACGACACGGCCCCGGACTTCACCGCCAATTCGACAGAGGGCCCGATCAGCTTCCACGACTGGATCGGCGACAGCTATGCCATCCTGTTCTCGCATCCGCGCGACTTCACGCCGGTTTGCACCACCGAATTCGGCACCATGGCCCAGCTGATCCCCGAATTCGAGAAGCGCAACACCAAGGTGCTGGGCGTCTCGGTCGATTCGGCCGAGGACCATGGCAAATGGAAGGCCGATATCGAGAAAGTCGCCGGCGTCCCGGCGAATTTCGCCATCATCGACGACACCGACCTGACGGTCGCCAAGGCCTATGACATGCTGCCGGCCGACTACTACCTGCCGACCGAGGGCCGCACGCCGCAGCATTCCGCCACGGTGCGCACCGTCTTCATCATCGGGCCGGACAAGAAGGTGCGGCTGACGATGACCTATCCGATGTCGGTGGGCCGCAACTTCGCCGAGATCCTGCGGGCGCTGGACGCGGTGCAAAAGACCGACGGCGTGCCGCTGGCCACGCCCGCGAACTGGGTCCCGGGCCAGGACGTGATCGTGGCGCTGGCGCTGGACGACGCGGCGGCCGAGGCGAAATACGGCCAGCTCGACAAGAAACTGCCCTATCTGCGCTTCGCCAAGGACCCGGCGTAGGGCGGGTTCGAACCGGTCCGAGCGGAGACCGACAGAGCCCTCGGCCGCGCCCGTGGCGCGGCCGATATGCGCAGCAGCGGAATGCGTCAAGGATCGCGGTCTTCCCATGCCCGGCGCAGCCAGTCGATATTGCCGATTCGGCGATAGAATTTATGCCCCCGGCCGGCAAAGACCTCCCCCATCTTGGGCGCGCCGGCAAACAGCACGATCTTCGCACCTTCGGGCAGGCTGGGGTCGCGCCAATAGCTGGCGAAATTCCGCGGCACGCAGTCATTCTTGAAGCTGACGCACCAGCCGCGCGGCCAATATGTCAGCTTGCCCTGCCGGTCCAGCAGATCGCTGACCATCTGCTGTTCATGCTCGTAGCGGGCCGAGGCGCCGGCGGGATCGGCCAGGTAGCTGTCCAGCACCTCGGGATGCGCGCCGATGGTAAAGCGAAAGACCGAGGTATTGCCGACCATATGCAGGAAGCGGTCGCGGGCGGGGCGCAGGCGGCGCAAGGGCTTGGGGCGGAACAGGTCGTCATCGCGGATGATCGGCACCTCGCCCGGATAATCAAAGAACGGAGCCAGGTCGCCGACGATCACCAGATCCAGATCGAGGAACAGGGCGGTCCCCGAAAGTCCCCCCAGATCGCGGCGAAACAGGGCCAGCTTGCGCCATCGCGTGTCGGAACTTCCCGCCGGCAAGCCCAGCTCGGGCAGCGGCAGGGCCTCGATCCCGGGTGCAAGCCCCTCTGCATCATCCGTGAAGCAGATGAAGCGATTCGGCCGGTTCAGGTGGCGACGCACCTGCGCGGCCAGCAGGTTGACATCCGCCGCACTGTAGAGTGTGCCCCATTTCATCGTCAGGATCAGGACGGACTCGCCGTTCATGTTCAGATCTCGCTGTTTGTGGATAGCTTGCTCCGGTCCGAGCCGGTCTGGCAAGCGCGGGCCGGCGACGGCCTTTCATGGCTTGCCGATGGGGCGAGCAATCCCGCCTGCTCTCTTCAGGTTTCGCGGCTCTCCCACCAGCTGGTGCGGTCACGATGGTGAAGCGCACGCAGCCGGGCGAAGGCCGTGTCATGGATCTGCATCCGGTCATAGATCGTCTTGAAGATCATGCCCGCAGGACCGGTGGCGAAGTAAGGCTCCAGCCGCCAATACATGTTGCGGAGCATGTCATCGGTGCCCGCCTTGAAAACCGACAGCCCGTCGAAAAGCGGAACCATGCCGGCCTGAAGCCCCTCGATCCGCTCGGGCAGCGGGGTCAGCGCCTCTGCGCCATGGATATAGCGATCGGATTCACCGATCTTGACGGTATTGCCCAGAAGCGAGGCCATCATCGCAATCGACCGGGCTTGCGGATCGCGGGCATGGTCGGCAAGCGTGTCCGCCGCAGAGATCAGCCAGCGCAGGTTCAGGTGCGGGCACAGGAACTCCGCCTCCTGCGCCCAAAGCCCTTCGAACTGCGCGATGTTTTCGGCCAGCCGCACCTCGCGGCGGATCAGGACGATCAGAGAGGCATGATGGAAAAGAAGCTCCGCCTGTCCGGAAAACTCGCGCCTCAGATTCGCCAGATGCAGGTCGAGCGACTTTTCCGATCCATGGGTCTGCACCGGCTCGCCGGCCTCGATGATCCGGTCCCGCATCGCGGCCAGATCGGGATCAGCGACGATATGCCGCCGCGCGCCCCAGCGCTTGCGGTGCTGGTTCAGCGAGAAGAAACGCTCGAACCTCGATTTCTTGCGCCTGACCATCCGCCCGTCTCCGCCGGCAGGATCAAACCCGTCCGGCCGGTATCTCAGTAGAAGGAACCCGGACGGCGCCGGGTTCCTCTGATGTCTCGAAAATCAGCCTTCGGCCGGTTCTTCCTTGGCCTGGCTGATCTCCTCGCCGGTTTCCTGGTCGACCATCTTCATGCCCAGGCGCACCTTGCCGCGGTCGTCGAAGCCCAGCAGCTTGACCTTGACCTCCTGGCCCTCCTTCAGCACCTCGTTGGGGTGGTTCAGGCGCTTGTTGGCGATCTGGCTGACATGCACCAGACCGTCGCGCTTGCCGAAGAAGTTCACGAAGGCGCCGAAATCGACCAGCTTCACCACCTTGCCGGTGTAGATCTTGCCCTCTTCCGGCTCGGCCACGATCGAATAGATCATGTCATAGGCCTTCTTGATCGAATCGGCATTGGCCGAGGCGATCTTGATGGTGCCGTCGTCGCTGATATCGACTTTCGCGCCCGAGGTCTCGACGATCTCGCGGATCACCTTGCCGCCCGAGCCGATCACTTCGCGGATCTTGTCGGTCGGGATGGTCATGGTCTCGATGCGCGGGGCATGGGCGCTGAACTCGCGCCGGCCCTCGGTCAGGGCCTTCGCCATCTCGCCCAGGATGTGCATCCGGCCGTCCTTGGCCTGCGCCAGCGCCTGCTCCATGATCGCCGGGGTGATGCCCGCGACCTTGATGTCCATCTGCAGCGAGGTGATGCCGTTTTCGGTGCCGGCGACCTTGAAGTCCATGTCGCCGAGGTGATCCTCGTCGCCCAGGATGTCGGTCAGCACCGCCCAGCGGCCGTCCTCTTCCAGGATCAGGCCCATGGCGACGCCGGCGACCGGCGCCTTCAGCGGCACGCCCGCATCCATCATCGACAGCGAGCCGCCGCAGACCGAGGCCATCGAGGACGAGCCGTTCGACTCGGTGATCTCGCTGACCACGCGGATGGTATAGGGGAAGTCGGTCGCGGCCGGCAGCACCGCCTGCAGCGCCCGCCAGGCCAGCTTGCCGTGGCCGATCTCGCGACGGCCGGGGCTGCCGACGCGGCCCACCTCGCCCACCGAATAGGGCGGGAAGTTGTAGTGCAGCAGGAAGTTCGAGCGCGAGTTGCCGTGCAGCGCGTCGATGATCTGCTCGTCATCGCCGGTGCCCAGCGTGGTCACGACCAGCGCCTGGGTCTCGCCGCGGGTGAACAGCGCCGAGCCGTGGGTGCGGGGCAGGAAGCCCACCTCGCAGTCGATGGGGCGCACGGTGCGGGTGTCGCGGCCGTCGATGCGCGGATGGCCGTCGATGATGCCGCCGCGCAGGATGCCCGATTCCAGCTTCTTCAGCGCCGAGCCCAGGTTGGGATCCAGCAGCTCTTCCTCGGACAGGCCCTCAAGGACCTTGGCCTTGGCGGCCTCGATGGCGTCGCGGCGCTCGCCCTTGTCGCGGATCGCGTAGGCGGCGCGCATATCCGCCTCGCCCAGCGATTTCACGCGGGCATAGAGCACGCTGTAATCCGGCGCCTGGAACTCGAAGGGCTCTTTCGCGGCCGCCTCGGCCAGGTCGATGATCAAGTCGATCACCGGCTGCATCGCCTCGTGGCCGAATTTCACCGCGCCCAGCATCTCGGCCTCGGTCAGCTCATAGGCTTCCGATTCGACCATCATCACCGCGTCGCGGGTGCCGGCGACGACCAGGTCCAGCCGCTGCTCGGGGTTCGAGCGCAGCTGGTCCATGTCCTGCACTTCGGGATTCAGCACATATTCGCCATTGGCGAAACCGACGCGGGCGGCGCCGATCGGGCCCATGAAGGGCACGCCCGAAATGGTCAGCGCGGCCGAGGCGGCGATCATCGCCACGATGTCGGGATCGTTGACCAGGTCATGGCTCAGCACCGTGCACATCACCAGCACTTCATGCTTGAAGCCGGGGACGAAAAGCGGGCGGATCGGCCGGTCGATCAGGCGCGCGGTCAGCGTCTCCTTTTCCGAGGGACGGGCCTCGCGCTTGAAGAAGCCGCCCGGGATCTTGCCGGCGGCGTAGTATTTTTCCTGATAATGCACCGTCAGGGGGAAGAAGTCCTGACCGGGCTTGGGTTCTTTCGCGAAAGTGACGTTGGCCATCACGCTGGTCTCGCCCAGGGTGGCGATGACCGAGCCGTCGGCCTGACGGGCAACCTTGCCCGTTTCCAGCGTGAGCGTTTCCTGGCCCCACTGGATGGATTTCTTCACTTCATCAAACATCTGGTTTCCTCTGGCGACGCGCCGGCCCTTCCGGTCGCGCCCCGTGTCAAATGGCGGCCCCATTGCCGCCGCCCCTATCCTTCGCATGTGCCCCGGGGCCTGGCGTCACGTCACAGATGGGGACGCCCCATACAGGAAAACAAGGGATATGGGAAGTGGCTTGCGCCTGCCGGACCGGCGCGCGGCTTGTCCGTTCCGCCATCGTCCCCGGGCTGCCGGCCGACCGCACCCTGACCCGCCGCCGCCGGCGCAGCCTCGAAGGATCCCGTCAGCCGCGCCGGCCCGCCCGGTTCGCAGCACCACTGCCGCATGGGCCGGCGAAGTGGCGGGACCTTTTCGTCGTCCCCCGCCGGGCGGGCCGTCCCGCCGCGCATCGGGCCGCCGCGCCTGTCCTTTCGCAGCGAATCGAAGCGGGCGGCAGCGGATCGGTACCGCCCGCAGCTCGGCCCGGCCCAGAGGATCAGAGCTTGGCCAAGGTCTCCGGCCGGGCCTCGTTCCGGACGGCGCTGTCGCTGACCACATCCGTCGGCCAGGGTCGGCTATCCCGAGAAACGAGGCGGTCGATCACGCCCTGCGCGCTTTCGCGGGCCAGCGCCCTGATCGCCCAAGCACGGGCCAGCGCCTCGGCATCGGGGTCGGCATCGACGGCCGCCGCCGCCGTCCGGACGGCCGAGGCGGCGGGCGCCGGGATTTCGGCCTTCGCCGCCGCGCCCACCGGCACCGTCAGCGCCGGGGCCGCCGCGGTCCCGCTGGCGGCCTCGGCGATCACCGGCGCCGCCGCGGGGGTGGCAGCGGCGGGCACGTCCGCATCGGCTGGCGCAGCCGGCTGCGCTGCAGCAGGGGCCGCCGGATTCGCAACCGGCGCGGACGCCGCTTCCGGCGCGGCGGATGCGGCCTGCATGGCCTCTTGCGAGAAATCGAAGCGAACCCCGCCCTCGCCGGCCGATCCCGCTGCCGACGAAGGTGCCGGCGCCGGCTCCAGAAGCGACCCGACAAGCGTGTCCACGGTATTCACCACGCCCTGCAACAGGGATGGCTGCGCGGCGGCTGTCTGCAGGGGCGGGGGTTTGAACAGCGAGCTGATTAACATGACAAGTCTCCGTCTGGTAAACGGGTCCCACGGTAGACGCCGGGCGTTAAGAATCCAGAATTCAGTTTCTTGGATTTTAATTGACGGCCAGCTGACCTGCCCGCGAATCGGCAGGCGCGGCCCTTCCGGACATGCAAACGCCCGCAGCTTTCGCCGCGGGCGCCCGGTGACGCATGGCAGGCGCGCTTCAGCGCAGCCGAAAAAAGCCGCCAAGGATCAGCGGCGCAGGCCCAGCTTGCCGATCAGCGCGGTGTAGCGGGCTTCGTCCTTGCGCTTCAGATAGTCCAGCAGCTTGCGGCGCTGCGCGACCAGCTTCAGCAGACCGCGACGCGAATGGTTGTCTTTCTTGTGGGTCTTGAAATGCTCGGTCAGCGTGGCGATGCGCGAGGACAGGATGGCGACCTGGACCTCGGGCGAGCCGGTGTCGCCCTTCTTGGTCGCGAATTCGGTCATCACGCGATTCTTTTCCTCAACCGTAATCGACATCGGGGGCTCCTTTCAGAAACAAGGGGTTATGGCTCAGGCCGGGATGTCGTCCAGCGCAGGCCCGTGGAGATACCCGCCGGAATGATCCGGCGGATGCGGGCGTATAGGCGGAATCGGCCGAAAAGGAAAGGGCTTTCCGGTCCCGGCGGCGTATCAGGCGCCGGGGTCGATCCGGGTCAGGGCGATATCGGCGGCGCGCAGCCCGGCCACCTGCAGCACCCGGCCCACCGCCACCCCGTCCAGGCGGATCATGGCCGAGCCGTCGGCATCGCGTTCCAGCGTAAGCAGCGGCGGCGCGCCATGGCCGGCTTCCTGATAGCGCAGCTCGATCCGGTCCTGAAGCGCGTCGAAATCGGCGATGATCGGCACCTGCTCGCCGGGGACCTGCAACTCCTCGCCCAGAGCGTCGAGCAGGAACAGATCCTCGCCCTCGCCGCCCTCGGCGAAATCGCCGATGCCGGGATGCAGCGTGTCGTTGCCCGCGCCGCCATGCAGCCAGGCCCGGTCGGGATGGGCCGAGCCGATCAGCAGGTCGTCGCCATCACCCCCGTCCAGGTCGTCCTCGCCGCGCCCGGCGACCAGCGTGTCGTTGCCGGCATTGCCCGAGATCCAGTCGTCCCCGTCGCCGCCGGTCAGCAGGTCGTCGCCCTCGCCGCCGAAGAGGGTGTCGTTGCCGGGGCCGCCATGCACGGTGTCGTTGCCGCCCTGCCCGGCCAGGAAATCGCCGCCCGCGCCGCCCTCGATCAGATCGTCGCCGCCCGGGCCGTAATCGCCATCGCCATAGATCCAGTCGGTGCCGTCGCCGCCGCGCAGCGTGTCATTGCCCGGACCGCCATGCAGGTCGTCATTGCCGCCATGGCCGACCAGCAGGTCGTCGCCATCGGTTCCGGCCAGCCAGTCCGGCCCCTCGCTGCCTTCAAGAACCAGGCCGCCGGGCCGGTCGGGATCGGGGTCCTCGGGCGGATCGGGTTCACCCTCGCCCCCGGGCGAGCGGGTCATCGCGGTCACGTCCACGGCCAAACCGACAAACAGCAAACTGATCAAACTACCAAGCAACAACATGACAAGGTCCAAACGAATCACACAACCCTGACGGGCAACATAACCCGTCGCGGTCGCCACCGCATCCCCAATGTAAAGAGAGGGTTAACGCGCCCTGCCCGGCCCTAGCCGTAGTCGCGGGCGCCGAAGATCGCGCTGCCGATGCGGACATGGCTGGCCCCCTCGGCGATGGCGGCCTCGAAATCGCCGCTCATGCCCATCGACAAGCCCGAGAGGCCGTTGCGGCGGGCGATCTCGCGCAGGATGCGGAAATGCGGCACCGGGTCCTGATCCTCGGGCGGGATGCACATCAGCCCCGCCAGCGTCAGGTCCAGCGCCCGGCATTGGGCGACGAAGCTGTCCGCCTCGTCCGGCAGGACGCCGGCCTTCTGCGGTTCGGCACCGGTGTTCACCTGAACGAAAAGCTGCGGACAGCGGCCGCGCTGCTGCACGTGCCGGGCCAGCTTGCCGGCCAGCGAAGGGCGGTCCAGCGTGTGGATGGCGTCGAAAAGCTCCAGCGCCGGTTTCAGCTTGTTGGTCTGCAGCGGACCGATCATGTGCAGCTCGATCCCCGGAAAACGCTGGCGCCAGGCCGGCCATTTCCCGGCCGCCTCCTGCACATAGTTCTCGCCGAAGACGCGCTGTCCGGCGGCAAGCACCGCCTCGACCCTTTCGGCCGGCTGCACCTTGCTGACGGCGATCAGCGTGACCTCGCCCGCCGCACGCCCCGCAGCCGCCTCGGCCGCAGCGACGCGGCGCCTGATCTCATCCAGTCCCATGGCGGCATGCATCCCAAAAGAAAAGAGCGGGCGCAAGGCCCGCTCTTTCCGAATTCCGTATCCCGAAGGATCAGAAGCGGAACTTCACACCGAAGTCGGCGACGGTTTCGTCGTCTTCGCCGGGCAGGTCGAAATCGACGTTGGTGATGCCGCCGGCCAGAACGGCACCGCCGCCCAGGTCGTAGTCAGCACCGATGCCGATGGCGCGCGGCTTGATGTCGCTGCCGCCGACAACGTCGACCTTGTCCTGACGGAAGAAGCCCTTCACGGTCAGAGCGTCGGCTTGATAAGCAGCGGCCAGACCGATGGTCGAGTCGAACTCGGCGCCGGCACCGACGAACACGTCGTCGTATTTGACGAACACGCCCTTGACCGAGAACTGGTTGAACTTGGCTTCACCGCCCAGCGAGATCTCGCTCATGTCGTCGTGCTTGGCATAGCCCAGACCGGCCCACCAGTTGCCGGCGTCGTATTTCGCGGCCAGCGAGTAGGCGACCTTGTCCGACAGCGCGCCCAGGGTGTCGTCATTGTCGGCGCCGCGGGTCACGTCGAACACGGTGGTGTCGACGCCGTCCGTGGCCGAGGCGTAGAACGAGATGTTGTCGACGGTGTATTCGTACAGGATCGTCGGGCCCTGATCGCGGTTGGCACCGTCGCCGACCAGGTAGCTGATTTCTTCCGGATCGCCGGCGACTTCGCCGTTGGTGTAGCCGATTTCATACAGGTCGCCGATCGCGGCTTCCGAAGCCGAGACCACGTCGCCCATCGACAGCTTGCCGTAGGTGCCCGAGATCCAGACGGCGCCACGGTTGCCGTGGGCGGCCGAACGGAACTCGTTGTTCCAGTCCTGCTGGTCGACGCGGAACGAACCGCCGAAGGACAGGCCGGCATCCGACTCGCCGGTCAGCGTGAAGGTCACGCGCGCGCGGCTGGCGAACTGGACGTCGTCACCGTCATAGATCAGACCCATGCGGCCGTCACCCGAGATGGCGACTTCGGCGGCGGCGACGCCGGCGGTCATCACCAGTGCGGTGGTGGCAAAAAGAAACTTTTTCATGGTTTTCCCTCTTGTCTCTCTCGTGTGCCCCACCCCGGAATACCGGCTTGGGGTATGCCTGTTGTGTCGCGCTTTCCCCCCGGCATTGCAACGAAATCAGAGCCGTTTCGCCTGTTTCCGGAATGCTGTGATGCACATGGGCCACACCCCGTTGCAACGCCGTTCGCCTCGGCCCCGGCATGCCGGTTCGGGCCGCCTCGCGCGCGCGTGCCATATCATCCGCCGGGAGCATTCCCGGCCCGGGCGCGGGCTCTCTTGTCGCAAGGGGCAGAATTGCGCTATGGCTCGCGCAAGGACGATCCGGGGGACATCAGATGACCAGACGCGCCGCACGGCTGACCGCCGCCCTGCTGATCTCGGCGGGACTCGCCGCCTGTTCCGGCGGGCCGGGCTCGGGCCCCGGCGGAGCACGCCAGACCCAGGCCGCGCAACCGCAGCGGGAATCCACGATCTGGGACGTGTTTTCGAATCGCCGCAACCCGAACGACACGGTGGCGGTGAACCGCTACCTGTGGAACGCCAGTCTGGAAGTGCTGAACTTCCTGCCGATCCAGTCCATCGATCCCTTCACCGGCGTCATCGTCACCGGCTACGGCACGCCGCCCGGCGGCGGCCGCGCCTATCGCGCCACGGTCAAGGTCAGCGACCCCTCGCTGGACGCGCGCGCGCTCAAGGTCTCGCTGCAGGGTGCGGGCGGTGCGGCGGTGGCGCCCGACACGGTGCGCGCGGTCGAGGACGCGATCCTGACCCGCGCCCGGCAGCTGCGGGTGCAGGACCGCAACCTGTAAGGCCGCATCGACCCCGCTGGACCTGCATCGGGCAAGCGGCTAATACCCTGCGGGCAATCTGACGCCCGGAGGTATCCATGCCCTATGATCCCGCAATCAGCGAACCGCGCTGGCAAGAGGCGTGGGAGCAGGCCGATACGTTCCGCGCCGTCCGGGACGAGCGGCCCAAGTATTACGTGCTGGAGATGTTCCCCTATCCCTCGGGGCGCATCCACATGGGCCATGTGCGCAACTACACGATGGGCGACGTGGTGGCGCGCTTCAAGCGCGCGCAGGGGTTTTCGGTGCTGCATCCGATGGGCTGGGACGCCTTCGGGATGCCGGCCGAGAATGCCGCGATGGAACAGGGCGGCCATCCGCGCGACTGGACCTATGGCAATATCGCCACCATGCGCGGCCAGCTGAAGCCTCTGGGCCTGTCCATCGACTGGAGCCGCGAATTCGCCACCTGCGACGACGCCTATGTCGCCCAGCAGCAGGCGCTGTTCCTGGACATGCTGGAGGCCGGGCTGATCACCCGCAAGTCGGCGCAGGTGAACTGGGACCCGGTCGACATGACGGTGCTCGCCAACGAGCAGGTGATCGACGGCAAGGGCTGGCGGTCCGGCGCTGTGGTCGAGCGCAAGGAACTGACGCAGTGGTTCTTCAGGATCTCGGACTATTCGGATGAGCTGCTGACGGCGCTGGACGGGCTGGAGGGCTGGCCGGAAAAGGTGCGGCTGATGCAGGCCAACTGGATCGGCAAGTCGCGCGGGCTGCAATTCCGCTTCGACACCGTGAACCTGCCGGATTTCCCGCAGATCGAGGTCTATACCACCCGCCCCGACACGCTGATGGGCGCGAGCTTCGTGGCGCTGTCGCCCGACCATCCGCTGGTCAAGGCGCTGGCGGCCAGGGATCCGAAGGTCGCGGCTTTCGTCGAGGAATGCCGCAAGATCGGCACGACCGAGGAAGCCATCGAGACCGCGCCGAAGCTGGGCTTCGACACCGGGCTGACGGTGCGCCACCCGCTGGACCCGGATTGGCAATTGCCGATCTGGATCGCGAATTTCGTGCTGATGGATTACGGCACCGGCGCGATCTTCGGCTCTCCGGCGCATGACGAGCGCGACCACGAGTTTGCGACGAAATACGGCCTGCCGATCCGCGCCACCTTCGGCGAAAAGGGCATGACGCTGGAACAGGCCGACGCGCTGGTGGCGAAAGCGCCCTATGTGCCGCTGAAATCCGAAACCGTGACCTATGTGCGCGGCTTTGCCGGTCCGGCCGACCAGACCGGCGAGGCGGCGGTGGATGCCGCCATCGCCCATGCCGAGGCCAAGGGCTATGGCGAAGGCGTGACGAAATTCCGCCTGCGCGACTGGGGCATCTCGCGCCAGCGTTACTGGGGTTGCCCGATCCCGGTGGTGCATTGCGAAAAATGCGGCACCGTGCCCGAGGCCAAGGCGAACCTGCCGGTGCTGCTGCCGCAGGACGTCAGCTTCGACGTGCCCGGCAACCCGCTGGACCGGCATCCGACCTGGCGCGACGCCACCTGCCCGCAATGCGGCGGCCCGGCCCGGCGCGAGACCGACACCATGGACACTTTCGTCGATTCGTCCTGGTATTACGCGCGCTTCACCGCGCCGCACGCGACGACGCCGACCGAGCGCGCCGAGACCGATTACTGGATGAACGTCGACCAGTATATCGGCGGCATCGAGCACGCGATCCTGCACCTGCTCTATTCGCGCTTCTTCGCCCGCGCCATGGTCAAGACCGGCCACCTGCCGGAAGGCGCCAGGGAGCCGTTCGACGCGCTCTTCACCCAGGGCATGGTCACGCATGAGATCTACATGACCCGGGACGAGCGCGGCCGCCCGGTCTATCACCTGCCCGAGGATGTCACCGACGGCAGGCTGGCCGACGGCACCGTGGTCGAGATCATTCCCTCGGCCAAGATGTCGAAATCCAAGAAGAACGTCGTCGATCCGGTCAATATCGTCGCCAATTTCGGCGCCGATACGGCGCGCTGGTTCATGCTCTCGGACAGCCCGCCCGAACGGGACGTGGAATGGACCGCCGCCGGGGCCGAGGCGGCGAACCGCTTCCTCGCCCGGGTCTGGCGGCTGGCGGACGAGATCCCCGAGGGCGGGGCCGATCCCGACCTGACCCGCGCCGCGCATCGCGCCATCGACGAGGTGACGAAATCCATCGAGGGCTTCGCCTTCAACAAGGCGGTGGCCAAGATCTATGAGCTGGCAAACAGCATCGGCAAGTCGAGCGCGGGCGGCGAAAGCCGGCGCGAGGCGCTGCGCATCATGGCGCAGCTGATGGCGCCCATGGTGCCGCATCTGGCCGAAGAGGTCTGGGCGAAGGCCGGCGGGCAGGGCATGGTGGTCGATGCCGCCTGGCCCAAGGCGGACCCGGCGCTGCTGGTTTCCGACAGCGTGGTGCTGCCGATCCAGATCAACGGCAAGCGCCGGGCCGAGATCGAGGTGCCCAAGGACATGCCCAAGGAAGAAATCGAGGCCATCGTGCTGGCCGACGAAACCGTGCGGCGCTTCATGGAGGGCCAGCCGCCCAAGAAGCTGATCGTGGTGCCGGGGCGGATCGTCAATGTCGTGGTCTAGGCGCAGCGTGATCCTGGCCGGGCTGGCGCTGGCCGCCTGCGGCTTTTCCCCCGTCTACGGGCCGGGCGGCACCGGCGGCAAGCTCTTCGGCAAGGTCCGCACCGCCGATCCCAAGACGCCGGACGACTTCAGCTTCGCCGGCCGCATCGCCGAACGGCTGGGCCCGGATACGGAGGCCCGCTTCCTGCTCGACTACCGGCTGCGCATCGCCGTGGTGCCGCAGGCGATCACCCCCGACGAGGTGACGACGCGCTACGCGCTGAACGGCACCGCCGACTTCGCCCTGACCGAGGCCGCGACCGGCCGCGAGGTGACGCGCGGGCAGGTCAGCAGCTTCACCTCCTATTCCACCACCGGCACCACCATCGCCACCATGGCGGCGGAACAGGACGCGCATGAGCGGCTGGCGCGGATGCTGGCCGACCAGGTGGTGACGCGGCTGCTGGCCGTCCAGCCCGACGCGGTGCCATGATCCTGAAGGGTGCCGAGATCGGACGCTATCTGGCGCGGCCCGATCCGACGCGCCCGGCGCTGCTGATCCATGGCCAGGACGCCATGCGCGTGGCGCTGAAGCGGGCCGAGGCGGTCAAGGCGCTGGTCGGCCCCGGCGCCGAGGAGGAGATGCGCCTGACCCGCATTCCCGGCGCCGACCTGCGCAAGGACCCTGCGGCGCTGCTGGATGCCGTGAAGGCGGTAGGCTTCTTTCCGGGCCAGCGCGTGGTGCTGGTCGATGATGCGCCGGATGCGGCGGCGCCGGCCGTCGCCACGGCCATCGCCGAATGGAAAAGCGGCGACGCGGTGATCGTGGTCGCGGCCGGGAGCCTGGGCAAGTCCTCGGCGCTGAGGAAGCTTTTCGAGCCGCATCCCGCCGCCGTGACCGCGCCGATCTATGACGACCCGCCCGGCGAGGAGGAGGTGGGCCGCTGGCTGCATGAGGCCGGGCTGCGCGAGGTGCCGCGCGACGCGATGCGCGACCTGATGGCGCTGTCCCGCGCCCTCGATCCCGGCGATTTCCGCCAGACGGTGGAAAAGATCGGGCTTTACAAGCATGGCGATCCCGAACCGCTGACGCCCGCCGAGATCGCTGCGCTGGCGCCGGCCACCATCGAGGCCGAGGTCGATGAGCTGATCGACTGCGTGGCCGAGGGCCGGGCGCGCGAATTCGGCACGCTGATGCGGCGGATCGAGGGGCAGGGCATCGCCCCGGTGACGCTGTGCATCGCGGCGCTGCGGCATTTTCGCGGGCTGCATGCCGGGGCCTCGGACCCCGGCGGGCCGGGAGCCGGGCTGTCGCGGCTGCGGCCGCCGGTCTTCGGCCCGCGCCGCGACCGCATGATCCGGCAGGCGCAGGACTGGGGCATGCGGGCGCTGGAGGATGCGGTCCACCAGCTGATCGAGACCGATCTGGCGTTGCGCTCGTCCTCGAAGGCACCGGCCATGGCGCTGATGGAGCGGATGCTGTTGCGGCTTTGCATGATGCCGCGGGGCGGGCGGTGAGCCAAGGGGTCGAGGCCTTGGTGATCGGCGCCGGCCCGGCCGGGCTGAGGGCGGCCGAGGTGCTGGCCGGGCAGGGCGCGCGGGTCGTCGTGGCCGAGGCCATGCCGACCCCGGCGCGCAAGTTCCTGATGGCCGGGAAATCCGGGCTGAACCTGACCAGGGACGAACCCTTCGCGGATTTTGCGGGGCATTATGGGGGCTCTGCCCCCGTCCTGCGGACTCCCCCGGAGTATTTGGAAAACGGTGAAATCGGGCCTGAGGCGGTGATGGCCTGGGCGCGCGGGCTGGGGGTGGAGCTGTTCACCGGCTCGACCGGGCGGGTGTTTCCGGTCGGGATGAAGGCCTCGCCGCTGCTGCGGGCCTGGCTGGCGCGGCTGGCGGACCTGGGGGTCGAGCTGCGGACGCGCTGGCGCTGGAGCGGTTTTGACGGCGATGGCTGGCGCTTCGAGGCGCCGGGCAGGGTTCAGATCTTGCGGCCGCGGGTCGTGGTGCTGGCGCTGGGGGGCGCGAGCTGGCCGCGGCTGGGCTCGGACGCCGCCTGGGTGCCCTGGCTTCGCAGGAAGGGCGTCGCGATGGTGCCGTTCCGGCCGGCGAACATGGGCTTTCGCGTCGCTTGGTCGGCGCAGATGGCGCGGCATTTCGGCCGGGCGGTCAAGGGTGTGGCGCTGCATGTCGGGGACCGGGTCGGGCGCGGCGAATGGGTCGTCAGCGCAGGCGGAATCGAGGGCGGCGGGATCTATGAGGTCGCGGCCGCGATGCGGGACGGGGCCGAGGCTTTCGTCGACCTGGCACCGGACCTGGCGCCCGAGGAGCTGGCGCGGCGCTTCGCCATGGTGCCGGCGAAGCTGTCGGTCGGCAACCGGCTGCGGCGGGTGCTAGGCGATCCGGTCCGCGCGGCGCTGCTGATGGAATGGGGCCGGCCGCTGCCCGCCGAGCCCGAACGGCTGGCCCTGCGCGCCAAGGCGCTGCGGTTGCGGCACCAGGGGCCGATGGGCATCGAGCGGGCGATTTCCTCGGCCGGGGGGATCGGTGCCGACAGCCTGACCGATGCTCTGGAGCTGAAGGCGCTGCCCGGCGTCTTTGCCGCCGGCGAGATGCTGGACTGGGAAGCGCCGACCGGCGGCTATCTGCTGACCGGCTGCCTTGCCACCGGGCGGCTGGCCGGGCAGGGCGCCGCCGCCTACCTGGCCGCGGCGCGCAGATAGGCCGGGCGGGCCCGCATGGTCTGGAGGTAATCGGTCAGCCGGTGCTCGGTGATCGGAAAGCGCGCCGTCAGCGCCCATGTCAGGCAATGCGCCAGGATGATGTCGGGCACCGTCATGCGCTCGCCCATCAGGAAGCCGTCCTCGGCCATGCGATGCACCAGCGTGCGCTGGCTGCGCTCGAATTCCCAGCGCAGGGTGTTCTTGATCGCCGCCAGCCGCATCTCCTCGGGCAGCACGAAGCTGTGGCGCGCCGCCAGCCACAGCGCGGCGTCGAATTCGTCCAGCACGAATTGCGTCAGGCTGTCCTGCCGCGCTCGGTCGAGGCTGCCGGCCGGATGGGTCAGGGCCCCGTGCTTGTCGGCCAGATAGGTCAGGATGGCGGTGGAATCGGTGATGGGCGTGCCGTCCACCACCAGCACCGGCACCTTGCCCGCCGGGTTGAAGGGCCGGACCCCTTCGGTCTGCGGGTTCACCGCGACATGTTCATAGGGCTGGCCGAGTTCCTCGAGCATCCAGAGCACGCGCAGGGCGCGGCTCTTGCCGGTTCCGATCACCTGATACATCGAGTTCCCCGCATCGCCTTGAACCCAAGGCTAACGCCGCCGCCCGATTCAGGCAATCAGCGCCATTGACGCGGCCGCCGCCCGGGCGCAGGAATTGCAGGCTGCGAGAGGGAGGGACAACATGTCCAAGGCAATGCGCGCGCCGCTGTTCACCTCGGTGCTGGTCGGCGGCTCGATCATCCTGCTGATCAATTTCGCCCTGCGGGCCAGTTTCGGCGTCTTCCAGATCCCCATCGCGCAGGAATTCGGCTGGCCGCGGGCCGAGTTCAGCCTGGCCATCGCCATCCAGAACCTGGCCTGGGGCATCGGCCAGCCGATCTTCGGCGCCCTGGCCGAACGCTGGGGCGACCGCTGGTCGGTGATCATCGGCGCCTTCCTCTATTCCGCCGGGCTGATCCTGACGGCCTACGCCACCGACCCGCTGGCCATGCAATTGCTGGAGGTGATGGTCGGCTTCGGCATCGCCGGCACCGGCTTCGGCGTGATCCTTGCGGTGATCGGCCGCGCCGCCAGCGACGAGAACCGCAGCCTGGCGCTGGGGATCGGCACCGCCGCCGGCTCGGCCGGGCAGGTCTTCGGCGCGCCGCTGGCCGAGGCGCTGCTGATGCATTACCCGTGGCAGAGCGTGTTCATCATCTTCGGGGTGATCGTGCTGGCCTGCCTGTTCTTCCTGCCCATGCTGGGCGGCGGCAAGCCCGCCAGCCGCGGCGAGCTGGAAGAGAGCATGGGCTCGGTGCTCAAGCGCGCTTTCACCGACCCGTCCTATCTGATGATCTTTGCCGGGTTCTTTTCCTGCGGCTACCAGCTGGCCTTCATCACCGCACATTTCCCCGCCATGGTGACCGAGATGTGCGGACCGATCAGCCCGATGGGCACGCTGGCCAGCATCGGCATCACCACCACCTCGGCGCTTGGCGCCGCCGCCATCTCGCTGATCGGACTGGCGAATATCGCCGGGGCGATCTTCGCGGGCTGGCTGGGGAAACGCTATACCAAGAAATACCTGCTGGCCGGGATCTATACGCTGCGCACCATCGCCGCCGCCGCCTTCATCCTGATGCCGATCACGCCGACCAGCGTCATCGTGTTCTCTCTGGTCATGGGCGGGCTGTGGCTGGCCACCGTGCCGCTGACCTCGGGGCTCGTCGCCTATATCTACGGGCTGCGCTATATGGGCACGCTTTACGGCTTCGTGTTCCTGAGCCACCAGCTCGGCTCGTTCCTGGGCGTCTGGCTGGGCGGCAAGATGTATGACATCTACGGCGATTACACCTTGGTCTGGTGGGTCGGGGTCGGGGTCGGCGCCTTCAGCGCGCTGATCCATCTGCCGGTGCGCGAGGCGCCGGCGCGGCTGGCCCCGGCCTGACTTGCCGGTTTTTGTTTGACTGGTCAATCAACAAACCCTAGCCTTCGCGGTCAGGCGCAGAAAGCGCCGACGCAGAACAGGGAGAGTTCGATGACCTTCAACCGCCTTGCCCGCCGCCTGACGCTGGGCCTGACCGCATCGGCGCTGATCGCACCCGCCGCCCTCGCGCAGGACGCGGCGCAGATGCCGCAATGCCAGGTCCGGGAGTTCGCCATGGGGCTGCGCTATCAGCAGCAATCGGCCGAGGTCCGGGCCCTGCAACTGCAGGCCTTCGCGCTGGCGACCGAACGGCTGGACGCCGCCGTCGCCAAGGCCGAGGATCCGGCGAAGCTGGCCGTGGTCACCGACCTGGACGAGACGGTGATCGACAACACCCCGCTTCTGGTGCGCGACATGCAGGAATGCCACCAATACGACAGCTGGGACACCTGGGGCTTCTGGGAGCGCGACGGCAAGCCCACGCTGATCCCCGGCGCCGGGGAGTTCCTCGACCATGCCGACAAGGCCGGGGTGGCGATCTATTACATCTCGGACCGGTTCGGCGAGAACAAGGCCGCGACCATCGCCACGCTGAACGAGCTGGGCCTGCCGCAGGTCTCGGAGGATCACGTGCTGCTTTACGGCACCACCAAGGTCGAGCGGCGCGCCGTGGTCTCGGAGGATCACCAGATCGTGCTGCTGCTGGGCGACACGCTGCACGATTTCGACGGCGTGTTCCACAAGGCCGATACCGCGACCAAGCGCGAAAAGGTGGACGAGAACCGGGCGCGTTTCGGCGCGGACTGGATCGTGCTGCCCAACGCCACCTATGGCGAATGGAGCGAGGCGCCCCTGACCGCCTGGGATGCCGAGCTGAAGACCGAATAGCAGCCGAAGCCGGCCGGATCGCGCCGCGGTCTCCGGCGGCCCCTTTCGGCCGGCCCGGCGATGCGGCCCCGGGCGGGCATAGGCAGGCGCGGGCGGGCGCAGCCTCATGCGGCGGGCGCGCTGCGCGCCGCGGCAAATCCGTCGCGCAGGCCATTGCGCCCCGCCGGGCAATCGGCAAGTCTCGGCCCCGGCAGGGCTAAGGGGGGCGGTTCATGCGCGCATTGTGGTCGGCGGGGATCGTCAGCCTGATCCTGGCCTATATGCTCAGCCAGTTCTATCGCGCCTTCCTGGCGGTGCTGTCCCCGGTCCTGCAGGCCGAACTGGGCGCGGGACCCGAGGATCTGGCGATTTCGTCGGGGCTGTGGTTCCTGACCTTCGCGCTGATGCAGCTGCCCATCGGCGGGGCGCTGGACCGGATCGGGCCGCGCTGGACGGTCGCCGCGCTGCTGGCGCTGGGAGGCGCGGGCGGGGCGGCGGTCTTTGCGCTGGCGCAGGCGGCCTGGCATCTGCATGTCTCGCTGGCGCTCATGGGGATCGGCTGCGCGCCGGCGCTGATGGGCAGCTATTACATCTTCGCCCGCAACTATCCCCCGGCGCTGTTCGGCACGCTGGCCGGGGCGGTGGTCGGCTTCGGCTCGATGGGCAACATCCTGGGCGCCGCACCGCTGGTCTGGGTGATCGAGGCCATCGGCTGGCGCCAGACGCTCTGGTCGCTGGCGGGGATCACGCTGGCGGTGGCGCTGGCGATCCTGGCCTTCACCCGCGACCCCGAGCGGCTGGCGGCAGCGGCCCCGCGCGGCTCGCTGGCCGAGCTTCTGCGGCTGCGGCCGCTGTGGTTCATCCTGCCGCTGTTTTCGGTCAATTACGCCGCCTCGGCCGCGATCCGGGGCCTCTGGGCCGGGCCCTACATGGCCGAGGTGCATGGCGCCTCGGACCAGCTGATCGGCCGGGCGACGCTGGCCATGGGCGTGGCCATGGTGATCGGCAGCTTCCTGGTCGGACCGGCGACGCGGCTGGCGGGATCGCTGCGCCGGCTGGCGCTGGTCGCCAACGGCGCGGGCGTGCTGGTCATGGCCGGGCTGTGGCTGTTTCCCGCCGAAAGCGTGCCGCTGTCGGTGGCGCTTCTGGCGCTGGTCGGGCTGTCGGGCGCCACCTACACCGTGCTCATGGCGCATGGCCGCGCCTTTCTGCCGCCGCATCTGGTGGGGCGGGGCGTGACATTCCTCAACATGTTCTCGATCGGCGGGGCGGGGGTGCTGCAATTCGCCTCGCGCCCGGTCTATGGCTGGGCCGCCGCGCAGGGCAGCGCCGCCGAGGCCTATTCCACCCTGTTCCTGTTCTTCCTGATTCCGCTTACGGTGGGGTTCCTGTTGTATTTCCTGACGCCCGAGACCCCCGATGCCTGAAATTGCCGCCGACCGGATCGACGTGGTCGCCCCGAACCTGAAACGCCGCCTGTCGGGCGTGACGGCGACCGTAGTGCGGCTGATCCCGGTGCAGGCGACGATGATCGGCATCGTCGCCACCGGCCCCGGCCTGCCGCCCGGCCTGCCGCATATCCCGCTGGCCCGCGCCGCCAGCCTGCCGCGCGACCGCTGGCGGGTCTGGCATGCGCGCCGCAATACCGAAATGGCGCTGGGGCTGATCCTGCGGCATGTGCTGCGGCGGCGCTATCGCCTGCTCTTCACCTCGGCCGCGCAGCGCCGGCATACCGGCTTCACCCGCTGGCTGATCCGGCGCCAGGACGCGCTGATCGCCACCTCGCCGCAAGCCGCGCGCTATCTCGAACGTCCCGCCACCGTCATCCTGCATGGCGTGGACCTGTCGGTCTTTCACCCCGCCGCCGACCGCGCGGCGCTGCGGGCCGAGCTGGGCTTTGCCCCGGACGACATCGTCATCGGCTGTTTCGGCCGCATCCGGGCGCAGAAGGGCGTCGACCTGCTGGTCGAGGCGGCGCTGCGGCTGTTCCCCCAGCGCCCGCGCGCGAAACTGATCTTCACCGGCCGCGTCACCGCCGACAACCAGGCGTTCTTCGAGGAACAGAAGGCCAGGATCGCCGCGGCCGGCCTCTCGGACCGCATCCGCTTCCTGGGCGAGGTGCCCTGGGAACAGGTGGTGCGCAACTATCAGGCCATCGACCTTTTCGCCGCGCCGGCCCGCTGGGAGGGCTTCGGCCTGACCCCGCTGGAGGCCGCGGCCTGCGGCGTGCCGACCGTCGCCGCCCGTGCCGGCGCCTACGAGACGCTGATCCGCGACGGCGAGACCGGCAGCCTGGTCCCGCGCGATGATGCCGAGGCGCTGGCCGCGGCGCTGGCGCGCTGGCTGGACGACGATGCCGGGCGGCTGGCGGCGGGGCAGGCGGCCCGCACGCATGTCGAGGCGAATCACGCCATCGAGGCCGAGGCCCGCGCCATCACCGAGGTCTATCGCAGGCTGCTCGCATGACCCGGCTGGGTTTCCTGATCGCCCGCACCCTGCGGGACGAATCCGCGTTGCAACGCCTTTCGGTTCCGCAAGCCGGGCTGCTGGCGGCGCTGCGGGACAAGCATGTCGCGCTGGTGGGCAATGCCCGCGCGCTGGCCGAAACCGATCACGGCGCGCGGATCGACACCGCCGATCTGGTGATCCGCATCAACGGCGCGCCGATGCCCTCGGCCGAAAGCCATGGCGGGCGCACCGACTGGCTGGCGCTGGCCGTGCGGCTTTCGCAGGCCGACCGTGCCCGCATCGCGCCGGATCGCATCCTGTGGATGTCGCCCAAGCGCAAGCGTCTGGACTGGCGGACGGCGACCAGCCCCGGCTTCTACCTGCATCCGCTGGCCGATTATCGGGCGCTGCAGGCCCGGCTGGGCGCCCCGCCCACCACCGGCGCGATGATGATCGACCTGATCGCGCGCTCGCAAATGGCGCGGCTGGACCTGTTCGGCTTCGATTTCTTCGCCTCGCTCTCGCTTTCCGGCCGGCGGACCGCCGACCAAGTTCCCCATGATTTCAAAGGGGAATCCGAGTGGGTGCGGGAAATCATGCTGGCAGATCGCCGGATTCGTCGGCATTAAGCCGAAATCCTGCCAGATCATCGGGCGTTTTGACGAAATCTCGCTTTCCCTTTGCCGCAATACCCCCTATATCGCGGCGTCCTTTGTTGAAGGAGACCCCAATGGGCTACAAGGTCGTTGTCGCCGGCGCCACGGGGAACGTGGGCCGTGAAATGCTGAACATCCTGGCCGAGCGCCAGTTTCCTGCTGATGAGGTTGTCGCTCTGGCTTCGCGCCGGAGCCTTGGCACTGAGGTCAGCTATGGCGACAAGACCCTGAAATGCAAGGACATCGAGGGGTTCGACTTCGCCGGCTACGACATCGCGCTGTTCGCCATCGGCTCGGACGCGACCAAGACCTATGCGCCGATCGCCGCCTCGCAGGGCTGCGTGGTGATCGACAACTCCTCGCTCTATCGCTACGACCCCGAAATCCCGCTGGTCGTCCCCGAGGTGAACCCGGACGCGGTCGAGGATTACCGCAACAAGATGATCATCGCCAATCCCAACTGTTCGACCGCGCAGATGGTGGTGGCGCTGAAGCCGCTGCATGACCGCGCCCGGATCAAGCGCGTCGTCGTCTCGACCTACCAGTCGGTCTCGGGCGCCGGGAAAGAGGGCATGGACGAGCTGTGGAACCAGACCAAGGGCGTCTATGTCCCGGGTCAGGAGGTCGAGCCGAAGAAGTTCCAGAAGCAGATCGCCTTCAACGTGATCCCGCAGATCGACGTGTTCATGGACAGCGGCGACACCAAGGAAGAATGGAAGATGGTGGTCGAGACCAAGAAGATCGTCGATCCGGCGATCAAGGTCACGGCGACCTGCGTGCGCGTGCCGGTCTTTGTCGGGCATTCGGAATCGGTGAATATCGAGTTCGAGGATTTCCTGGACGAGGACGAGGCCCGCGACATCCTGCGCGAGGCGCCGGGCGTGCTGGTCATCGACAAGCGCGAGCCCGGCGGCTACTCGACCCCGGTGGAATGCGTCGGCGACTTCGCCACCTTCGTCAGCCGCATCCGCCAGGACGTGACGGTGGAGAACGGCCTGAACATGTGGATCGTCAGCGACAACCTGCGCAAGGGCGCGGCGCTGAACGCGGTGCAGATCGCCGAGCTTCTGGGCAATCGCTGCCTGAAGAAGGGCTGATCCGATAGGGATATGCGAGGGCGTCCCGGCGGGTTTCGCCGGGACGCCCTCTTGCATTTCCCGCCTCCCTCGCGGACCTTGGCCGGGTCATGACGAGGGGGTCCGATGCGCCATCTGCTGATTTCCACCGCCATCCTGCTGGCCGGCCCCGCCCTGGCCGACCGTATCGAGACGACAGCGCGCGTGACAGGGGTCACCGTCTATCCCTGGGGCGCCGGCGTCACCCGCGAGGCCAGCCTGGACCTGCCCGCCGGCGCGCATGAGCTGGTGATCCCCGGCATTCCCGAAGGCATCGACCCCGCCAGCCTGCGCATCGCCGCCGAGGGCGCGGTGATCGGCGCGACCGGCTTCCAGCAGGAACGCGCCCTGCCCGAAACCCCGGAAAAATCCCCCGAGCTGCGCGCCGCCGAGGACGAGGTCCGCCGCCTCAAGGCCGCGCTGGCCGAACGCGACGCCGGCGTGGCGGGGATCAAGGCCCGGGCCGAGGCGGCCGAGGACACCATCGCCTTCCTGATGAAGCTGGCCGAATCCGACGCCGCCGGCACCGGCGACATCGCCGCGCTGACCCGCGTGGTGGGCGAGCAGCTGCTGCAGGCGCGCCAGACCGCCATCCGCGCCGGGCTCGAAGCCGAAGCCGCCGATGCGGGACGCGAGGAATTGGCCGAGGACCTGGCCCGCGCCGAGGCCCGGCTCGCGGCGCTGCGCGGCCCGGACGCGGATCGCGGCGCGCTGGTAATCGCCGTGCAGGGACAGGGCCAGCCGGCCCGGATCCGCATCACCAGCCTGACCGATCGCGCCAGCTGGCAACCGGTCTACGACCTGTCCTTGCAGCGCAAGGAAGGCAAGCTGCGGCTGGATCGCGGGTTGCTGGTCCGGCAGGATACCGGCGAGGACTGGCGGGGCGTGCATCTGGTCCTGTCCACCGCCCGGCCGATGGACCAGTCGGCCCCCAGCGAGCTGCAGCCGGATTTCCCCCGCATCGCCGATCCGGGGGCCAAGCTCTACAGCCGCTCGGCCGCGCCGATGGCCGAAGCCGCGATGGATTCGGCCGCCCTGGAATCGATGGAACGCGCCTATCCCGCGGCAGCCCCCGAGTCCGGGATCGCCGGCTCGGCGCTGGCCGGCCTGGTGGGCGAAACCGTGGTCTACGATTATCCGACGCCGGTGGACATGCGCGACGGGGCCGATGCGCTGCGCCTGCCGCTGGATTCGCATGAGCTGGCGCCCGAGATCGTCGCCGAGGCGGTGCCGCGCCGCGACGACAGCGCCTATCTGGTCGCCGACACGGTGAATTCCACCGGCGCGGTGATCCTGCCGGGCGAAGCGACCTTCCACGCCGACGGCGCCATGGTGGGCCGCGGCGCGCTGCAATTGACCGCTGCCGGGGACGAGATGAAGCTGGGCTTCGGGCCGCTGACCGGCATCAAGCTGGAGCGCCGCATCCCCGACGAGATCGAGGGCAACCGCGGATTGATCTCGAAATCCTCGGAACGCCGCGAAACCGCGATCCTGAAGGTGCGGAACCTGACCGGCGAGGAATGGCCGCTGCGGGTGATCGACCGCGTGCCGGTGTCGACCCAGGAAAACCTGCGCGTCGACTGGTCGGCCAGCCCCCAGCCCGATGAAACCGACCCGGACGGCAAGCGGGGGCTGCTGGTCTGGAACGGCAAGATCGCCGCGGGCGAGGAACGCGACATCACCCTGACCACCACGCTGCGCTGGCCCGAGGGGCAGGTGCTGATCCCCGGCGGGGAATAAGCCGCCGACGCGATCCGGGGCATCGCAGCCGCCTGGCCGCCGGCGGCCGGTGCCCGGCATCGGACGGCCCGCGTTCCGCCGCAGCCGGCCCCGCCGCCTAAAGCGCCAGCGCACCGCTTTCCAGCGCCTCGGCCAGCCGGTCCACCGCCGCAGCCAGACGTTCGTCGACCAGATGCAGGTATTGCGTCCAGTCGGACAGATGCGCCAGCTCCTCGGCCCCGTCGGAAATCCCGCGCAGCCCGATCAGCGGCAGGCGGAAACGCTGGCAGGCGCGCAGCACCGCATAGCTCTCCATGTCCACCATCTCGGCGGCGATCGCATCATAGCCGGGGCCGCTGACGATGCTCGCCCCGGTCGCCAGGCTGGCCGAGGCGATGCCCGGAATCTGCAAGGGCAGCGCGACGCGCACCGGCAGGCCCAGCATCGGCGTCTCGCCGCGGGCGAAGCCCAGGGGCGAGGCGTCCATGTCGCGATATTCCAGCGTCGAGACCTGATAGACGCCCAGCTGCTCCAGCCGCCGCGATCCAGCCGAGCCCAGCGACACCACCAGCTCGGGCAGTTCGTCCCGCGCGGCCAGCCGCGACAGCGCCGCGGTCAGCTCGACCGCCGCCTCGACCGGGCCGACGCCGGTCATCAGCGGCGAGATCCGCGCCCGCAGCTGCGGCCCGTATTCCGCATCCAGCGCCATGACGAACAGCACGCGCCGGCCGGCCAGAAGATCGGGACTCGCCGTCATGGCCGCCCCGCCGTGCCAACAGTCCGCCCGAATCTTGCCATGATCGCCTCCGCCAGGTTTCGCACAGGGAAGCGCAGCCGGCCGGGCAGGGCAAGCCCGGGCGTCATCCGGTCAGGGCACGCGACATCGCGGCAGATTCGGCCGGCTCGGAACCCTCCGCGACGCGCGGCATCTCGCTCCCGACCGGCAGGGTCGGGACCGGAGCGGCAAAGCTCAGCAGCAGCCGTCCGCCCGACAGTCCGCGCAGCCCCCAGGACAGCAGCCCGCCCGCCGGCCCCGCCATGGCGCCGCGCAGCGGCTCGTCCGGATGGGCGGCGTTCAGCGCCTCGCGCAGGATGGCAAGGCCGGGGCTGGAACCGCAGGTCTCCGTCCAGATCGCGACATGGTCGTCCAGGGTGGCCGGCGCCGCCCGCCCCCAAAGCTCGGCATAGCGACGGTTCGAGATCAGCAGCTCGCCATTGGCCGCGAAGACCGCCACCCCATCCTCAAGCGCATCCAGAACCTCGGCGCCCAGCGACAGATCGGCGCGGAACTTCCGGGTCAGCGAGATTTCCGAGGTGATGTCCTCGAACAGGAAGGCCACCGCGCCGTCGGGATGCGGCCGGCCGGTCACACGATAGGTCTGCCCGCCGGGCAGCGACCACATCTCGACATGGTGCCCCGAGGAGGCCGCCGCCTCGAGCGTGTTCATCTGGTTGCGCCAGCTGCGGTAATCCTTGGGTTCGGGCACCATCCGCGCCTCGCGCAGGCGATCCAGAAAGGCATAGAGGGTCGGCCGCGCGGTCAAGAACCCGGTGGCCAGCCCGGTCAGGTCGATCAGCGCCGGGTTGAACAGCTGCAAATTGCGGTCGCGGTCAAAGATCGCCAGCCCGATGGGCAGGTCGGCAAAGGTCTTGGTCAGGGTCTGGACGAATTCGCGCAACGAGCGTTCGGCCCGCACCGCCGCATCGGCAGGCAGGGCGATGGCCACGGTCTGGTCGGCGACCTCGTGCAGATGGCAATCATACCAGCGGCTTTGCCCGCCCTGGTCGATTTGCACCCGCCGCGCCGATCCCGCGGCGGCATTGGCCTGCGCCGGCCGCGCGGATAGGTCGATGAGCTGCGGCAGCGGCCAGAGCGTCTGCCCCTCTGCCTTGGCCTCGGCCAGGGACAGATAGGCCGAGTTCGCCCAGGTGACCTGGCCCTGCCGGTCCTGGCGCCAGGCCAGCATCGGCGAATGGTCCATGGTGCTGCGCAGGATCTCCAGCTCTTGCTCCATGGCGCCGAGCGACAGGGAATCGACCAGGATCCCGGCATTCTCGGCCGCCGGATCGGCCAGCGTCAGGCGCAGCAGCCCGTCGCCCAGATCCTCGGCCCGCAGCCGCAAGGGCTGGTCGCAGGCCCGCTCCTGCAGTTCGACGCGCGCGGCGCCGCCCAGATCGGGCAGCAGCGCGCCGAATTCGGGCAGGCGCATGCCCAGCCACGAACTGAGCCGCTGCCAGTCCCCTTCGCCCGGCAGGCTGGCAAGCAGCGCCCGCGCCGGAGCCGTGGCATCGACCAGCGCCTGATGGCGGAACAGGAACACGATCGGCTCGATCTCGCGGTCCAGCCCGCGCGCGGCTTGCGCGCCGGCGAAACGCCGGTCCGCCAGCCGGATCAGCCCCAGCGCCAGCAGAACCGCCAGCGCCGCCGCCGCGAAGGCGATGAGGAAATGCGCAACCATCGCGAACCATCCCTGAACAACCCAGACAAATACAACTATAGAGGGATATTTTAAGAAGTGGTTAACGCGACAGGAAAATCAGGCCAGAATCTGCGGATTGGGGCCGAGGGCGGCGCGATCGCCGGTTTCGATCATCTCGCGCGGCCAGGTGACCAGCACCTCGGCGCCGCCCTGCGCGCCATTGCCGAAGCGCAGCCGCGCGCCCGAACGCTCCAGCAGCGCCTTGGCGATGAAGAGGCCCAGCCCCATGCCTTCATAGCTGCGCCCGTCCTCGGCCCGGGGACGCGTGGTCAGGAAGGGGCTGCCGATGCGCGGCAGCAGCGCCGGCGGAAAGCCCGGCCCGTCATCGGCGATCCGCACCCACAGATCGCGGCGGTCGGCGCCGGTCTCGATGGTGACGCGCTCGGCAGCGAAATCGACGGCGTTCTGGATCAGGTTGCGCAGCCCGTGGATCACTGCGGCATCGCGCTGGACGATCAGCGGCTCGGCGGCGGGCAGCACGCTGATTTCGGCGCCGCGGCCGCGATGCGGGGCGGCGGCCTCGGCCAGCACCTCGGCCAGCGGGGCCGAGCGGATCAGCAGGTCGTCGCGCCCGGCCCCGCCCATGGATTTCAGGATGTCGCGGCAACGGTCGGCGGACTGGCGCAGCAGCGCGACATCCTCGGCCAGATCCTCACGCTCGGGCAGCGCCTCGGCAAGCTCGTCGGCCAGTTCGGCGCTGACCAGCTTGATCGTCGCCAGCGGCGTGCCCAGCTCATGCGCGGCGGCGGCGACCACGCCGCCCAGGTGCTGCAGTTTCTGTTCCCGCTCCAGCGCCATGCGCGCGGCGAACAGCGCGTCCGAGGTGGCGCTGACCTCGGCGGCGACCAGCCGGGCGAAGGCGGCGAAGAACACCGCGCCGATCACGATGGCGAACCAGTGCCCGACCAGCAGCGGCTCGCGCAGCGTCACCAGCCAGCCCGGACCGAAGGTCAGCGGCTGGGCGAAGATCGCGGCCAGCGTCACCATCAGGAAGGTCGCCACCCCCAGCGCCAGCAGGTGCCGGCCGGGCAGCGCGGTGGCGGCGATGGTCACCGGCGCCAGCAGCAGCAGCGCAAAGGGATTGGCCAGCCCGCCGGTCAGCGCCAGCAGCGTCGCCACCTGCGCCAGGTCGAAGCCAAGCTGCCAGGCGGCCTCGCGCGCCGAGATGCGGCGGTCCGGCCGGCCCATCAGCGCCAGGTTCAGCGCCGCCGCCAGGCCGATCACCGCCAGAACCGCCGCCAGGGAGAAGCCGGCGCCGATCAGCAGCGCCGCGCCCACCGCCGCAAGCTGCCCGGCGATCGCCACCCAGCGCAGCAGGATCAGGGTGCGCAGGCGGATCGGCTCGGGGCCGGGCTGGCCGGGCAACAGATCGATGCGGCGGGAAACGAGGCCGATGGGCACGCGAAGGGCCTCCTGACTGGGACGGGCTTTTGCATTGATACCCGTGGCCGGATGGGCGATCAATGCGACCAAGCGGACGGAGATGCGCCGGATGGCCAAAGACCGAACGATCCTGATCCTCGGCTGCCTGGCCGCGGTGCTGCTGCTGGCGACCGGCTGGCTGTGGCTGTCGCGTGGCGAGGCCGATGCCTTCGCCCCCTGCCGCAAGGGACTCGAGGCCGGCGGGCTGAACGGTCTGGGCGCGCCCTTCACGCTGACCGATCAGAACGGCGCGCGGGTGACGGACCGGCAGGTGCTGGCCGGGCCGGCGCTGCTTTATTTCGGCTATACCTATTGCCCGGATGTCTGCCCGATGGACAGCGCGCGCAATGCCGAGGCGGTCGCGATCCTGGATCAGCGCGGAATGCGGCTTACGCCGGTTTTCATTACCGTCGATCCCAAGCGCGATACGCCGGAGGTGCTGCGCGATTTTACCGGCGCCATGCATGAGCGCATGATCGGATTGACAGGCAGCCCGGCGGAAATCGATGCGGTCGCCAAGGCCTGGCGCAACTATTACCGGTTGAATGACCAGGAGGACCCGGAAAACTATCTGGTCGATCACATGACCAATAGCTATCTGGTCATGCCGGGGGCCGGCACCGTCGGTGTTTTCGACCGCGAGCTTTCGGCCCCGGAACTGGCCGAGCGCGCCGCCTGTTTCATTGACGCGGCGTCAATTGCCGGGATTTGACCGGCTGGACAAAACATCCTAATCAACCGTGAACTTTCAAGGGCAAGGAAATATGGCAGAGGATTACGAAATCGGACCCGACCCCAGCCTGTTGCTGGTCGATGACGACGAGATCTTTCTGAACCGTCTGGCCCGGGCCATGGAAAAACGCGGCTTCGCCGTCACCCGCGCCGCCTCGGTGGCCGAGGCCCGCGCGGCGGTGGCCGAGCGGGCTCCGGCCTATGCCGTGGTCGACCTGCGGCTCGAGGACGGAAACGGGCTCGACGTGGTCGACGCCCTGCGGGAGGCGCGCGAGGATGCCCGCATCGTCGTGCTGACCGGCTATGGCGCCATCGCCACCGCGGTGGCGGCGGTCAAGATGGGCGCGACGGATTATCTTTCGAAACCGGCGGATGCGGATGACGTGACCCGCGCGCTGCTGGCGCGGGGCGATACCCTGCCGCCGCCGCCCGAGGCGCCGATGTCCGCCGACCGGGTGCGCTGGGAACATATCCAGCGCGTCTATGAGCAATGCGACCGCAATGTCAGCGAGACGGCCCGGCGTCTGCATATGCATCGGCGGACCTTGCAGCGGATTTTGGCCAAACGCAGCCCGCGTTAATAATCTGGTTCTCAAAAAAGATTGCATTTCATTTTGGAATGCAAATATTGGGGCCACATACTGCCAAAACCAAGGATAAAGATATGAGCATCGACCTGGACTCCATGTCCTTACGCGAGCTTCGCGATCTGCGTAACAAGCTGGATCGCGCCATTTCCACCTTCGAGGACCGCCGCAAGCGCGAGGCCCTGGCCGCCGCGGAAAGCGCCGCGCGCGAATTCGGCTTCAATCTGGCCGATCTGACCGTCGCCAAACAGGCGCGCAGCAAGGTGGCGCCGAAATATGCCAATCCGGCCGATCCCTCGCTGACCTGGACCGGCCGCGGCCGCAAGCCGCGCTGGGTGCAGGAGGCGCTGGATTCCGGCAAGAAGCTGGAAGACCTGGAAATCTGACCTGATCCCCCGCATTCCCAGGATGCGGGGTTTTTCCTTGCGGGATTACGGCCTGCCGTCGATTTCCGCGATCAGCTGGGAAAAGCGCAATAAATAGGCGTTGCGCGTTTCCAGCGGCGGCCGCAGCCGTATTTCCAGCCCCTGCAGGATTTCGGGCTGGGGAACCGGAAACAGGCGATCCGCCTCGGCCCGCGAAAATCCCGCGATCTGAACGGCTTCCAGCCAGGCCGAGATCCGGTCGGCCCGCTTGATGGCGCGCTTGACCGCCGCGGGCAGCTGCGCCGGCAGGCCGAAGCGGCGGTGGATCGCCGCCGCCAGCCGCGCGTCCATTTCTCCATATTCGCTGCCCAGCGCCGCCTTCACCGGCGAGATCATGTCGCCGATGACATATTCGGGCGCGTCGTGCAGCAAGGCCGCCAGCCGCCAGCGCGGCTCGCAATCGGGGTTGGCGCGGGCATGGATCTCCTCGACCAGCAGGGAATGCTCGGCCACGCTATAGCCCCAGTCGCCATGGGTCTGGCCGTTCCAGCGCGCGACGAAGGCCAGGCCATGGGCGATGTCGCCGATCTCGATATCCACGGGCGTCGGGTCCAGAAGGTCCAGCCTGCGCCCCGACAGCATCCTTTGCCAGGCCCGTTTCGCGCCCTTCGCCATGCCGCTCTCCGTCTGTTGCGCGGCGAAACTAGCCGCATCGTCCGGGCCGCGCCAGCGCCGGATCGGACAGGCGAAAGGCCCGCGATCCGACGACCGCGGGCCCGAAACGGCACGAATCACGCAGAAGTGATCGCCTCAGGACAGCGGCTGGTCGGCGGGCCGCTGGGCCTGCATCCGGCGCGCGATCTCCTGCCGATACAGCGCGACGAAATCCACCGGGTCCATGTTGAAGGGCGGGAAGCCGCCATCGCGGGTCATGTCCGAGACGATGCGCCGCACATAGGGGAACATCATGCGCGGGCATTCGATCATCAGGAAGGGGTGCAACTGGTCCTCGGGCACGCCCTCGACATGGAAGATGCCGCCGTAATCCAGCTCGCACAGGAAGATCGGCGACTTGTCCTTGGAGTTGGTCGATTGCACGCGGAACTTGCTGATCACCTCATACTGGTGCTCGGCCGGGCGCTTGCGGGCATCCAGGCTGACCTGCACGCTGATCTCGGGCTGCACCTCGCCCGAGGGCAGGCCCTTCTGCGCCACCGCGTTCTCGAAGGACAGGTCGCGGATATATTGCGTCAGGATCTGCATCCGCACCGCCTGCTGGGCGGGATTCTGCCCCGGATTCTGGGCCTCGTTCGCGGCCTCGGGCGCGGCGCCGCCGCTGTTGTTCTCGTCGCTCATGGAATTCTCCTCGGATCTGACGGGGTTCTAGCACCCCGCAGGGCCGCGCTCAATGCCGGGTCCAGCCGGAGCCGCCCCGGCGCGGCGGCTGGTCCCCGGGCGCATCGCCCTGATCGGTCAGCCCCTCGCGCACCGGCGCGGGCGGATCGTCCTGCACCGAATATTCGCCGTCGATCACCCCCTCGTCGCGCCAGCCGGGGCGGCGGAAGCCCGCCGGATCGGCGCCGAAATCCGCCTCGGCCCCATACCCCTGGCGATAGCTGAAGCGCGTGCCCGTGACCCGCACCCCCCGCGCCATCCGCCGCAGGATCAGGCTGCGCACTGCCGGGATCAGCAGCAAAAGCCCCAGCCCGCTGGTAAAAAGTCCGGGCACCACCATCAGAAGGCCGGCGATCATGACCAGCGCGCCATGCGCCATGGGCCGGCCGGGGTCGCGGAAATCCTCCATGGCGCGCTGCACGTCCAGCGCGGCGCGCGCGCCCTGGTGGCGCATCACCGCCACCCCGGCCACCGCCGAGGCCAGCACCAGCGCGATCACCGGCAGCGCGCCGATCGCGCCTCCGACCTGGATGAACAGCGCGATCTCGACGATCGGCAGGATCACGAACGGCAGAAGCAGCCACATAAAGCCTTCCCCTTTGGCATGTTCTCTTTCCGGCACAAACTGGACTTGGGCCGGTCCCCACCCTACATAAGCATCGGAAACCATCCTTACAAAGCTCGTTAGGTCCGTTGATGTCGAACCCCCTGCTGCAACTCCTCGTCCTGGGCGCGATCGCCGTGTTCCTGATCCTGCGCTTGCGCGGGGTGCTCGGCACCCGCGACGGGTTCGAGGCGCCGCGCATCCCCGAGGAACCGGCGCAGCGCCGCCGCTTCGACGTGATCGACGGCACCGCCGAGGCCGGCGACAGCGACATCGCCGACCATGCCGAGCCGGGCAGCCCCACCGCCAAGGCCCTGGCCGAGATGAAGCGGGTCGAGCCCGATTTCGCCGTGGGCCCTTTCCTGTCCGGCGCGAAATCCGCCTATGAGATGATCCTGATGGCCTTCGAGCGCGGCGACCTCTCGGAGGTGCGCGGCTTCCTGGCCCCGCCGGTGGCCGAGGCCTTCGAATCGGTGATCGAGGACCGCAAGGCCCGCGGCCTGGTCACCGAGGCGCAGTTCCTCGGCACCCGCGAAACCGCGCTGGCCGGGGCCGAATTCACCCCGGCGACCGGCATGGCCGAGCTTTCGGTCCGCTTCGTCGGCGAGATGATCATCGCCACCCGCGACGCCCAGGGCAACGTGGTCGAGGGCGACCCCAAGGCCGCGCGCAAGCAGCGCGACACCTGGACCTTCGCCCGCCGCATGGGTCAGGACGACCCGAACTGGCAGCTCGTCGCCACGGCCTGAGCCATGGCGCGCCGGCGGGGACTCTCGGCCGAGGACAAGGCCCTGTGGTCCCGCATCGCCGCGACCGCGGTGCCCATGCACCCGACCCGCAAACAGGCCGAACCGATCCCCGAACCCAAGCCGCTGAAAAAGCCCGCCCCCGCGCCGCAGGCCGCTGCGCCGCAGCTGGCCGGCCTGCGCATCGGGGCGAAGGCCGGCGGGTCCGGCTCGACCCGCCTCGACCTGTCGCCGCCCCCGCGCGAGGCGCTGCATGCCCAGCCCTTGCGCATGGACCACAAGACCCACCGTCAGATGACCCGCGGCAAGCTGGCCCCCGAGGCGCGGATCGACCTGCACGGCATGACGCTGGCCGTGGCCCAGCCGGTGCTGACCCGCTTCATCCTGCAGGCCCGCGCCGATGGACGGCGGCTGGTCCTGGTCATCACCGGCAAGGGGCGCGAGGGCGGGCCCGATGCGCCGCTGCCGGTCCGGCCCGGGGCGCTGCGCCACAACGTGCCGCATTGGCTGCACATGCCGCCGCTGAACGCCGCGGTGCTGCAGGTCCGCCCGGCGCATCGCCGCCACGGCGGCGAGGGCGCCTATTACGTCTACCTGCGCCGCTAGAAGGCCGGCGAGATCACGATCTGCGCCGCGCGCTCGGCATGCAGGGCCGCACGGGTCAGCGGCCCGACCCCGCCGCCCACATCCGACGAGAACACGCTGTTCAGCTCCCGCGCCTGCGACAGGATGCGCAGAAGCGCAGGCGAGGTCGCGACGTTGAAATGCCCGGTGCCGCTGCTGAAGGCGCCGACATCCACCAGCGTCACCGGCAGGTCCGCTACCGGCCCGGCATCGGTCAGGCTGCCCAGCCGCACCGGTTCGGCCGAGATCAGCGCCGACAGGTTCAGCGCCCGGTCCCGCCCCGAGGTGAAGATGAAGAAGGGCTGCGGCAACCTGCCGATGGCCCGCGCCTGACTGCGAAACACGCCGACATCGATATCGGGCGACAGCAGCACCACGGCGCCGATCCGGTCCAGCGTGCGGCGGTCGCCGGCGATGGCCATCTGGCGCAGGCTCTCCATCAGCAGCAGGGCGCCCATGGAATGCGCGACCAGGATCGCCTTGCCGCCGCCCGCCTCGGTGGCGATCTCGATGCTGCGCTCGAGCCCGTCGCGGGAATAGAGCACGCTGTCGCGATCCGCCGCATAGGCCAAGGGCTGCCCGCGCGAGGGCCACGAGAAATGCAGCGGCACGCCGGGCAGGCGCAGGTCGTGCTCGATCTGGGCAAAGCGATACAGGCCCTCGGCGAAGGTGTTGTTATAGCCATGCACGAACAGCACCACGTCGCGGTCGCCCGGCGGGCGCTCGGCGATGGCGCGGCGTAACTCGGCGCGGAAATCCCCGGGCCGGGCGAAGCGGGCATATTCCGAGACCAGGAAATCCCGCCGCGGATCGGGTGCCGCGCCCTTGCGCGGATAGGCGATCGAGCCCGGCCGCCGCTCGGGCGGCACCGAGACGTCGACACGGCCGAAGCTCACCCCCTCCTGCCGGCTGCCGTCGGGGGTGCGGTTGGTGGCGATATAGATGCGCTCGACCTGGCCCACCCGGCCCGCCTCCGGGACCAGGGTGATCTCGCCGCGCGGCGCACAGGCCGCCAGCAGCAGCAACAGCGAAACAAGAATCCGCGCCGGCATGTCCCCCGCCTTTTCGACTTGCGGCGAACCATGCCATCACCGCGGGCGCGGGAAAAGCCCTCAGCCGTAATTCGCCTTGGGCCCGGCAAACCACCAGATGATCAGCCCGACCACCGGCAGGATCGCCACCAGCGCGATCCAGACCAGCTTGGTGGTCATGCTCTCATTGGTGTTGATGATCGAGGCGATGGCCCAGACATCCAGCACGAAGATGATGATTCCGAAGATATATCCCATGCGCGTCCCCGTCCTTTGACTTCCGGCACAACGGACGGGACCGCGCCGCGGTTCCCTTCAGAGCACATAGCGCGAAAGATCGGTCGAGCGCGAAAGATCGCCCAGATGCTTCTCGACGAAGGCCCCGTCGACCACCACCGTCTCGCCGGAACGGTCCGGGGCGCTGAAGGACAGCTCCTCGAACACCCGTTCCATCACGGTGTAAAGCCGCCGCGCGCCGATATTCTCGACCGAGCCGTTCACCTCGGCCGCGATCCGCGCCAGCGCCCGGATGCCGTCCTCGGTGAACTCGACCGCCACCCCCTCGGTCGCCATCAGCGCGGTATATTGCCGGGTCAGGGCGTTGTCGGTCTCGGTCAGGATGCGGACGAAATCCTCCTCGGTCAGGGCGCGCAGCTCGACGCGGATCGGCAGCCGGCCCTGCAGCTCGGGCAGCAGGTCCGAGGGCTTGGCGATATGGAACGCGCCCGAGGCGATGAACAGGATGTGATCGGTCTTCACCGGGCCGTATTTGGTGCCGACGGTGGTGCCCTCGATCAGCGGCAGCAGGTCGCGCTGCACGCCCTCGCGCGAGACGTCGCCGCCGCGCGCCTCCTGCCGGGCCGCCACCTTGTCGATCTCGTCGATGAAGACGATGCCGTTCTCCTGCACCGCCTCCAGCGCGGCGGCGCGCACCGCCTCGTCGTCCAGAAACTTGTCGGCCTCCTCGGCGATCAGCAGGTCGTAGCTTTCCGCCACGGTGACCTTGCGCCGCACCCGCCGCCCGCCAAAGGCCTTCATCAGCCCCGACAGGTCCATCATGCCGCCGATGGCGCCGGGCTGGCCGGGGATCTCCATCATGCCGAGCGGATTGGAATTGTCCTGCACCTCCAGCTCGATCACCGTGTCGTCCAGCTCGCCGCGCTTGAGCTTGTCGCGGAATATCTCGCGGGTCTGCTCGCGCGCCCCCTCGCCGGCCAGGGCGGCGACGACCCGCTCCTCGGCGGATTTATGGGCGCGGGCCTTGACCTCCTCGCGCATGCGCTCGCGGGTCTCGATGACGGCGGCATCGGCCAGGTCGCGGATGATCTGCTCGACATCGCGGCCGACATAGCCAACCTCGGTGAACTTGGTGGCCTCGACCTTCAGGAAGGGCGCGCGGGCGAGCTTCGCCAGCCGGCGGCTGATCTCGGTCTTGCCGACGCCGGTGGGGCCGATCATCAGGATGTTCTTGGGATAGACCTCGTCGCGCAGGTCGTCGCCCAGTTGCCGGCGCCGCCAGCGGTTGCGCAGCGCCACGGCCACGGCGCGCTTGGCATCCCTCTGCCCGATGATGAAGCGATCCAGTTCGGACACGATCTCGCGCGGGGTCAGGTCACTCATGGTCAGCCTTTCCTGTCAGGGGCACCGGCTTGCGCCTTCTTTCTTGCCCAAATATCCCGGGGGACGGCCGGCATGCCCCGCCAGGGGCAGGCCGGGCGGGGGGCAGAGCCCCCGTCATCCCATGACTTCAACGGTCAGATTGCCATTGGTGTAGACGCAGATATCCGCCGCGATCGCCATGGCCTTGCGCGCCACCGCCTCGGCATCCAGCTCGCTCTCCATCAGCCCGCGCGCGGCGGCCAGGGCGAAATTGCCGCCCGAGCCGATGGCGGCCACGTCATGCTCGGGCTCCAGCACGTCGCCGGCACCGGTCACGACGAAGATGTCGCGCCCGTCGGTCACGATCAGCATCGCCTCGAGATTGCGCAGATACTTGTCCATGCGCCAGTCCTTGGCCAGCTCGACGCAGGCCCGGGCCAGCTGGCCGGGCGCCGCCTCCAGCTTCTTCTCCAGCCGCTCGAGCAGGGTGAAGGCATCGGCGGTCGAACCGGCGAATCCCACCACGACGTCATGGCCGCCGGGGCTCAGCCGGCGCACCTTGCGCGCCGTGCCCTTCATCACCGTCTGGCCGACGCTGACCTGGCCGTCCCCGGCGACGACGACGCGACCAGCCCGGCGCACCGCCAGGATGGTGGTCCCGTGCCAGCCGGGAAATCTCTCTTCGGACATGCCTCTCTCCGATATCAGCCTGCCGCGTCAGATATGGGCCGGGCGGCGCTTTCGCAACCCACCATCCCTTTCGGCCGCCACCCCTTCCGCCGGCCCGCGCCGGCCGCTAGCCTGCCGGCCATGACCCATGCCCCCGTCCTGCGCGTCTATCTGGAAGGCTCGATGCTGGAGACCGCCCGCGCGGGCAGCTTCAACTTCATGGCCGTGCTGCGCCGGACGGTCGAGGCGGCGGGCTGGCGCGTCGAATGGCACGAGACCGGCCCCATGGCCCGCGCCGCGGCGCCGACGCTGGAAGGCTATGCGCTGTTCCACATGGAGGCGCCGACGCATGACCGCGCGCTGACCTTCCGCCGCGCCTATCACTATCCGTTCTGGCAGATCGAGCCGGTCCAGCAACGCTGGCGCTTCGCCGTGGCGCGGGCCCGCCACGACCCCGAGGCCGTCTATCCCGGCGCGGCCCGCGCCTTCGCCGACCGGCTGCGCGCCCGCGTGCTGCCCGGCCCCGCGCCCCGGCGCGGCGACACGGTGCTGGTGCCGCTGCAGGGCCATATCCGCCGCTGCCGCTCGTTCCAGACCATGAGCCCGGCCGATATGCTGGAGGCGGTCGCCGCCGCCGGCCGGCCCACCGTCGCAACGCTGCACCCGCGCGAGGCATATGACGCCGCCGACCATGCGGCGCTGGACCGGCTGGCGGCGCGCCACCCGAACCTGCGGATCGGCGGCGACACGATGCGGCTTCTGCGCGATTGCGCCTTCGTCGCCACGCAGAACAGCGCCGTGGCCTTCGACGGCTACCTGCTCGGCAAGCCGGCGGTGCTGTTTGGGCAGATCGATTTCCACCACATCGCGCTGAACGTCTCCGAACTGGGCGCGGAGGAGGCGCTGGCGCGGGCCGCGAGCCACGCGCCGGATTTCGACCGCTACCTGTTCTGGTTTCTGCAGCAGAACGCCATCAACGCCACGCGGCCCGATGCGGGCGCGCGGATCCTGGCGGCGATGCGCCGGGGCGGCTGGCCGATCGGCGCCGCCCCCGGCGCCTAGGGATCAGATGGATTCGTCGATCCAGGCCTTCAGTGCGGCCTTGGGCGCGGCGCCGATCTTGTTCGAGACCACCTGGCCGTCCTTGAACAGGAACAGCGCCGGGATGCCGCGCACGCCCAGGGCGGCGGGGCTTTCGGGGTTCTCGTCCACATTGACCTTCACGATCTTCACGCGGCCCGCGTATTCGGCGGCCAGCTCTTCCAGCGAGGGGCCGATCTGGCGGCAAGGCCCGCACCATTCGGCCCAGAAATCCACCACGACCGGGGTCGGGGACTGGCGGACTTCGCTGTCGAAATCGGCGTCGGAAACGGCTTGGGTGTTGGCCATGGGGCTCTCCTGCGATGTGCCGGCTGGCACCGGCGGGGCGTATGGGTCAAGAGCTATGCACCGGGGCGGTTGGGGTCAAGGCCCGCCATCACCCTATCCAGCAACTCGTCGGGCAGCGCCATCAGGCTGCGCGAGGCGGTCCAGAGCACCGCGACCTCGACCCGCATGGCCGGCCAGATCAGCCGCAGCGCCGCGCGATAGGCGGCCATCTGCCGCAGGATGCCCAGCGGCACCGCCTGCGGCATATCCGGCACCTCGCGGTTCGACTTGTAGTCCACCGCCAGGATCCGGTCCGGCTCCACCACCAGCCGGTCCACGGCGCCGGTCAGGGTGCCGATCCCCGGCAGCGGCGCGGCCAGCGCCACCTCGGCCAGCAGCTCGGCACCGTCGGGCAGGGCAAAGACCTGCGCCAGGTCCGGGGCCTCGATCACCGCGCGGGCTTCGGCCAGCAGCGCCGCCAGCGCCTCGGGACCGGGCAGGCCGCCCTCGGCATCGGCCAGGACGTCGCGGGCCAGGGCGGGCCAATCGGTCGGATCGCGGCCCGGCAGGTGCTCCAGCAGCAGATGCAGGCGGGTGCCGAACAGCATCGCCGCCTCGGCATCGCCCTCGCCGGGCGCGCCGATCACCTTGGCCCCGCCCAGCGCCGTCGCGGCGACGGGCCGGAGTTTTGCGGGGGCGGGCGGCGGCGGGGCGCGCAGCCAGTCCGGCTCGGCCGGCGCAAGCTTTTCCGACAGCACCGGCTGCGGCGCGTCCTCGGGCCAGTCGCCGAAGGACAGCCGCCGGATCTCGCCGCCCCAGGGCGCGAGCAGGCGCGTTTCGGTCAGGTCGGTGCGGCCCATGCCGGCCTCGACCATGGCGTGCCAGCTGTCCTCGGCCGCGCCGGTCTCGCCGGCCGCGGCAACGATCAGCCAGCTTTCGGCGCGGGTCAGCCCGACATAGAGCAGCCGCTTGCGTTCCTGCAGCTGCCGCTCGGTCTGGAGCGCGGCCAGTTCCTCGACCGGCTCGGGCCGCTCGCCCTTGCGGCCGCGCCACAGGGACAGCCCGTCCGGGCCGGGCAGCACCGGCGCCTCGCGCGGGGAGCGGCGCTGCGCGCAGTCGGGCATGATGACGATGGGGCTTTCCAGGCCCTTCGAGCCGTGCACGGTCATCACCCGGATCAGCCCCTCGCCATCGCCGGCCGAGCCGGGCTGGCGGCGCACCTCGACATCGTCGCCAGTCAGCCAGACCAGGAAGCCGGTCAGCGAGGGCGTCTCCGAGCTTTCATAGGCCAGCGCCTGCGACAAGAGCTCGTCGATGCCGTCCTGCGCCTCGGGGCCCAGCCGGGCGATCAGCCGCTCGCGCCCGCCGTGGCGGATCAGCAGGCGCTGGATCAGGTCATAGGGGCGCATGAAGCCGGTCTGGCCCATCAGGTCGGCCAGTAGCTCGACCGCCTGGCGATGCGGCGATTCGCGCAGCCGCCGCCACAGGTATTCGCCGCGCTTGCGCCCGGCGGCAAGGCGGTAAAGCTCCTCCTCGGTCAGCCCGAACAGCGGCGAGCGCAGGCAGGCGGCCAGCGACAGGTCGTCCTCGGGCGTGGCCAGCACCGACAAGAGGGCGCGGATGTCCTGCACCGCCATCTCTCCGGCCAGCTTGAGCCGGTCGGCGCCGGCGACGGGCAGGTTCGCCGCCTTCAGCGCCGCGATGATCTCGGCGAACAGGTCCGAGCGGCGCTGCACCAGGATCAGCACGTCGCCGGCGCGGATGCGGCGCACCGCGCCGGTCTTGGGGTCATGGATCGGCTGGCCCAGCATCCTGCCGATGGCATCGGCGACGGCGCGGGCCAGCTGCACGGTTTCCGAATTCTCGGCCGGCTGGTCCACCGGATCGGTCCAGTCGCCCGGCTCGGGCTTTTCGGGCTTCGGGATCGCCGGCCACAGGTCCACCCGGCCCGGCATCGCGGTGCGAAAGGCGCGGTGCTGCGGCGGATCGCCCAGGCCGCGCGCCGCATCGCCGGCAAAGACCTGATCGACCAGCGACAGGATCGCGGTCGAGCTGCGGAAGGAATGCCGCAGCTCCAGCACCTGCATGGGATTCTGCACCGCCTCGAAGGCCTGGGCAAAGCCGGTGCGGCGGGCCTCGAACACCGCGATATCGGCGCCCTGGAAGGAATAGATCGACTGCTTGGGGTCGCCCACCACGAACAGGCTGCGCGTCTGGTCGCGCGCGCCTTGCCCCGAGGTGAACTCGTCGGTCAGCCGCTCGATCACCTGCCATTGCGCCGGGCTGGTGTCCTGCGCCTCATCGACCAGGATATGGTCGATGCCGCCGTCCAGCCGGAACAGCACCCATTGCGCCATGCTGCTTTCCGACAAGAGCCGCGCGGTGCGGTCGATCAGGTCGTCGAAATCCAGATGGCCATGCGCGGCCTTCTGCGCCCGGTAGCGGGTCAGGAAGGCATGACCGAAACGGTGCAGCGCCAAGGTCCGTTCGGCATGGGCCAGCGCGATGCGGCGCGGCCGGGCGGATTCGACCCGCTCCATCAGGATCGCCAGATCGTCCAGCAGTTCCGCGCAGGGGCCGCTGCGCAGCGCCTTGGTCGGAAAGCCGTCGTATTTCGCGGTAAAGGGCACCTTGGCGCTTGCCCCGGTCAGCAGCACGGATTCCAGGATCGCCAGCTCCGCCATGCCCGGCTGCGCCCAATTGCCGGGCGCCAGCTTCGCCGCCGCCTTCTGGTCGTTCGCGCCGCTTTTCAGCAGATGCGGGATCAGCGCGGCAATGACCGTAGCCCCGTCGGCGAAGCATTCCGCCAGCAGCGCCTGCATGTCCTCGCCCGGCGCCAGCCCGCAGGCGGTCCAGAGCGTGTCCCGGTCCGCGGGGGCCTCGAACCCCCGCAGACCGGCGAGGAAGGCGTCGAGCCTTTCGCCGGAATGCAGCGCCAGCAGGTCCTCCAGCTCGGGCGCGCGCTCGCGGGCCATGTCCTCGATGATCTCGGCGCGGATGAGCGCCGCGCTGCGGTCGTCAAGCTCGGTGAAGCCATGCGGCACCCCGGCCTCGATCGGGAAGCGGCGCAGGACGCCGGCGCAGAAGCTGTGGATGGTCTGGACCTTCAGCCCGCCCGGCGTCTCGATGGCGCGGGCGAACAGCCGGCGCGCGGCGGGCAGGTCGGGGGCGCCCGCCTCGCCCAGCCGCGCCAGTTCGGCGCGCAGTTCCGCCTCGGGCAGCATGGCCCATTGGCCCAGCCGCGCCAGCAGGCGGTTCTGCATCTCGGTCGCCGCGGCCTTGGTATAGGTCAGGCACAGGATGCGCTCGGGCGCGGTCCCGGCCAAGAGCAGCCGCGCCACCCGGTCGGTCAGCACCCGCGTCTTGCCCGAGCCGGCATTGGCCGTCAGCCAGGTCGAGCGATGCGGGTCCGCCGCCCGCACCTGCGCCAGCGTCGCCTCATCCATCATCGCCGAACCTCTGCGGGGCTGCGACCTCGGTCGTGTCCCATTCGCCATGCCGCGACAGGTGGTCGTAATCGCTGGCATGGTCGCTGCGTTCCATGGCCAGCCGGGCGGTAAAGCCGCGCTCGCCGTCCAGATAGCGGCGGATCAGGGTGACGAAGCCGGTCCAGCTTTCCTCGGCAAAACCGGGGCTGAACTCGCGGCTTTCGGTTTTTCCCTCGCCGCCCAGCTGGATATAGCTGATGCCCTCGACCTCGGCGGGTCCCAGCGCCTTGAAGGCGCCGTGCCGGACCATGGCTGCCTCCAGCGGCAATTGCTTGTCGAAATGCGCGATCTGCTTGTCGGTCGGCGGCTTGCCGGACTTGTAGTCATAGACATGCACCCGGCCGTCCTGCAGCAAGTCCAGCCGGTCGGGCCGGGCGATCAGGCGGAAGTCCAGGCCGGGCACGGCCTCTGCGCCATATTCCTCGACCAGGACGGGCCGGCCGCGCGCCAGCCGTTCGGCCTCGTCCGCCATCAGCCGGTCGGCGATGCCGGCGATCCGCGCCCGCCAGAACAGCCGGGCCGAGGGCCAGGGCACCTCGGCTTCCAGCACCGCGTCGGTAAGGGCAAGCAGCCGCGCCTTCATCGCCTGCGGCGTCTCGGGCAGGGCGGGCAGGCCGCGCAGGAAGCGGTCCATGATGCGGTGCAGGACATTGCCGCGCTCGGCCGCGTCGGGTTCGGGGCGCAAGGGGTCCAGCGCCCGCAGGCCCAGCACGCGGCGGGCATAGACGGCATAGGGGTCGCGGATCAGCGTCCTGACCTCGGTCACCGACAGCTCGCGCAGGGCGGGCGGCGGCGGAAGGGGCGAGGGCCGCGGCGCCGGCGCCAGCCGCATGCGCGGCCGGGCCTGCAATTCGGCCAGGTCCAGCCAGCGCCGGCCGCGTTTCCGCATCTCGGCCAGCGCTTGCGGCCCCTGCTGGTCCGGCAGCCCGCCCAGCAGGTTCACCAGCCGGTTCAGCCAGCGCGAGGGGATGGTCTCGGCCTCGGCATCGCGGCGGGCGCGGGTCAGCACCACCTGCACCGCCGCCACGGCCTGCTGGAAGTCATGCGCCGACAGGCCCACCCGGCGCTCGGGCAGGGTCAGCCCCGCCGCCAGCCGCATCGGGCGCGACAGCCACGGATCGGGCGGCAGCGCCTGCGGCCAGCCCCCCTCGTTCAGGCCCGACAGGATCACCAGCCCGGCATCCTCGCCCACCGCCTCGGTGCGCGCCTCGCGCGGGCCGCGGAAGCGGACCAGCGGATGCGCGGCCACGTCCTGCCGCACCGCCTGGCCCTGCAATTCGTCCTGCAGCAGGCCGCAGAACTCGGCCGGCCGCAGGTCGTGGCCCAGATGCGCATGGGCGGCCAGATGATCCAGCACCGCACGCGCCAGCCCGCCCGAAGCCTTGGCCCAGAGTTCCGAGGCATCGGCATCGCCGCCCGGACCGGCGGCCAGATCCTCGGCCAGGGCGCGCAGATCGCGCAGCCGCTCCGCCAGCGGCCGCGGCGCGCGATCCTGCGCCAGCGGCACGATGCGGTCCAGAAGCGAGGCCAGCCACAGCGCCCAGGGCTTGCTGGAGGCGTCGCCGCGATCCGCCCAGCCCCGCAAGGCCGCGCCATCGGGAAAGGCCGGACCGTTGCGGCGCAGGTGCAGCTCCAGGTCGCGGGTATGGCGGTTGTGCTCGCGCCGGTAATCGGGGCCAAGCCCGGTCGCGGTGACCGGGTGCTTGAGCAACACCAAGAGCGCGTCCAGCATCATCTCGGCCCCGAAAAGGTCGGCGACATGGCGCAGGAACAGGCCGGGCGCGGTCAGCGGCAGGGGCTGGCCGGCGGAATCGTCGGGGATGATGCCCCAGCGGTCCAGCGCCGATTGCACGCGGCGGGTCAGCATCCGGTCGGCGGCGATCAGCGTCACCGGCTGGCGGTTTTCCACCGCCTCGCGGATGACCAGCGCCACGGCCTCGGCCTCCTCGCCGGGCTGCTCGGCCTCGATCAGGGTCAGGCGTTCGGTCGCGGGAACCAGCGGGCCAAGGCGCGGGCCTTCCTCGATCCATTGGTCGGTGACCGGCGCCGGGCGCAGCGCCAGCGAGATCAGCCGGTTGCGCGCCGGGTCGGGCGCCGTTCCGGGCAGCCATTCCGCCGGCGCGCCGAACTCGGCCAACAGCGGCGCATAGCGCGCCTGCGGGTGATCTTCGGACAGCGCGTCGAGCCCGTCCCAGACGGCTTGCGGCAGGTCGGCATCGAAGCCCGGCAGCACCACCGCGCCCATCGGCAACCGGGCGACGGCGCGCATGAAATCCCGCGTCGCGCCATGCGAGCCGGTCGAGCCGGCGACGACGACCGGGCCCTGCGGCAGGTCCGCGCCGCGCGCCCAGGCCGCGGCCAGCGCCCCGGCGGCGGCGCGCTGCCGGGCCTCGCGGTCCTGCGGCGGGTCGGACAGGTAATAGCCGGCGGCGATCTTCAGGAAGGCCAGCGCCCGGCCCCAATGCTGGGCGTGTTCGCTGGCGTCGATGCGGTCCAGCGCCTGGGCGTCCAGCCCTTCCAGCTGCATCTCGGCCATCAGCGCCGCCAGCGAGGCAGCGAGTTCCGGCACCGATTGCCCCTGCGCCAGATCGGGATCGGCGCGCAGCGCGGCGTCGATCAGCCGGCCCAGCTCCAGCCGGCGCGCCAGCGGCGCCGTGGCCGCGCCGCCGCCCAGGTCGGCGATCAGCCGCAATTGCGGCAAAAGCAGCGGCCCGCGCCGAATGAAGGCCTGACGCAGCGCCATCAGCGACTGGCCGGAATTGGCATAGACCGTGACCCGCGCCATGTCCTGCGGCGGACGGTGGGCCATGCGCCGGATCAGCCCGTCGGCGAAGGCGCCGGGGAAATCCGCGCCGCAGGGCAGGGCAAAGATCCCGTTCTGCCAGTCAGGCATCGAGCAGGCTCTCGGCCAGCGGGATGCAGTCGGGGCGGCCGACATCGCACCATTCACCGGGATGGACCAGCCCGTAAGCACGGCCCCCGGCGATCATCAGGTCCCAAAGGCGGTTGAGCGAAAACACCTGTTCGGGGATCTCGGCCAGCCGGTCGGGGCGGATGATCTGCACGCCGCCATAGACCAGATCGCCCCTGCGGATCAGCCGGCCCGCCGGGCCAAGGCTGAAATCGCCGCCGCCCTGCCGGCCATGGGTCCGGTCCAGCGGCACCAGCATCAGCAGCGCGTCCATCTCCTCGCGCCAGCCGTCCAGCAGGGCGCGGATCGGGTTCGGGCCGGTCCAGACCACATCCGGGTTCATTGTGATCACAGGGCCGGGGCCAAGCAGCGGCAGCGCCTTGCGCAGGCCGCCGCCGGTCTCCAGCAGCAGGTCGGATTCGTCCGAGACGGCGATGTCCTGCCCGGCGATGTGATCACGGATCTGCGGGCCCAGATGATGGATGTTCACCGCAACCCGCCCGGCGCCCGCCTGCCGCCCCAAGGCCAGCGCGCGGTCCAGAAGGGTCCGGCCGCCGACCGGGATCAGCGGTTTCGGCAGCGTATCGGTCAGCGGCGCCATGCGGGTGCCCTTGCCCGCCGCGAAGATCATCAGCGGCAGGCTCATCCGGCGATGCCCTCGATCACCTCGGGCGTGGGGGCGGGGACGCCTTCCAGCGCCTTGGCCAGCGGGGCCAGCGCCGGATGCGCCAGGTCGCGCCGGATCGCCGCCCAGACGCGCGGCATCATCGCCAGGTAGCGCCGCTTGCCCTCGCGCTGCGCCAGCCGGGTGAAGATGCCCATGATGCGCAGGTTGCGCTGCGCGCCCAGTAGCGCATAGGCGGCACGAAACCGCGCCTCGTCCACGCCGGTCGCGGCGACATAACGGGCGATCTGCGCCTCTTCGATCTCGGGCGCGACGTCGCGGCGGGCGTCCTGCAGGGCCGAGACCAGGTCATAGGCCGGATGCACCGCCACCGCGTCCTGGAAATCCAGAAGGCCCAGCGGCGCATCGTCCCGCCACACGACGTTCTCGGCATGGAAATCGCGCAGGCCCAGCACCGGCGGCATGTCGGCAGCCAGTTCGGCATGCAGCCGCTCGATCACCGCGGCGACCTCGGCGCCCTTGCCGGGCGCGCCGGCGGCGGGGGGGTAGTATTCGGCGAACAGCCCGACCTGATAAGCCAGTTCCGGCCCGTCTAGGCGCAAGACAAAATCCGGCGGCTCGTGGCCGTGCAGCTGCACCAAGAGGTCGGTCATGCGGTCATAGATGCGCGGCGCCAGCTCGGGGCGCGATTCCAGGACCCGGGCCACCAGATCGTCGCCCAGATCCTCGATCAGCAGCAGGCCCTGCGCCTGATCGGCGGCCAGGATCTCGGGCGCGTGCAGGTCCAGCGCCCGCAGCCATTGCGTCATGGCGACATAGGGCGCGGTCACGCCGGGCGAGGCATCCATCAGCACCGCGCTGCGCCCGTCCTGCTCGACCAGCCGGAAATAGCGCCGCGACGAGGCGTCGCCCGCCAGCGGCAGCAAGCGCGCCCCGGCCCAGCCGGCGCGGTGGATCAGCCGGGCGATGGCGGGCAGGCGGGTCATGGCGCCCCAATGCGGCTCAGACCCCGCCAGGGTGATGCGGCGCAGGTCGGGGGCATCGGGCAGCGGCTCCAGCCCGATGGTCAGCGGATCGGGCAGCGGGCTGCCATGTTCGGGCCATTCGACCAGCACGATGGCCTCGCGCATGGCCTCGTCAAGGCCAAGCTCGGCCAGTTCCTCGGGATGGGTCAGGCGGTAAAGGTCGGCATGCCAGATCTCGGTCCCCAGCGGGTCGGCATAGGTCTGGACCAGGGTGAAGGTGGGGCTGGGCACCTCCTCGGCCGCCTCGCCCTGGCGGGCGCGGATGAAGGCGCGGGCGAAATGCGTCTTGCCGGCGCCGACCGGCCCCTGCAACGCCACCACGTGGCCGGGCTTCAGGACAGCCGCCATCACCCGCGCCAGGCAGGCGGTCAGGTCGGCATCGGCATCGTCAAGCGTCGCAAGCAGGGTCATCACAGGAAACCTAATGCGGGACGCAGCCCTGTCAAAGCCCCAGAACGTCGGCCATGTCGTATTCGCCCGGCCCCTTGTCCTGGCCCCACAGCGCCGCCCGCAGCGCGCCGCGGGCAAAGATGGCGCGGTCGGTGGCGACATGGCGCAGCACCACCCGCTCGCCCGCGGTGGCGAAGATCACGTCATGCTCGCCGACGATATCGCCGCCGCGGATGGCGCTGAATCCGATCGAGCCGGGCGCGCGGGCGCCGGTGATGCCCTCGCGCGCAGGCGTGCGCAACTCGTCCAGGCTGTGGCCGCGCCCGGTGGCGGCGGCCTCGCCCAGCATCAGCGCGGTGCCCGAGGGCGCATCGACCTTGCGGTTGTGATGCGCCTCGACCACCTCGATATCCCAGTCCTCGCCCAGCGCGGCAGCGACCTTGCGGGTCAGCCCGACCAGCAGGTTGACGCCCAGGCTCATGTTGCCGGCGCGGATGATCGGCGCGTGGCGGGCGGCGGCCTTCAGCTTGTCCAGATGGGCGGGCTCGAAACCGGTGGTGCCGATCACATGCACGGCGCGGGCCTGCGCGGACAGTTCGGCAAAGGCCACCGTCGCCGCCGGGGCGGTGAAGTCGATCACCGCCTGCGCCTTGGCGATGGCCTCGACCGGATCGTCGGTGACGGTGATTCCCAGCGTCGGCCCCCCCATCGCCTCGCCCAGGTCGCGGCCGACCCAGGGATTGCCCTCGCGCTCGATGGCGCCGACAAGGCGGGCCTGATCCGACGCCAGAACGGTGCGCACCAGCATCTGCCCCATGCGGCCCGACGCGCCCGTGATGACGATTCCCGGTTTTTCCATGCTCGATCCCCCGTTTCCGGCATGTCTATCCCGTTGCGGCGCGGGCCGCGACCCCCTACATCTGCGCGCATGGCACAGAACCGCTTTCATTCCGGCACAGGCCCCTCGCAGCGCCAGCTTCGCGTGGGCGAGCTGATCCGCCGCACGCTTTCCGACGTCCTCCTGCGCGGGGATGTCCACGATCCCGAGCTGAACCGGCATTCGATCACGGTCGGAGAGGTGCGGACCTCGCCCGACCTCAAGGTCGCGACGGCCTTCGTGCTGCCGTTGGGCGGGCACGATGCCGAAGAGGCGCTGGCCGCGCTGCGCCGCAATTCGGGCGAGCTGCGCCATCTGGTCGCCAAGGCGATGACGCTGAAATATGCGCCGCAGCTGCGCTTCGTGCTGGACGAAACCTTCGACCGCATGGACGACACGCGCCGCCTCTTGTCCGAGGACCGGGTGCGCCGCGACGTCGAATCGCATCCGGAAGACGATGAAGATTGACCTCAAGCGCCGGCTGGGGCTGGCCATCGGCGCATTGGTCGCCATGACCCTGCCCGCCATGGCCGGGATCTGCGAAAAGCGCGACTTCGACGGGCATGGCTATGTGGTCTGCACGCTGGATGCCGGGCAGGAGCCGGGGCTGCGGCTGTGGCTGAACGGCCCGGACGGCCGGGTCTTGGGCGATTTCACCGCCGTGCGCCGCATGCTGGCCGGGGGCGAGGTGCTGGGTTTCGCCATGAATGCCGGCATGTATCACCCGGATTTCACCCCGGTCGGGCTTTACGTCAGCAACGGCGTCAGCCAGCACGATCTGGTGACGGCCGGCGGCGGCGGCAATTTCGGCATGCTGCCGAACGGCGTGTTCTGCACCGGCGGCGCGCGGCCCTATCAGGTGATCGAAAGCCGGGCCTTTGCCAGGGCCGCGCCGGAATGCCGGATCGCCACGCAATCGGGGCCGATGCTGGTGATCGACGGCGCGCTGCATCCGCGTTTCCTGGTGGACAGCGACAGCCGCTATATCAGGAACGGCGTCGGCGTCTCTCCGGACGGGCAGACGGCATGGTTCGCCATCTCGGACCGGGCGGTGACGTTCCACGAATTCGGCCGGCTGTTCCGCGACGGGCTGGGGGCGCGGGATGCGCTGTATTTCGACGGCTCGATTTCGCGGCTATACGCCCCCAGCCTTGGCCGCGCCGATTTCGGGCGGCGGCTGGGGCCGATCATCGGATATGTAGGACAGAACTAGAATGGCGCGAAAAAAGGGACGCGAGATCCACGGTTGGCTGATCGTGGACAAGCCGGCGGGCATCGGCTCGACCGACGTGGTCGGCAAGGTCCGCTGGGCGCTGGACGCGAAGAAGGCCGGCCATGCCGGGACGCTGGACCCGGACGCGACCGGCGTGCTGGCCGTGGCGCTGGGAGAGGCGACCAAGACCGTGCCGATCCTGGCCGAGGCGCTGAAAGCCTATGACTTCACGGTGAATTGGGGCGCCGAGACCACGACCGACGACGCCTCGGGCGCGGTGGTGAAGACCAGCGATGCGCGCCCGGACGAGGCGGCGATCCGCGCCGCGCTGCCCGCATTCACCGGCGAGATCATGCAGGTTCCGCCCGCCGTCTCGGCCGTGCGCGTCGATGGCGCGCGGGCCTATGACCTCGCGCGCGAGGGCGAGGTGGTCGAGCTTGCCGCCCGGCCGCTCTGGGTGGACTCGCTGGAGCTTCTGGGCGCGGCACAGGACAGCGCCGAGCTGCGCATGGTCTGCGGCAAGGGCGGCTATGTCCGCGCCATCGCCCGCGACCTCGGCCGCAAGCTGGGCTGCCTTGGCCATGTCGCGCAGCTGCGCCGCATCTGGTCGGGACCCTTCGACGTCGCAGACGGCTTCGCCTTCGACCGCATCGACCGCGCCAACCAGGCCGAGATCGAGGCGGCGCTGCTGCCCCTGCAAGCCGCGCTGGCCGACCTGCCCGAGATGCAGGCGACCGAGATGGGCGCCACCCGCATCCTGAACGGCAATCCCGGCCAGGTGCTGGGCCATGCCGAGTTCGGAGAGGAGGTCTGGGTCAGCCGCAACGGCCGGGCGCTGTGCATCGGCCGCTACATGGGCGGAGAGGTGCAGCCCTCGCGCGTGTTCAACCTGGGCTAGACCTCCTCGCCGCCCGGCGCCATGATCCGCGCGACGGTTGCGCCGGGCAGGGCCTCGGCGGCATAGGTGAAGGTGCCGGCGGATCGGACCTCCTCGGCGGCGCGCATCAGCGCGCCGAGCGCCGCCCGCGCGAAAGAGCCGCCGACGCTGATCCGCCGCACCCCGGCCTGCGCCAGCTCGGCCACCGACCAGGTCGGACCCGACAGCCCCATGACCACGTTGACGGGCTTGTCCAGCGCGGCGCAGACCGTGCGGATCGCCTGCAGGTCCGGCAGGCCCGGCGCATAAAGCACATCCGCCCCGGCTTCGGAAAAGGCTTGCAGCCGCCGGATCGTGTCATCCAGATCCGGCCGGCCCCAAAGGAAGTTCTCGGCCCGCGCGGTCAGCAGGAAGGGCAGGCCCCGCGCCGCCTCTGCCGCGGCCCGGATGCGCTCGACCGCCAGGGACAGGTCGTGGATCGGATCGGCGGCATCCCCCGTCGCATCCTCGATCGAGCCGCCGACCAGCCCCACCCGACAGGCCAGCCGGATGGTTTCGGCGCAGGTCTCCGGTGCGGCGCCGAAACCATCCTGCAGATCAGCCGAGACCGGCAGCTCGGTCGCGCCGACGATCTCGGCGGCATTGTCCACGATCTCCTCGCGTCCGAGCCCGGCGATGGAATCCGGCTTGCCCTTGGAAAAGGCATAGCCGGCGCTGGTGGTCGCCAGCGCCTGAAACCCCAGGCTGGCCAGCAGCCGGGCCGAGCCCGCATCCCAGGGATTGGGCATGACGAAGGCGCCCTCCGCCTCGTGCAGCGCCTTCAGCGCCTCGAACTTCGCCTGTTGGTCCGGCATCGCGCCTCTCCTGCAAGGAACTCCCGCGCGACTCTAGCAGGCCGGAACAAATTGTGAACGACTTTCTCGGCCCCGGGCTTCGGCCCTCAGCCGAACTGATAGGTCGCGGGCACGAAGCGGAACGACCCTTCGCCGTTCGGGGCGATGAAGCCGAGCGCCGGGAAGGGCATGTGATAGCCGATGAAGGGGATCTTCTCTTCGGCCAGCCGGGCCAGCACCGCCTGGCGGGTCGCCGCGCCCTGCTCCTTGTCCACGTCGAAGCGCACATGCCAGGCCGGGCGCTGCACCGAATAGACATAGTGGTTGAAGCTGTCGCCCGAGATCAGCAGCCGCTGCCCCTCGCTTTCCAGCAGATAGGTGGTGTGGCCGGGCGTGTGGCCATGCGCCTGTTCGGCCCTGATGCCGGGCAGGATCTCCTCGGTCCCCTCGATCTGCTGCGCCTGATCGAGCAGCGGCACCACCTTGGCGGTATAGGCCTCGCTGGGATTGGCGGCCCAGTAATCGTTCTCGGGCCGGGACAGGATCAGCTGGGCATTGGGAAAGGCCGGGGCCTCGCCATCCATCAGGCCGCTGATATGGTCGGGATGCATGTGGGTCAGCACGACATGGGTCACGTCCTCGGGCGTCAGCCCGGCCTGCGCCATCGAGGCGGCGTTGTTGGCCGGGACCATGCCGGTGTCGAACAGCACCAGCGCATCGGGCGTGCGCACCAAGGTCAGGGTGAACGAGCCGCCGCTGCGGTCGGCGGGAATGAAATTCTCGGCGCTGAGGCTTTCGAACTCGGCCGGGTCGGCGTTAAGCCCGAAGGTCTCGATCGGATTGTCGCTCATGCTGGCACCGCCCAGCAGCGTCGTCACTTCGAAACCGCCCAGCTGGATCGTATGGGCGCGGCCCCGAAAGACCGGCGCCTCGCCTGCCGGCTCGGCGGGCGCGGTCTGGGCGGGGGCGGCGGTCTGGGCATGCGCCGGCAGCACCAGCGCCATGGGCAGCGCGCCGCCGATAAGCATGGCATGACGGCGGCTGATATCGGTCCTGAACATCTTTCCCTCCTGCTTGGTCCTTTCTGCAACCTTACGCGAGGGCAACGGGTTCCGGCATGAAACCTGCGTGACCGTCAGAAGGGCGCCGGGGCGGAAAAGCCTTGCATCACCCCGGTTTCCGGGTGCTTGAAGCGCAGGCTTTCGGCATGCAGCATCAGGCGGGGGAAATCCGCCGCCGCGCCGGTCGCGTAAAGCGGATCGCCCAGGATCGGGTGGCCCAGCTCGGCCATGTGCACGCGCAACTGATGGCTGCGGCCGGTGATCGGCATCAGCCGCACCCGCGTCTCGGCATCCGTGGCCTTGACCACCCGCCATTCGGTCTGCGCCGGGCGGCCCTCGGCATGATCGACCTTCTGGCGCGGGCGGTTCGGCCAGTCGACGATCAGCGGCAGGTCCACCATGCCGCTTCTCGGCTCCAACCGGCCCCAGAGCCGCGCGACATAGGTCTTTTTCGTGCGCCGGTCCTCGAACTGCCAGGACAGGTGGCGCTGCGCATGCGGGGTCAGGGCAAAGACCATGATCCCCGACGTGTCCATGTCCAGCCGATGCACCAGCAGCACGGTCGGAAAGGCGGCGCGCAGCCGCTCGATCAGGCAATCCACGCGATCCTCGCCCCGTCCGGGGACCGAGAGCAGCCCGGCCGGCTTCTCGACCACCAGGATCTCGTGATCGGCATGGATCACGCGCGGCTGTTCGGCCGTGGGCTGGTAGAGAAAGCTCATTTCCAGACCAGCCGCAGCGCCAGGCCCGCGAACATCACCGCCGCGATGCGGTTCACGATGCCCAGCCGCTTGCCGATCACCTGCCCGGCAAAGCCGCCGACCAGGCCGTAACCCATGGTGACCAGCATGCCCGACAGGGTGAACATCAGCCCCAGCCCCAGGATCTGCTGCCAGACAGGGCCGTATTCCGGCCGGGTGAATTGCGGCAGGAAGGCCAGCAGGAAAAGCACCGGCTTGGGGTTCAGCAGGTTCGACAGCGCGCCGCGGCGGATGATGTTCCAGGTCCGGCTGGCGGCGCGGGCGCGCGGGTCGACCGCGCCGGCGTTCCAGCTTTTCCAGGCCAGGAACAGCAGATAGGCGGCGCCGGCATATTTGATCGCCACCAGCGCGCCGGGATGGGCGGCGACCAGTGCGCCCAGGCCCACGGTCGCCATCACCACATGGCAGACCACGCCCAGCCCGACGCCGAAGCCGGCCAGCGCGCCGGCGCGCGGGCCGTTCTGGATGCCGCAGGCGCTGGCGAAGAACACGTCCTGTCCCGGTGCAAGGTTCAGCACCAGGGCCCCGGCCATGAAGGCCAGGAGTTGTTGCAACGGAAAATTCGCCAGCGTGTCCCAGATCATCGCGCGCCCCCTTTTCCTGCCGCCTAGGCTGGACGGCGCGCGGCGTCAACTATTCGCGCGGGTCCTGCGGCAGCCCGTCGGCGATATCGTAATAGTCGCCCTTGTCGGCGACGAAGATATGGCCCAGCAGGCGCAGCCCGGTCGGGCTGTCGATGGCGCCCGCCGCCACGTCGATGATCTCGGACCCGTCGCGCTGCCAGAACAGCGAGCTGCCGCAATCCGGGCAGAAGCCGCGCCGGGCGATGTCCGAGGCGCGATACCATTTCGGCTCGCCCTCGATCTGCAGCGATTGCGGCAGGATCGCGGCCCAGTAATGCCCCGACCAGCGCCGGCACTGGCTGCAATGGCAGGCCTTCAGATCGTTGCCGGCGTCATAAGTGCCGCGGAAGCGGATGGCGCCGCACAGGCAATGGCCGGTGAATTCAGTCGCGTCCGAAGGTGGCATCCAGAATCTCCTGCAGGCGGCGGGCATCCTCCGGCGTGAAGGCGTCGGGCCGATCGCTGTCGATGTCGAGCACGCCGATCAGCCGCCCGCCCGGGCCGATCACCGGGATCACCAGTTCCGAGCGGGTGGAGCTGGCGCAGGCGATATGGCCGGGAAAGGCGTCCACATCCGGCACCCGCTGGGTCTGCCGCGTCCGCGCCGCCGCCCCGCAGACCCCGCGCGAGAAGGGGATCACCAGGCAGCCATGGCCGCCCTGATAGGGACCGATCTTCAGCGTCTCGGGCGCGGTGACGCGATAGAAGCCGGTCCAATCGAAACGCTCGTCCGAGTGGTGGATTTCGCAGGCGAGCGTCGCCATCAGCGCGACCTCGTCGGTCTCGCCATGGGTCAGGGCGCGGATGCGGGCGGCGAGGTCGTCGTAATCGGGCATGGCGCGACACTAGCCGCCCTGCCGCAGGCTGTCACCCCGCCACGCGCCAGTAGCTGTTCGGCATGTGGATCAGCGGCGAGATCGCGAAGCCTGCCGCGACCAGGCACAGCAGCGTCGGCGCCGCGGTCCCGTTCAGCCCGGCCAGGACGGCAAGATGGCAGAACAGGAAGACGCCGCAGCCGGTGACCAGAGCCGGCCAGCCCTCGCAGCGCGACAGCCAGGCCAGCCCGCCGCCCAGCAAGGCCAGCGCCAGCGCCGCCCAGGAGATCGGCGCAAAGACCCGGACCAGCGACACGAGGTCGATCGCCCGCAACGGCGAATCGGCGGACATGGCGACGGTCGAGCAGGCCAGGAAAAAGCCGGCCATCACCGCAAAGGACAGGCCGCAGAGGATGGAAAGGAGGCGCATGACAAACAAACCCAGGGATACGACAAAATGCACAAATTCCCTGCGACCTTTGCGCATGAGGCCGATTTTCCGCAAGCGGTCGGATTCCTGTCGGCGGAATTCTGCTTATGGTTGTATATTGTCCAGGATTTTAGGCATTTCCCGGCGCAGGAGCGCCATGCCGCCCGGCCGCCAGCCCAAGGCCCGCAGCCGGTCGCAGAGCGGCCGGCGCAGCGCCCCGGCATCGGCGCGGACCGGCAAGGGGGTGGGGCAACCGGTCAGCCGGGCGACCTCGGCCAGCAGGTCCTGCCGGTCCAGCACCAGATCGCTGGCATTGTAGCTGCCCCCCATCTGCGGATCGGCCAACACCAGCAGCGTGGCGCGGGCAAGGTCGGCGCCATGCAGCTCGGTCGCGACACGCGGCGGGGGGGTGGTGCCGCGCAGGAAATCCCCGATCAGCCCGGCCCATTTCTGCGGCAGGCCCGGGCCATAGACGCCGGTCGGGCGCAGGCTGGCGGTCAGGAAACCCGGCGCGGCCATGGCTGCCAGCGCCGCCTCGGCCTCGGCCTTGACCTTGCCGTAAAGGTTTGTCGGGGCTGGGGAAAGCGTATCGGGCAGCGCCATGCCCGCGGGATGGCCGTCATGCACGGCGCGCGAAGAGAGGAAGATCACCCGGCCGAGCCCCTGGTCCCGCGCCGCGCGGAACAGCATGACCGAGCCGTCGAGATTGGCGCGGATGAATCCCTGCGGATCCTCGCCCTCGCCGCCGCGATATCGGCCAGCGGCATGCTGGAAGGCGGCATGGACCAGCGCCTCGCATCCCGTCAGGTCGGGCACGTCGCCAAGGCGCCAGCCGGGCAGGGTGGTGACCTGATGGCCCGCCCGCACCGCGGCACGATGGATCCAGCGCCCGACGAGGCCCGAGGCGCCGGTCAGCGCGATCCTCATGCCGCACCGGATGCCGGGTCGGGCGGGGGCGGCAGGTCGCGCGGATCGGGCACCGGGCCGTCCCCGGCATGGGCCCGCCAGAGCTCGATCAGCACCCGCAATTGCTCGGCCTTTGCATGATCCTGCCAGGGCTTTTCATACTGGTAATGCAGCACGCGGATATCCTGCCAGCGCCAGAGCTGCGGCAGGTTGATCCAGACATATTGCAGCATATTGTCAAAGACCGGCAGGCCATGCCAGCCCGGGAAAAAGGTCTCGAGAAAGGTCTGGTCGGTGCGGCGCCAGAACCGGCCCGGCTGGTCGAGGCGGGCCAGCATCGCCTCGAACGTCGCCGGCGCGGGCCGGGCGGTGAACACCCCGGAATTCAGCCGGTGGAAATCGGCCAGCGATTCATAGACATTCGGCGCGGCGGAAAATTCCGGATAGTCGAACAGCCGGTCGATGTTCTGCAAGACCAGCGCGTCGGCATCGATGAACACCACCCGGTCATAGTCGAGCTGCCAGAGCCGCAGCTTGGCGAAATTGTCCAAGGGCGTGTGGAAGGGCGGCTTTTCGCCCTTGGTGAAGGGCGCGGCGCCATGCAGCCGGTCGCGGGCATGCAAGGCGTTGAATTCCGCCGAGGTCGGCAGCAGCTCGACCCGCACCGGCCGCACATCCAGCGACCGCAGCCCCTCCACCGCCGCCTCGGGCAGGTCGGTATAAAGCAGGACCAGATCGGCGCGCGTCCCGGTCCGGCGCAGGGACCGGAACAGCGCCGCCGCCCCGGTCGCGTAATCGGGATTGGTCGCCAGCGTGACGAAGGCGCGGTCCGACCGCGCCCTGCCTTGCGGGTGGATGCCTTCGGGGGTCACGATACCGAACGCAGCCTCTTGCCCTCGGGATCGTGCTCGACGCGGCGGGCAATGTCGCGCGTCCAGGCCGAGACCGCCGGCACGCGCGAGCGGTCGATGCGATGGGCGTATTTCCGCGCCACCTCGACCACCTCGGAAAGCAGCCCCTCGGCCAGGGTGATCGGCTGCAGCCCCAGCGCCAGGAACTGGTCGTTGCTGACCACCAGCTCGTTCTCGTCGGCCTCCTTGCGCGGGTTGGGCAGATAGGCCACCTCGGCCCCGGTCATGCGGGCGACCATTTCCGCCAGGTCGCGGACGCGATGCGTCTCGGTCATCTGGTTGAAGATCCGCACCCGCTCGCCCGAGGCCGGCGCGTCCTTCAGCGCCAGCTCGATGCAGCGCACCGAATCCTGGATATGGATGAAGGCGCGGGTCTGGCCGCCGGTGCCGTGCACGGTCAGCGGATAGCCGATAGCCGCCTGGATCAGGAAGCGGTTCAGCACCGTGCCGTAATCGCCGTCATAGTCGAAGCGGTTGATCAACTGCTCGTGCCGGCGGGTCTGGTCGGTATGGGTGCCCCAGACGATGCCCTGATGCAGGTCGGTGATGCGCAGCCCGTCGTTCTGGGCGTAGAACTGGAACAGGATCTGATCGAGGCTCTTGGTCATGTGATAGACCGAGCCGGGACGGGTCGGATACAGGATCTGCTGCGCGCGCGGGCCGGCGGGCGTGTCGATCGACACGTCCAGATAGCCCTCGGGGATCGGCGCGCCGACGGTGGAATAGCCATAGACCCCCATGGTGCCCAGATGCAGCAGATGCGCGTCGATGCCGGTCTCCACCAGCGCCGCCAGCAGGTTATGCGTGGCGTTGATGTTGTTGCCCACGGTATAGACCTTGTGGCGGTCGGTCTTCATCGAATAGGGCGCGGCGCGCTGCTCGGCGAAATGGATCACCGCGTCGGGGCGGTGCTCGGCCAGCCAGGACTTGAGACGCTCGTATTCGGTGGCCAGGTTCAGCAGGTGGAAATGGATCCTGCGCCCGGTTTCCTGGTGCCAGATCCGGCAGCGTTCCTGGATCGAATCCATCGGCGTCAGCGACTGCACGCCCAGCTCGGTATCTATCCAGCGCCGCGACAGGTTGTCCACGATATGGATATCGTGCCCCAGCTCGGACAGGTGCAGGGCGGTCGGCCAGCCGACAAATCCGTCGCCGCCGAGGACTGCGATGCGCATGATCTACTCCTTGGTTATTGCCCGGCAGAAATGCGCGGACAATGTGTCAAAACGATAACGCTCTGGCGATGGTTCCTGGATGAAATCGCGACCGACCCGCGAAATCTTGCCGAAATCGTTGCATGATCGACCGGCGAACACTAAGGATTCCCCTTATGATCTCGCAGAAGACGAAATATGCCATCAAGGCGCTGATGGCCCTGGCAGATGAGGTGGCCGCCGGCGGCAATGCCCTGACGATCGAGGAGATCGCGCAGCGGTCCGGCGCGCCCAAGCGTTTTCTGGAGCACATCATGCTGGAGCTGCGCAATGCCGGCTATGTCGGCTCGCGCCGGGGGCGGGCGGGCGGCTATGTGCTGATCAAGCGGCCCAAGGAAATCTCGATCGGCGAGCTTCTGCGCCAGGTCGACGGACCCATCGCGCCCTTGCCCTGCCTGTCGCGCCGGTCCTATCAGCGCTGCGAGGATTGCGAGGACGAGGCGACCTGCCGGCTGCGCCGCATGTTCGGCCAGGTGTTCTGGTCCTATCTGCTGCTGATCGAATCGCTGACGCTGGAGGACCTGGTGGCCGAAGGCGGCCTGCCCGAGATGAGCGTGGTCTGACGCATCCCGGGGTTGCATTCCTGCCATGGCCCCGGCCTGCGGCAGGCGATACGGCTTGACCCCGGCCCGGCCGGATTGCACTTGTGTCGCAACGTTCAACCTATGCCGCCGCGGGGCCGCCGGCCCCGCATGGCAAGCATCGCAGGACCAGCATGGCCGACAGTTCGCCCGCCCCGAAACACGCGCCCCTTGCCGGGGTCATCGGCTGGCCGGTGGCGCATTCGCGCTCGCCCCGGCTGCACGGGCACTGGCTGGCGCGCTATGGCATCGCCGGGCATTACGTGCCGCTGCCGGTGATGCCCGAGCATCTGGCCGAGGTGCTGCGCGCCATGCCGCGCATGGGTTTCGCCGGCGCCAATGTCACCATCCCGCACAAGGAAAGCGTGCTGGCCCTGGCCGACGTGGTGACCGACCGCGCGGCGCTGATCGGGGCGGCGAACACGCTGATCTTTCGCGCCGACGGCAAGATCCATGCCGACAATACCGACGGCTACGGCTTCATCGCCAATATCCGGCAGCATGCGCCCGACTGGATCCCCGATCTGGGCCCCGCCGCGGTGATCGGCGCAGGTGGCGCGGCGCGGGCCGTCGTCGCCTCGCTTCTGGAAAGCGGGGTGCCCGAGCTGCGCATCGCCAACCGCACCCGCATCCGGGCCGAGCAGATCCGGGCCGAGTTCGGCGCCAAGGTGGTGGTCTATGACTGGGCGCAGGCCGGCAACATGCTGGAGGGCGCGGTGACCGTGGTGAACGCCACCTCGATGGGGATGGAGGGCAAGCCGTCGCTGCGCCTGCCGCTGGAGGCGCTGGCACCGGGCACGCTGGTCACCGATCTGGTCTATACGCCGCTGATGACGCCCTTTCTGGAGGAGGCGCAGGCGCGCGGCTGCGAGATCGTCGACGGGCTGGGCATGCTCTTGCACCAGGCCGCGCCGGGATTCGAACGCTGGTTCGGCCAGCGCCCCGAGGTCGACGACGACCTGCGCCGGGCCGTGCTGGCATGAGCTTCCTGCTGGGTCTGACCGGCGGGATAGGCATGGGGAAATCCACCGCCGCGCGGATGTTCCGCGAACTGGGCCATCCGGTCTGGGACGCGGATGCCGCGGTGCATCGGCTTTACGCCCCGGGCGGGGCGGCGGTGGTCCCGGTCGCGGCGGCCTTTCCCGCTGCCCTGAAGGACGGCGGCATCGACCGCGCCGCGCTGCGCGAGGTGCTGGCGGCCGATCCCGGCGGATTTGCCCGGCTCGAATCCATCGTGCACCCGCTGGTGGCCGAGGATCGCGCCGCCTTCATCGCCGCGCATGAGGATGCGCCCATCGTGGTGCTGGACATTCCCCTGCTGTTCGAGGGCGGGTCGCAGGCGGCGATGGACGGGGTCGCCGTGGTCTCGGCCCCGGCCGAGGTGCAGCGGGCGCGGGTACTGGCCCGCCCCGGCATGACCGAGGAGAGCTTCCGCCTGATCCTGTCGCGGCAGATGCCGGATGCGGAAAAGCGGGCGCGGGCCGACTGGGTGATCCCCTCGGACACGCTGGAGGGCGCGCGCGCCGCCATCGTGGACATCTGCGCCCGGATCATGGCAAAACGCGACCATGCGTGAGATCGTCCTGGATACCGAAACCACCGGCTTCGACCCCGACAGCGGCGACCGCATCGTCGAGATCGGCGCGGTCGAACTGATGAACCACCTGCCCACCGGCCGGACCTTCCACGTCTATATCAACCCCGAGCGCCCGATGCCGCAGGAAGCCTTCGAGGTGCATGGCCTCGGCGACGACTTCCTGCGCGACAAGCCGAAATTCGCCGAGGTGGCCGCCGACTTCATCGCCTTCATCGGCGAGGAGGCCCGGCTGGTGATCCACAATGCCGGCTTCGACATGAAATTCCTGAACGCCGAGCTGCGGCTTTGCGGCTATCCGGTGATGCCCTACAGCCGGGCCGTGGACACGCTGGAACTGGCGCGCAGCCAGTTTCCCGGCGCGCAGAACTCGCTCGACGCGCTGTGCCGGCGCTTCCGCATCGACAACTCGAACCGCACGCTGCACGGCGCGCTTCTGGACAGCGAGCTTCTGGCCGAGGTCTATCTGGCGCTGCGCGGCGGCCGCCAGCCGGGGCTGGTGCTGGACAGCGGGCCGCTGCGCGGCGCGGGATCGGGACCGCAGGCGCGCGGCGGCGCTGCGCCGCGGGGGCAAAGGCCGCGCCCGCTGCCCCCCCGCATCACCGAGGCCGAGGCCGAGGCCCATGCCGCCTTCGTCGCGAAGCTGGGCGAAAAGGCGGTCTGGCTGCGCTACGCCCCGACGGAAGGGCCCTAGGGACGGAACATTCGGGCGGGACGAGCCGTTTTCCTGCAGAGCCACGGAACGCAACCGATGAGGACGGAACCTTGATCAGGGATTGGTGGCAGTTCATCCTGGCGGTCTTCGAGCGGATGGACAAGATCCACATGAGCCTGATCGCCGCCGGGGTGGCGTTCTACGCCATGTTCGCGGTGTTTCCCGGACTGGCGGCGCTGTTCGCGCTGTGGGGGCTGTGGAACGACCCGCAGGTGATCGAGCAATATGTCCATACCACGGACGGCTTCATCCCCCCCAGCGCCGCCGACATCATCTATGGCCAGATCAGCGCGCTGGTGGCGGCGGGGCGCACGCAGCTGGGCTGGACCACGGCGATTTCCTTCATCATCGCCACCGTCTCGGCCCGGGCCGGGGTGGACGGGCTGATCCGCGGGCTGAACGCAGCCTATGGCGTGCGCTCGCATTCCACGGTCATGGGGTTCCTGCTGGCCTATGTGCTGACGCTGGTCATCGTGCTGGTGATCGCCCTGGGGCTGGCCACGATCATCGTGGTGCCCATCGCCTTCAACTTCCTGCCCGACGTGCCGCTGCGCAACTGGCTGATCGGCGCGCTGCCCTGGATGGCGATCTTTTTCATCGTGCTGGTGGTGATCGGCATCCTCTATCGCTTCGGGCCGAACGTGAAGACGCCGCGCACGCCGATCTTCACCTGGGGCTCGCTGTTCGCGGCGCTGGCCTGGGCGGCTGTCTCCTACGGCTTTTCCGCCTATCTGACCAGTTTCAACAGCTACAACCGCATCTATGGCTCGATCGGCGCGGTGATCGCGCTGCTGATGTGGTTCTATCTGGGCGGCTTCACCGTGATGCTGGGGGCGCTGATCAACGTGGAGCTGTCCCGCCGCCGCCGCTTCGTCGCCGCGAAGAAGCTGCGCCAGGCAACGCGGAAGAACCGGACATCGGGAAAGTGAGAACGCCGGTGCGCAGCCCGGATTCCGCCAGGCCCGATCCTGAGGGAGGGCGCAGCATGGAACGATTCACCGGCGGCTGCCTGTGCGGCAGGGTGCGGATCGTGGCATCGGGCCGGCCCTGGCGGGTCGGCCTGTGCCATTGCCTTGATTGCCGCAAGCATCACGGCGCGCTTTTCCATGCCTCGGCGGTGTTCCCCCGGCAGGCGGTGACCGTCGAGGGCGAGACCCGCGACTATGCCGGGCGGTTTTTCTGCCCTCGCTGCGGCTCCTCCGTGTTTTCGCGCAGCGGCGACGAGGTCGAGCTGCATCTGGGGGCGCTGGATGCGCCCGACCAGCTGAAGCCCAGCTATGAGCTCTGGACCATCCGCCGCGAAGCCTGGCTGCCGCCCTTTCCGCTTGCCCGGCGATACGCGCGCGACCGCGACGCCGCCAGCCGCTTCGAACCCTAGCCTGCGCGCGGGCCCCCTCTACCGGAAGGTCAGCGGCGGCTTTCGGCCATCATCCGCAGGGCAAGCCCCGCCAGGACCGTGCCCATCAGCCAGCGCTGGACGACCAGCCACAGCGGACGCCCGGCCAGAAAACCCGTGATGCCGCCCGCCGCCAGCGCGATGGCCGCGTTCACGCTGACGCTGATCGCGATCTGCGTGCTGCCAAGGGCCAGCGACTGCGCCAGCACGCTGCCCTGGTCGGGGGTCACGAACTGGGGCAGCAGGGACAGATACATCACCGCGATCTTGGGATTGAGCAGGTTGGTCAGGAAGCCCATGGCGAAAAGCCTGCGCGCGCTGTCCCGGGGCAGGTCCTGGACCTGAAAGGGCGAGCGGCCGCCCGGCCGCACCGCCTGTCAGGCCAGCCAGAGCAGATAGGCCGCGCCGGCAAGCCGCAATGCGTCATAGGCATAGGGCACCGCCATGACGAAGGCGGTGATCCCGAAAGCCGCGCAGAGCATGTAGAACACGAATCCCAGCGCCACCCCGCCCAACGAGATCAGCCCCGCCAGCGGCCCCTGGCAGATCGAGCGCGAGACAAGATAGACCATGTTGGGACCGGGCGTCAGCACCATGCCCAGCGACAGGAGCGCAAAGGCCAGCAGATTCACGGGATCGGGCATGCGGTTTCCTTTCCGGGCGCCCAGCCGGCGGACGGGAACCGCGGCGCGTCACCGCGACGCTAGCAGGCGGCAAGGCGGGTGGCAACGGCCGGTGCCGCGCGCCGCATCCGGCCGCCAGAGCGGGCAGGCGGCCGCAGGGGACGATTCCATGCGGAAACCGCGCCCCGAGCCTTGTCGCGGGCCTTGTCGCGGGCGGATCGGGCCGCCGATCCCTCCGCGATCCTTGCGCGATCGCCGCCGCTAGTGGCGCGCGCCCGGCCGCGCGGCCGAGGTCAGCACCACCCGCGGCATCTCGGCATGGTCGCGCTTGGGCAGGTGTTCGACCCGGAACCGCAGCCGCAAGAGGAAGCGGCCGTCGCCGGTCTCCTGCTCGGCCTCGCCTTCCAGCTGGGTGGCGAAGGCCTCGATCAGCTGGCTGCCGAGGCCCGTGCCCTCGGCCAGCGTGCTGGCGCCGATGGAGTTCTCGACCTCCAGCACGGCATGGCCCGGCCCGTCCGCGCGCAGCGACACCCGCACCCAGGGTTCCGCATCCGGGCCGGAAGCGCCGGAATATTTCAGCGCATTGGTAAAGGCCTCGGTGGCCAGCAGCGTCAGCGGAACCGCCTGATCGGGCATCAGCACCAGCGGTTCCAGGCGGGTGTCGATGCGCAGCCCGGCGCCGGGCCCGACCGAGGCGTTGGTCATCTGGTTGATGATGTCGCGGATCAGCCGGTCGGCCTCGACAGAATCCAGATGCTCGGCCTGGTAGAGGTTGCGATAGATCGTCGCCAGCGAGGCCACCCGGTCCTGCACCGAACGCAGCACCCGCCGGGCATCGTCGTGGTCGATCACCCGGATCTGCATGTTGATGATCGAGGCGATCAGCTGCAGGTTGTTCTTGACCCGGTGATGCACCTCTTTCAGCAGCACGGTCTTTTCGTTGACGGCGGCCTCCATCGCCTCTTCGTCGCGGATCAGGATGCGGGCCATGTTGTGGAAGGTCTGGCTCATGTCCTCGATCTCGGCGGGCGCGTCGGCCAGCACCGGCGGCGGGGCCGAGCGGTCGCCGATGGCGAAGCGGCGCATCTGGCCGCGCAACTCGCGGATATGGCGCAGCACCAGCCGGTAGACCGCGAAATAGGCGACCGCCAGCGAGGCGGCCCAGAGGATCAGCGGCAGGATCAACGCCGTGCGCCGGGTGATGTCGATGCCGGTGATGCCGGATTCGGCGCGGTTCCACGACCCAAGCGCATAGACCAGCCCCGGCACCACCGGCACGACGCTGAACACCCGCCGCTCGCCCGAGTTCGAGAGATCGCGGAAAGTGGTCTCGCTGCGCGACAAGAGCGAGGGCAGGGACTTGCCGCGCGGCAGCACCTCGGCGATGTCGCCCGCCCCCTCGCGGTCCGAGGAGATCACCTCGCCCTGGTTGTTGAAGGTCAGGATGCGCGCGCCCTCGGTCCCCAGCCCCGAGACATGGGTCGAGCGCAGCAGGTCATGCGACATCGAGACGGCGATGAAGCCCAGAAGCTCGACCCCGCGATAAAGCGGCTGGATGACCACCACCACCGACTTGCCGGTGACCGGCCCGTCCTCGCTGGTGGTGACCAATGTGCCGGGACTGTCGATGAACTGCTGAAAGGCGGATTCGCCGGTCAGGTCATGGACCCCGCGCACCGAGGAACATTCCGTCATCCCGTCCAGCCGGGTGAAGCCGGCATAGACGAAATTCACCGTGCGCTGCACCAGGCCGCGCATGATGTCGGAACAGGCCTGCGGCCGGTCCATGGTTTCCAGCACCGCCGGACCCAGCGCGTCGGCAGTGCCGAGCGCGCTTTGCAAGAGCGCGCGCTCCCCGGCGGCGGCGGTGGCGGTGCGGCCCAGCAGCGCGATTTCCGAGGAGCGTTCGTATTCGCGCGACAGGTGCAGGGTCTGAATGACCGAGATCAGCCCGATGGGCAGGATCGCCACCGACAGCAGGCCGCCCAGCCGAAAGCCGAGGCCCTTGGTGAATTCCAGCTTGTCCAGCAGGCGCCGCAGCACGACGGCATCTCAGCGCAGGATCGGGGTGTTCTGCGCCATCACCGCCAGAGTGGCACGGTCGGTCATCTCCAGCTCCTCGCCCTCCTCAAGCTGCAGCAGTTCGGCCAGCCGGCGGCGGCCGCGATTGGCGCGCGACTTGACGGTGCCCACGGCCACGCCGGTCATCGCCGCCGCCTCCTCGTAGGAAAAGCCCGAGGCCCCGACCAGGATCAGCGCCTCGCGCTGCTCGTCGGGCAGCTGCTCGAAGGCGGCGCGGAAGTCGTTCAGCGCCAGACGGCCGTCATGCTCGGGGCGGGTGGCCTGCCGGGCGGCATGGACGCCATCGGTATCGCTGACCTCGCGCCGGGTCTTTCGGCGCGCGGAATAGAAGGTGTTGCGCAGGATGGTGAACAGCCAGGCCCGCAGGTTGGTGCCGGGCTGGAACTTGTCGATATGCGTCCAGGCCTTGACGATGGTGTCCTGCACGAGGTCGTCGGCCGAGGCCCCCTCGCGCGTGAGCGACAGCGCGAAGGCGCGCAGCGCCGGCAGGTGCTCGACCAGCTCGTCCCGAGGATCGCCATGGGCCTCGGGGCGGGCGGTTTGCGCCGCTTTGCGATCGGTCATTCAGCTCACTCCTGCTCGCGCAATTTGTCGAGCAATTGCAAGAACCTGTCTGGAATCTGCTGCGTCGCGTCCTGTTCATAGACCCGGCGCAGATTCTCGTCGATCTGCTTTTCTATGGCTGCTCGCCTGCGTTCCTCACGCCTGGTATTCATTTTTTAGTTATTCCCGGTAATCTTGTGCGCACCTTGCCTAACCGTTACCTATCCGATCAGGTTCCGACACACGACGCTTTTTTCGAGGTAGCCATGACCGCAGCGGATCTTGCCCAGTCCATCAGCCGGGAATTGCCCTATCTGCGGCGCTACGCGCGTGCGCTGACCGGCAGCCAGACCGCCGGCGACAATTACGCCGCCGCCACGCTGGAGGCGATCCTGACCGACCGCAGCCTGATGGACGGCGAGGACACCCGAATCGGGCTGTTCCGCACCTTCCATGCGATCTGGCAAAGCTCGGGCCAGCCGGTCGAGCTGGAAACCCAGACCCCGCGCGAGGCCCGCGCCCAGGCGCATCTGCGCGGGCTGACCCCGAATTCCCGCGAGGCGCTGCTGCTGCGCACCATCGAGGAACTGCGCTACGACCAGATCGCGCAGATCATGCAATGTCCGCAGGACGAGGCCGAGGAGCTGGTGCAGATCGCGCTGAACGAGATGGGGCAGTCGCTGACCGGCAAGGTCATGGTGATCGAGGACGAGACCATCATCGCCATGGACCTGAAGGGCATCGTGCAGGCCATGGGCCACGATGTCACCGGCATCGCCCGCACCCATGCCGCCGCCGTCGATCTGGCGCATCAGAAGCGCCCCGACCTGATCCTGGCCGATATCCAGCTGGCCGACGGCTCCTCGGGCATCGATGCGGTGAACGAGCTCTTGCGCGACATGGGCGACATTCCGGTGATCTTCATCACCGCCTTCCCCGAGCGGCTCTTGACCGGGGACCGGCCCGAGCCGGCCTTCCTGATCTCGAAACCCTATTCCGAGGAGCAGGTGCGCTCGGCGGTCAGCCAGGCGATGTTCTTCGCCACCACCGAGGGGCTGGCGGTCAGCTGAGTCCTGGGCGCCGGTTGCGGCGTCGCCGGGGGTATTTGCAGAGCAAAGAAGCCGCGGGCCCTAGGCGCGCGGCTTCTTGAGTATTTGGGAAACGGTGAAGCGCGCTCAGTCGGCGCAGAGGCGGCGGCGGGCGGCGGCATATTCCGTGGCCAGGCGGTCGATCAGTTCGGCGGCCGGGGTCACGGATTTGACCACGCCGATGCCCTGGCCCGAGCCCCAGATCTGGCTCCAGGCCTTGGGTTTGCCGCCCGAGGTGGCCTTGTCGAAATCCATCGCCGTGGCATCGGCCGTCGCGAGGTTTTCCGGGTCGAGCCCGGCGGCGCGGATCGAGGGCGCGAGGTAATTGCCCGAGACGCCGGTGAAGAGCGAGGAGGTGACCACGTCCTCGGCACCGGAATCCACGATCATGCGCTTGTAGTCGGCGGGAGCGTTGGCTTCCTCGGTGGCGATGAAGGGGCTGCCGACATAGGCCAGATCGGCGCCCATGGCCTGCGCCGCCAGCACCGCCCGACCGGTGGCGATGGCGCCGGAGAGCAGCAGCGGGCCGTCGAACCAGGCGCGGATTTCCTGGACCAGGGCAAAGGGCGATTGCGGGCCGGCATGACCGCCGGCCCCCGCCGCGACCGCGATCAGCCCGTCGGCGCCCTTTTCGATCGCCTTGCGGGCGAAGCTGTTGTTGATCACGTCATGCAGGGCGATGCCGCCGCAGTCATGCGCCGCCGCGTTCACCTCGGGCCGGGCGCCCAGGCTGGTGATCCAGATCGGCACCCTGTGCCTGTGGCAGATCTCGATATCGCGCTGCAGCCGGGCGTTCGAGCGGTGCACGATCTGGTTCACCGCGAAGGGCGCCGCGGGATGGTCGGGATTGGCCTGGTTGTGGCGGTCGAGTTCCTCGGCGATGCGGGTCAGCCAGGCGTCGAGCAGCGGCGGCTCGCCATCCTTTTCACGGGCGTTCAGCGCCGGGAAGCTGCCGACGATGCCGGCCTTGCATTGCGCGATCACCAGATCGGGCCCCGAGACGATGAACATCGGCGAGGCGACGACGGGAATGCGCAGGTGGGCAAGGATGGGCGGCAGCATGGTTTCTCCTCCGGTCGGGTCGCGGGCAGATTGCCCGCCCCCGGCGGCGCTGCCAACGGTTCCGTCGCGTCGGCTCAATAGGGCATGGGATGGACGCGGTGCAGCTGGTCGATGCGCCGCAGCGCCTCGTCGGACAGCACCAGGTCCAGGCCGGCAAGCAGGTGGTCGAGCTGCGCCGCATCGGTGGCGCCGATGATCGGGATCGACGGGAACGGCCGCTGCCGGGTGAAGGCGATGGCCATGTGGACCGGGTCCAGCCCCAGCTCGGCCGCCAGCTTCAGCCAGGCCGCGACGGCCTCGATCGCGCGGTCGGTGCGGCGGCCGCCCAGGTTGCCCAGGCCGCCGGTTTCGACATCGACCGCCGCCCGGCTGCCCGGCGGGTTGCCGCCGTCCTGGTATTTGCCGGTCAGGAGCCCCGCCGCCAGCGGCGAATAGGCAAGCAGCGTCACCCCCTCATTCACCGCAAGCTCGGCCAGGTCGGTGTCGTAGGCGCGGTAGAGCAGGGAATATTCATTCTGGATCGCCGCGACGCGGGGCGCGCCCAGCCGCTCGGCCGTGTCGATCCAGCGCGCCGTGCCCCAGGCGGATTCGTTCGACAGGCCGAAGGCGCGGATCTTGCCGGCCCGGTGCAGATCGGCCGCCGCTTCCAGCACATCCGCCATATGCGCCAGCGTCGCGGCACGGTCCTGCTGCGAGGGGTCGTAACGCCAGTTCTGGCGAAAGGCGTAGCTGCCGCGCAGCGGCCAGTGCAGCTGATAGAGGTCGATATGATCGGTCCTGAGCCGCTTCAGCGAGGCGTCGACGGTCCGGCGCAGGATGGCGCCGTCATAGCCCTCGGCCCGGACGGTGCCGCTGGGGCCGGTCACCTTGGTGGCGATCTGCACGCGGTCGCGGCCACCGCGCGCGGCCAGCCAATCGCCGATGATCTCCTCGCTTCGGCCGACGGTCTCGCGCCGGACCGGGTTCACCGGATACATCTCGGCCGTGTCGAAGAAGCCGATCCCGGCGGCCAGCGCCCGGTCCATCTGGGCATGGGCCTCGGCCGCCGGGGTCTGGTTGCCGAAGGTCATCGTGCCCAGGCAGACCCCGCTGACCCGAACCTCGCCGTTGCCGAGCGTCATGCTGTTCATTGCCGTCCTTTCGTCGCATCCGGCGGAAGAGAGTGGGAGTCGAACCCACCCGGGACAGGCTCACTGCCCCAACCGGATTTGAAGTCCGGCCGCCCCACCGGGGACGCTTCTCTTCCCTAGTCCTGACCGTCCGGCCTGTCCGGGGTGAACAGGTCGATCCGATGCGGGTTGATGCGACGAAGATCGCCGCGACGCAAGGTCAGACCGAGCCGGTCGAAGAAGTCAAGGATCTGGATCGCCACCTTGCGGCCGTTCTGCACCCGGTCGCGAAAGGCCGGGGCGGTGAACCAGCCGTCCGGCGCCTGCGCGGACAGCTCGCGGATGATGCCGACCATCTCGATGGTGGTGGCGCGGGCGAAGAAATGGTCATGCGCGATCTGGTCGATGCGGCCCTGCCGGGCGGCCATGCGCATCATGCGGCGCAGTTCGGCCTCGTCCGCACCGAGTTCGTGGGCAAAGTCGCGCACGCGCGGCGGGCGGAAGCGTTCCTCGCCCGAAAGCCGCGGCAGGATGCGGTCCAGCAGCGCCTCGTCCTCGGGCGAGAGGCGCGGCAGGTGGCCGGGCAAGCGGATGAAGGCGCCGTCCAGCGCGATGCGGCCCGCCGCCGCCTCGGCGCGGATGAAGGCGGCGAAATCCGGCTTGGACAGGCGCGGGACGAGCGCGAGCCGCAGCTTTTCCCGGCCCAGCCCCTGAAGATCGGCGTTCTCGGCATGGAAAGCCGCCAGTTCCCCCTGCATCCGTTCGCGCAGCGCCTTGAGCCGGGCGGGGGCGAGCGCCTGCCGCGTGCCGGGAACGATGGCGATGCCAGAGGCGGCGGCGGCGCGCTCCAGCCCGGCGGGCGACAGGGCGCGGTCGCGGGCGAAGGCGTCGAGGTCGATCAGCGCCAGCCCGGCCAGCGCCGACAGCGCCTCGGCCGGGTCGGGCAGGGCCATGGCGCGCAGCGCGGCCAGCCGCTCGGGCCGGGCGCGGTGGCGGGCGGGGGCGCGCAGGTCGATCAGCCGCCCGCCGCCGATGGTGCGCCGGGCCGAGACGTCGCGCAGGATGAAGCGTTCGCCCAGCGTCGCGGCCAACGGGCGGTCGAGGACGAGCTGCGCCAGCCCTTCGCCGCCCGGCGCCAGCGGCCCCTCCAGCGGCACGATGCGGGCGCCGGTCTCGGCCGCGCCCAGATGCAGGCGGGCGGGGAACCATGTCGCCAGCGGCCTGGGCTCGCCGTCCAGCACGCGCAGGATCACGTCGATGCGCTGGGTGGGCGCGTGCAGCGCCGGGTCCAGCGCCACGTCGCCGCGATGGATCGCCTCGCGCGTCACCCCTTCGCCGGCGAGGTTCAGCGCGCAACGCTGGCCGGCAAGGCCGGTTTCGGCCTTGCGGTTCTGGGCGTGGATGCCCCGCACGCGGGCCGGCAGGCCGGAGGGGCTGAGGACGATCTGGTCGCCCGCCGCGACCCGGCCCGACAGCACGGTGCCGGTGACCACGGTGCCCGTCCCGGCCAGGGTGAAGCTGCGGTCGATGGCCAGGCGGAACCGCGCCTCGGTGGCGCGGGCGGCGGTCTGCGCCTCGGCCTGCACCAGCGCGGCGCGCAGGGCGTCGATGCCCGCGCCGGTCAGGGACGAGACCGGAAAGACCGGCGCGCCGGCAAGGCCGGTCGGGGCCAGCAGCTCCGCGATCCGGGCGGAAAGCCGGGCGATGCGTTCGGGCGGGGCCAGGTCGGATTTGGTCAGCGCGACCATGCCGCGGTTGATGCCCAGAAGGTCGAGGATCGCCAGATGCTCGCGCGTCTGCGGCATGATGCCGTCATCGGCGGCGACGACCAGCAGCGCCAGGTCGATGCCGCCGGCCCCGGCCAGCATGGTATGGACGAATTTCTCGTGCCCCGGCACATCGACGAAACCGGTCACGGCGCCGCCGCCCAGATCGGCATAGGCGAAGCCCAGTTCGATGGTGATGCCGCGGGCCTTTTCCTCGGCCAGCCGGTCGGTCTCGATCCCGGTCAGGGCCCGGACCAGCGCCGTCTTGCCATGGTCGATATGCCCCGCCGTGCCGACGATCATCGCCCGCGCCGCGCCGCCGTCAATAGCCGGTCAGGAAGGGGTCGAAGCCGCCCCGCTTCCATTCGGTGTCCCGCATCATCAGGTCGAGGCCCAGGCTGGCGACGTCGTCGGCGATGGGTTCCAGCGAGGGATTGCGATTCTGATACAGGATCTTGACCCAGCTGCCGCATTCGCGGCAGACCTCGGCCTTGACCGTGGCCTCGCCGGTCTCGACCGAGCGATAGGAGATGCCCTTGGTCGAGCCGCAGCAGAGGCATTTCACCCGCACCTCGTTCCACAGCGTCTGGCAGGTGGCGCAGGCGCAATAGCGCGCCCCTTCGGCTCCAAGGCTTTCGGTGACGAGGCTGGTGGCCGGGCGGCCGCCGCAGGCCGGGCAGGTGCCGGTGCGGATCGGCACCAGTTTTTCGGCGTCCAGCGCAGCCGCCTGCATCGCGGCATGGACCTGCAGGGCGGCGGCGGCGAACAGATGCGGGGCGACGCTGTCCTCGGGGATGATGTCGGTCAGCACATTGCCCATCACCCAGTCCAGATCCGCGGGCTCGGCCGCCTGCAGGGCCCCCAGCGCCAGCCGCGCCGGCTCGGGCATCTCAAGCGAGGCGAGCCGCTCCAGCAGCAGCGGCAGCGCCTGCGCCAGCCCGTCGCGCATGACGTTGCGGTCCAAGGGCGACATGCGGCTGGCGCGAGCCAGTTCGATCCGCTCGGGCGGCTGCGCCTCGGGGCGGGGCAGGTCGCCGACCAGACCGGCCTGCGCCCGGCAGATCCCGGCCAGAAACCGCAGGTAGGGGGCAAGGTTCGGGCTGTGCCCGGCCAGGAAATCGAACCGCTCGGCGCGGGTCGAGAACAGCGCCGCGGGCTCGGGCAGGCGCGCCAGGGGGACCTTGGCGACGCCGCCGATCATCGCGGGATCGGGATTCAGGGCGGTGGACATGGCTTCCTTTCGGGTCGCTTTGGCCTACTCTGCCGGGCCGCCTCCCTCGCGTCCAGCCAGTTCGCGCAGCCATTTGCGATGGTGCCGCCAGGCCCAGCCGCCGGTCACCGTGCCGCGCGTCATGGCGCGGATGGTGCCGCGGGTCCAGATCGCCGCATAGACATGCAGGATGAAGGTCAGGATGATCGCCACCGCCGCCAGCGCATGGATCAGCACCGCCCAGCGCCGCACCGCGATCGAGACCAGATCGGGGAAATATTGCTGCCAGATCATCACGCCCGAGACGATCAGCACCACGATCAGCACCGACATGGCCCAGAAGACGAATTTCTGCCCGGCATTGTATTTGCCCAGCTCGGGCAGCTTTTCCTCTTCGCCGCGGACGACCTCGCCGATATGGCTGACCCAGGTGCGGTCCTCGGGGCGGGGCAGGTTCAGCCGCCACATCTGCAGGAACAGCAGCAGGAAGCTGAAGAACAGCAGCACGCCCACGAAGGGATGCAGCCAGCGCGTCATCTGCCCGCCGCCGAACAGCCCGGTCAGGAAGTAGAGCGCCGGGTGAAACAGCGCCAGCCCCGAAAGCAGCAGCACGATCAGGCTGGCCGCCGTCACCCAATGGTTCAACCGCGTGATGCCGCGATAGCGGCTGACCGTGACCGGATGGCGGCTTTCGATATGGTCGCCCGGGGCCGAGAACATGCGTTTCGGCATCACAGCACCTCCCTTCCCGGCGGGACCGGGGGCTCGCGGCCCTCGACCAGTTCCTCGGCATGGCTCTCATCCTCGGCCGAGACCTTGTTAGCGCGCGTCATCAGCCCGTGCAGGACCGAACCGATGGCCGCGGCGCCGATGGCGGCCAGGCCCAGCGTCTTGGTCACGCCCTTCCAGCCCTCGACCACCGGCGAGATGCGCGGCTGTTCCGGCAGGTCGGAATAAAGCGAGGGCTGGTCGGCATGATGCAGCACATAGAAGACATGCGTGCCGCCCACGCCCTGCGGATCGTAGATGCCGGCATTGTCGTAGCCGCGCGACTTCAGATCCTCGACCCGCGCCTCGGCATGGGCCAGCATGTCCTCCTTGGTGCCGAAGACGATGGCCTGGGTGGGGCAGGCCTTGGCGCAGGCCGGGCCCTGGCCCACCGCCACGCGGTCCGAGCACAGCGTGCATTTGTAGCTGACATGGGTTTTCTGGCTGATGCGCGGGATGTCGAAGGGACAGCCGGTCACGCAATAGCCGCAACCGATGCAGTTCTCGTGGATGAAATCCACGATGCCGTTCGAATATTGCACGATGGCGCCGGGGGCCGGGCAGGCCTTGAGGCAGCCCGGATCGGCGCAATGCATGCAGCCGTCCTTGCGGATCAGCCATTCGAAATCCCCGGTCTGCGGATTCTCGTATTCCGAGAACCGCATCAGGGTGAACATGTCGGGCGTCAGGTCGTGCGGATTTTCGTAAAGGCCGACGTTTTCCTCGATCTCGGGATAGGTGTCGTTCCATTCGGCGCAGGCCGATTGGCAGGCCTTGCAGCCGATGCATTTCGACACGTCGATCAGCTTGGCCACCGGCGTCAATTCGCGCGTCGGCGGCGGCAGGTCGGGCATGGCCGAGGCGCGGACGACGTCGCCCGGCCCCAGATTGGCCTGCATCGGCTGCACCGGCGGATTCGAGACCGCCGTGCGCGGGCTGTCGAGGTTCGGGTCCGTCGTCATGACACGGCCTCCCCTGTCGCGGGTTCGATATTGACCAGGAACGCCTTGAATTCAGGCGTTTCCACATTGGCGTCGCCGACAAAAGGCGTCAGGCTGTTCGGCCCGAACCCCTTGCGCGCCGCGCCCATGAAGCCCCAGTGCAGCGGGATGCCGATGACATGGACCAGCCTGTCGCCGCATTGCATCGGCTTCAGCCGCCCCGTTACCAGAGCCTTGGCCTTGACCTCGCCCCGCTTGGACCAGACCCGCACCCAGCCGCCCTGCCGGATGCCCTTTTCGGCGGCCAGCTCGCGGCTGATCTCGACGAAGAATTCCGGCTGCAGGGCCGCGTTGATGCGGTTGTGCTTGGTCCAGTAGTGGAAATGCTCGGTCAGGCGATAGGAGGTCGCCGCGATCGGGAATTCCTCGCTGGTGGCGAACTGCTCGGCATCGCTGGCAAAGACCCGCGCCACCGGATTGCCGCGCATCTGCGGGTTGAACACGTTGGCCAGGGGCGACTCGAACGGCTCCATATGCGTCGGGAAGGGGCCGTCGCGCATCATGCCGCGGCTGAACAGACGCGAGACGCCTTCCTGGTTCATGATGAAGGGGCCGACCTCTTCCGGCCTGGCGGTCGGCGCGATGTCGGGCACGTCATAGCCGGTCCATTTCTCGCCGTCCCATTCCAGAAGCTTGCGCGAGGGGTCCCAGGGCCGGCCCTGCAGATCGGCAGAGGCGCGGTTGTAAAGGATCCGCCGGTTCAGCGGCCAGGAGAAGGTCCAGTTCGGATAGGCACCGGTCTCGTCCGGGTCGGCATTGTCCCGCCGGGCCATGTTGTTGCCGTCCTCGTTCCAGCAGCCGGAATAGATCCAGCAGGCGCCCATGGTCGAGCCGTCGTCGCGATACTGGCTGAAGTTCAGCAACTGCTTGCCCTTGGCGGTCAGCAGTTTCGTCGGGTCGGCGGGGTCGTAGACATCCTCCAGCGCCCGGCCGTTCATTTCCTTGGCCAGTTCCTCGGGCGAGGGCTCGTCGGGGTCGGCATAGTCCCAGGTCAGGTTCAGGATCGGGTCGGGGAAGACGCCGCCCTCTTCCTGATAGAGCTTCTTCACCCGCAGGAAGATCTGCGCCATGATCCAGGTGTCATGCCTGGCCTGGCCGGGCGGCGTCGCCGCAGACCAGTGCCATTGCAGCCAGCGCCCGGAATTGACCAGCGCGCCGTCATCCTCGGCAAAGCAGGACGAGGGCAGCTCCAGCACCTCGGTCTGGATCGAGGCGGTATCCACGTCGTTATGTTCGCCGTGGTTTTCCCAGAAATGCGCCGTCTCGGTCTCCAGCGGGTCCATCACAACCAGAAGCTTCAGCCTGGACAGGGCCGAGGTCACCTTGGCGCGGTTGGGGAAGGCCAGCAGCGGGTTGAAGCCCTGGCAGAAATACAGGTTCACCTGGCCGACATCCATCAGCTCGAACATGCGCAGGATGTCATAGGTCGGCACGTCCAGCTTGGGCAGGTAGTGATAGGCCCAGTCGTTCTCGGCCGTGGCGGTGTCGCCCCACATCGCCTTCATGAAGCTGACCATGAACTTGGGATAGTTCTGCCAATAGCTGGTCTGGCCCGGCCGCAGCGGCTTGAAGCTGCGGCTGGACATGTAGGTCTGCCAGTCCGGCTCCTTCTCGGTCGGGATGTTCAGATAGCCGGGGATCAGGTTCGACATCAGCCCGATATCGGTCAGCCCCTGGATGTTCGAATGGCCGCGCAGCGCGTTCATCCCGCCGCCCCGGACGCCGATATTGCCCAGGATCAGCTGCAGCATGGCCATGCCGCGGATGTTCTGCGCACCCTTGGCGTGCTGGGTCCAGCCAAGCGCATACATCGAGGTCATGGTCTTGTCGGGCGCCGAACATTCGCCGATCATCTCGGCGATCTTCAGGAAGCGGTCCCGGGGCGTGCCGCAGACCTCCTCGACCAGCTCGGGCGTATAGCGCGAGACATGTTCCCTGAGCAGGTTCCAGACGCAGCGCGGATGCTCCAGCGTCATGTCCACGGCGGCAAAGCCGTCCTCGCCGATCACATAGTCCCAGCTCGACTTGTCATAATCGCGCTTTTCGGGGTCGTAGCCGGTGAACAGCCCGTCGCTCCAGCCGTATTCGTCCTTCACGATCAGGGGGGCGTTGGTGAAGTGGCGGACATAGTCCCATTGCACCTTGTCATTCTGGATCATCCAGTTGATCAGGCCCATCAGGAAGGCAATGTCCGAGCCGGGCCGGATCGGCGCATAATAGTCGGCCACCGAAGCCGTGCGGGTGAAGCGCGGGTCCACCACGATCAGCTTGGCGCCGCGGGCGGCCTTGGCCTCGGTCACCCATTTGAAGCCGCAGGGATGGGCTTCGGCGGCATTGCCGCCCATGACGACCACGAGGTCGGTATTCTTGATGTCGGTCCAGGAGTTGGTCATCGCTCCACGGCCAAATGTCGGGCCCAAACTGGACACCGTGGGGCCGTGTCAGACGCGCGCCTGGTTGTCGAATCCGACGATCCCCATGGACCTGACCACCTTGTAGGTCAGCCATGCGGTTTCATTGGTGGTGGCCGAGGCAGCCAGGAAACCGGTGGTGGTCCAGCGGTTGACCGGCACGCCGTCGTCGTTGGTCAGCACCATGTTGGCGTCGCGGTCGTCCTTGAGCGCGCGGGCGATCTTGTCCAGCGCCTCTTCCCAGGAGATCTCCTCGAAGCTGGCCGCACCGGGCCGGCGGATGCGCGGCGTGGTCAGGCGCGTCTCGGCATTGACGAAATCCTTGAGCGCCGCGCCTTTCGGGCAAAGCGTGCCGCGGTTCGTCGGATGGTCGGCATCGCCTTCGATATGCATCACCTTGGCCTCTTCGCCGGCCTTCAGGTCGCCGTTCGAATAGATGATGATGCCGCAGGCCACCGAGCAATAGGGACAGGTGTTGCGCGTCTCGGTCGTCGAGGCCAGCTTGAAGGCACGCACATGCGCCTGTTCCGCCGCCTCCGCCCCGCCGAAGCCCATGGCCCCGAGCGATGTCGCCGCGACACCCGCGCCCGCCAGTTTCAGGAAACCGCGCCGCGAGAGGTCGATGTTCATCGTGCCCTCCTTTGCCTGTCATATCGATAGGTACGCGGTCAGGATTGCGCGGTATGGTAGCTCTGTCAAGCTTGGCACGAAAAAGGGGCGGACCCTTCCGGCCCGCCCCTTTTCCCAGAAAAACCCAGGGTCTTTGCCAAGCTGCGCCCCTGGCCCGTCAGACCTCGACCGAGACGGCGCCGATGGGATGCGAGCAGCAGGCCAGGATATAGCCTTCCTCGATATCCTCGTCGGTGATGCCGCCGTTATGGACCATATGCACCTCGCCGGCGGTCTTCCTGACCTTGCAGGTGCCGCACAGGCCGAAGGTGCAGCCCGAGGGGATGTTCAGCCCGTTGGCCTTGGCCACCACCAGCACCGTGTCGGTCTCGTTGCATTTCGCCACCACGCCCGAGCTTTCGAAGGTGATCTGGGCGGCGCTGTCCTCGTCCGGGACGACGTCGTCCAGCACCGGGGCCTCGGATTCGTTGCGGATCGGGGCGCCGAAGCTTTCCTGGTGGTAATGGTCCATGTCGAAGCCGAGCGCGATCAGCATGTCGCGCACCGCCTGCATGAAGGGCTCGGGCCCGCAGCAGAACACCTCGCGCTCCAGGTAGTCCGGGGCCATCAGGCCCAGCATGATCTGGTTCAGCCGGCCGCGATAGCCGTGCCAGGTGCGGAACGGGTCGGAATCCTCGACCGTGAAGCGCAGCTGCAGGCCCGGCACCCGGTCGGCCATGCCCTCCAGCCGCTGGCGGAAGATGATCTCGCTGGGGCTGCGGGCGGCATGGACGAAGACGATGTCCGGCATCTCGCCCGAATCCCAGGCCCAGGTGGTCATGGACATCACGGGGGTGATGCCCGAACCGGCCGAGATGAACAGGTATTTCGCCGCCTCGTGCCGCACGAAGGAGAAGATGCCCGCCGGCCCGAAAGCCTTGAGCCGCATCCCCGGCCGCAGGTGGTCGATCATCCAGCGCCCGCCGACGCTGCCCGGCTGCGCCTTGACCGTGACCGAGATGGACAGCGGCCGCGACGGGCTGGAGCTGATCGTATAGGTGCGCTGCACGTTGCCGCCCGGCACCGGCAGGTCCAGGGTGACGAACTGGCCGGGCTGATAGTCGAACCAGGCGCCAGAGGGGGCGCGGAAGGTGAAGGTGGCGGTGTCCGAGGTCTCGGGCACCACCATCACGCATTCCAGCGGCTCGTCGTCCTTCCACGGCTTGTCGCCGAATGCCTTGACCAGGACCGCCATTATTCCGCAGCCATCGCCGGGGTCGGGGACAGGCGATCCAGCATCTGGCGCACATACCAGTCGACGAAATGGATCACGCCCTCTTCCTGGTTGGGCGAATAGGGGCCGGGCTCATAGGCGGGGGACAGGATGCCCTTCTGGTTCTCCTCGACCACGCGGCGGTCCTCGTCATTGGTGGCCAGCCAGACCTCGGTCAGCTTCTGCAGGTCGTAGTCCACGCCCTCGACCGCATCCTTGTGGACCAGCCATTTCGACGTCACCTCGGTCTCGGTGGGCGAGATCGGCAGCAGGCGGAAGACGATGGCGTGGTCGGGCAGGAAGTGGTTCCAGCTGGACGGGAAGTGATAGAACATCAGGCTGCCGGCATCGTTCCACGGGATCGTGCCCATGCGCCGGTTCACCGCCGCCTTGGTGGACATGGTGAAGCTTTCGGCATTGTTCAGCAGCGGCACCCGGGCGAAGCGCCATTGCATCCCCGGCTCGTTCACGAAACGCGCCGGCAGGCCGGCCTTGTCGCAGCGGTCCCAATGCGACAGGATCTCGGGCGAGGCGGCGTTGGGCCCCTCCATCACCGTCATCAGCGGGTTGTCGGAATAGGTCCGGCAGAGCGAGGGATGGCTGCCGCCGCAATGGTAGCATTCGCGGTTGTTTTCGATCACCAGCTTCCAGTTGCCCTTCTCGACGATGGTCGAGGTGAAGGCGACCTTGGCGTTCGACAGGTCGCTGGCGCCGACGTAATCGCGCAGATAGCTGCCGAGGCGTTCGAAATCCGGCGGGTTGTCGGCCAGGCAGATGAAGACCATGCCGCCCTCGGTCCGGCAATGCACCGGCTTCAGGCTGTATTTCGAGGCATCGAAATCCGGCCCCATGTCGCGGGCGAACAGCAGCTTGCCATCCAGGTCGTAGGTCCACTGGTGATAGGGGCAGACCAGCTTGGGCGAGGAGCCGTTCTGCTTGGGGCAGAGCCGCTGGCCGCGATGGCGGCAGACGTTGTGGAAGGCGCGGATCTGGCCGTCGGCGCCGCGCACGATCACCACCGGATATTCGCCGATCTGCAGCGTGGCGTGGTTGCCGGTCTTGGGGATGTCGCAGGAGGGAATGGCAAACAGCCATTCGCGATACCAGAGATTCTCCAGATCGGCGTGAAAGACGCCCTCGTCGCAGTAGAGGTCGCGGCTGAGCGAGAAGTTCTTCCGCCGGTCGGCGAACTGGTTCAGGATTTCGACTGTGTTCAGCATGGCTGGATTCCGCTGGCTAAGGGACGTGCTGTCCCCAGGAATGCACCCGTTTTCCGACTCGCAATTCTTCAAATGCGACGCTCGGATGACGGAAACGGACATCGGCCGGTTTCGCAGCCCCTCCGGGACGAAGCGGCTCCGTCGCGTAGGGGCCTTCTGGACGGCTACGGGGCCGGCCCGGCCGGCGCCGACCGGACAGGGCGGGCATAACCTTGTGGATAAGCGCGGGCGACTCGGGGGGCATGGGCTGTGGAGAGCAGGGCCCCTTTCTCATCGCCGTGGATCACCCTGTCGGACGGGATGCGAACAAAGCCGGTTTCTCCACATGTTCAAAATCTGTCAGGAATTGCCCCCAAGCTGTGGAAAAGAAAAATTTTCACAAACTTATCCACAGGGTGCATCCGGTTACTGTGCTGTTTTAACGCCTGTTTTTCGTTAACGGATGGTTAACGCGGTTTTTTTCCCCAGCAAGCCGAAGGTGGGGAAATCCGGCGTGGAACAGGGATTTCCCGTCATCCACAGGCCCAACCACAACATCATCCTTTCTTTCTTTTCATTCTTTTTTGATAGAGGAGAGGTCGCTGGAGGTGCCTCATGACCGATTTCCTGGCTCTTGCTTACCCGTGGATCAAAGCCCTGCATGTGATGGCGGTGATCTCGTGGATGGCCGGGCTGTTCTATCTGCCGCGGCTTTTCGTCTATCATGCCGAGCGCGGGCATACGGGCCAGGAACCGGCGCAATCCTTCCGGATCATGGAGGACAAGCTGCTGCGCATGATCATGCGGCCGGCGATGATCGTCACCTGGATCGCCGGGCTGGCGCTGGTGCTGACGCCGGGCATCGTGGACTGGACGATGATCTGGCCGTGGAGCAAGGCGGCGGGCGTCCTGGCGATGACCTGGTTCCACCTCTGGCTGGCCGGCCAGCGCAAGGCGCTGCTGCGCGGGCAGGGGCTGAGCGGGCGGCGCTATCGGATGATGAACGAATTGCCGACGCTGTCCATGGTGGTGATCGTGCTTTCGGTGATCGTGAAATTCTAGGAAGAATTGACTCTCGCCCGGATTCTGCCTATGTGACGCGCATCCGCCGTCCGGCGGGAATTTTCCAGACACAGTTTCCAATGCGCGCCGATCCTGCGTCGGGCAGCGCGCGCCCATAGGCTAGACATGACCGAAGAACGCCTCAACCTGTCCGATCTCAAGGCCAAGAGCCCGGCCGACCTGCTGTCCATGGCCGAGGAATGGGAGATCGAGAACGCCTCGACCATGCGCAAGGGCGAGATGATGTTCTCGATCCTGAAAGAGCATGCCGAGGAAGGCTTCGAGATTGGCGGCGACGGCGTCCTTGAGGTGGTGCAGGACGGTTTCGGCTTCCTGCGCTCGACCGAGGCGAACTATCTGCCCGGCCCCGACGACATCTATGTCAGCCCCGACATGATCCGCCAGCATTCGCTGCGCACCGGCGACACGGTCGAGGGGGTGATCCGCGCCCCGGGTGAGAACGAGCGCTATTTTGCCCTGACCAAGGTCGAGCGGATCAATTTCGAGCATCCGGAAAAGGCCCGCCACAAGGTCGCCTTCGACAACCTGACGCCGCTTTATCCGAACGAGCGGCTGAAGATGGAGATCGAGGACCCGACCATCAAGGACCGTTCGGCCCGGATCATCGACTTGGTTGCGCCGATCGGCAAAGGCCAGCGTTCGCTGATCGTGGCGCCGCCGCGCACCGGCAAGACCGTGCTGCTGCAGAACATTGCCCATTCGATCGAGAAGAATCATCCGGAATGCTACCTGATCGTGCTGCTGATCGACGAGCGGCCGGAAGAGGTCACCGACATGCAGCGCTCGGTCAAGGGTGAGGTGATCTCCTCGACCTTCGACGAGCCGGCGAGCCGGCACGTCGCGGTTTCGGAAATGGTCATCGAAAAGGCCAAGCGTCTGGTCGAGCATAAGCGAGATGTTGTGATCCTTCTGGATTCCATCACAAGACTTGGTAGAGCCTTCAACACCGTGGTGCCGAGCTCGGGCAAGGTCCTGACCGGCGGCGTCGATGCGAATGCGCTGCAGCGGCCGAAGCGGTTCTTCGGCGCGGCGCGGAACATCGAGGAGGGCGGCTCGCTGACCATCATCGCCACGGCGCTGATCGACACCGGCTCGCGCATGGACGAGGTGATTTTCGAGGAGTTCAAGGGCACCGGCAACAGCGAGATCGTGCTGGACCGCAAAGTTGCGGACAAGCGCGTCTTCCCGGCGATGGACATCCTGAAGTCCGGCACCCGCAAGGAAGAGTTGCTGGTCGATGCCAAGGACCTGCAGAAGACCTATCTGCTGCGGCGCATCCTGAACCCGATGGGCACCACGGATGCGATCGAGTTCCTGATCTCGAAGCTGAAGCAGACCAAGACCAACAGCGAATTCTTCGACTCGATGAACGCTTGACGGCGCGGAGGATGCGGTGGATACGATCTTTGCCGAGGCGACGCCGCCCGGGCGAGGGGGCGTTACCGTTGTCCGCCTGAGCGGACCGAAGGCGCGTGCCGCGCTGGAATCGCTGGCCGGGCCGGTTCCGGCGCCCAGGGTTGCCGCCTTGCGGGCGCTGCGGGAGGGCGAGGATCTGATCGACCGCGCCCTGGTCCTGTGGTTCGAGGAGGGTCGCAGCTTTACCGGGGAGGAAGTGGCCGAACTGCATCTGCATGGTGCGCCGGTCATTGCCAACCGGCTGGCGCAGGCGCTTCTGAACCAGGGATTGCGGCGGGCGGAAGCGGGCGAATTCACCCGGCGGGCCTTTCTGAATGGGCGCATCGACCTGGCCGAGGCCGAGGGACTGGCCGATCTGCTTTCCGCCGAGACGGAGGCGCAGCGCAAGCTGGCCATGCGCGGGACGGAAGGCGAACTGGCCCGAAAGGCCGAGGCGTTGCGGGCGGGTCTGATCCGCGCCGGTGCACTGATCGAAGCCAGCATCGATTTCGCCGATGAGGAGGTTCCCGAGGAAGTCCCCGCCGAGGCCTTTGCGCTGATCGGGGCGATCCGGGACGATATCCGGCAGATGCTGGCCAGCTATCCAGCCACCGAGCGGTTGCGGCAGGGTTACGAGGTGGCGATCATCGGTCCGCCGAACGCCGGAAAATCCACTCTGCTGAACCGGATCGGGCAGCGCGACATCGCTTTGGTCTCCGAGATTGCCGGGACGACCCGGGACATCCTCGAACTCCGTGCCGATCTTCGCGGTCTGCCGGTCACTTTCCTGGATACCGCAGGTCTGCGTGAAAGCGACGATCCGGTGGAGGCGATGGGGGTGGCGCGGGCGTTGAAGCGGGCCGCCGAAGCGGATATGCGGATCCATCTTTCTGTCGATGGCATTGCAACCGACGCGGTGAAGGAAGACGATATCGTGCTCCGCTCCAAGGCGGATCTCGGGCAGGGTCAGGGTCTGGCGATCTCGGCTCGGACCGGAGAGGGGGTCGCAGAGCTTCTGGATATGGTCTATGATCGCCTGCGGATCAGGGCTGCCGATTCCGGCCTTGTGAGCCATAAGCGGCAGGCCGAAGCCTTGCAAAGAGCATGGCTGGCGCTGGATGTCGACAGGAATGACGCACCGGAATTCCTTGCGGAAGCACTGCGCCAGGCGATTCAAGGATTGGCCATGATGGTGGGCCGGGTCGGGGCCGAGGATTATCTGGACGAGATCTTCAGCTCGTTCTGTATTGGAAAGTAGGGTTTCACGTGAAACATTTCGACGTCATCGTGATTGGCGGGGGGCATGCCGGCGTCGAGGCCGCTATGGCCGCAGCCCGCATGGGCGCGGAAACGGCGCTGGTGACGATGCATCGGGATGATATCGGTACGATGTCTTGCAACCCGGCAATCGGAGGGCTGGGCAAAGGCCATCTGGTGCGCGAAATTGATGCGATGGACGGGGTCATGGGCCGAATCGCCGATGCTGCAGGGATCCAGTTCCGGTTGTTGAATCGTCGCAAGGGCCCGGCGGTGCAGGGTCCGCGCGCGCAGGCCGATCGCCGGCTTTATCGCAAGGCCGCGGCAGCAGTGGTGACAAGCCAGCCTGGTCTGACGCAGATCCTGGGCGAGGTCACGGAACTGATGCATCAGCGGGGCCGGGTCATCGGACTACGGCTGGCGGATGGGAGTGAACTGGAATCGCGGCAGGTGATCCTGACCACCGGCACCTTTCTGAACGGCCTGATCCATATTGGTGAAGTCTCACGGCCAGCCGGACGCTGGGGCGATCGGGCTTCGGTCGGACTGGCTGCTTCGCTTCGTCCACTGAACCTGCCCTTGGGCCGGTTGAAGACCGGCACGCCGCCGCGGATCCTGCGCGCAAGCATTGACTGGGACAGTCTGGACCAACAGCCGGGCGACGAAGAACCGGTCATGTTCTCTTACCTGAACGACGTGCCGCAGGTGCCCCAGATCAGCTGCGCGATCACTCATACCAATGCGGAAACGCATCGGGTGATCCGCGAGAATATCGGCCGATCTGCCATGTATGGAGGTCGGATCGACGGGGTGGGGCCGCGTTACTGCCCCTCGATCGAGGACAAGATCGTCCGATTCGCCGACAAGGATTCGCATCAGATCTTCCTGGAGCCGGAAGGGCTGGACAGCGATCTGGTCTATCCGAACGGAATTTCAACCTCTCTGCCGGAAGATGTGCAGCTGGATTATGTCCGCTCGATTCGGGGTCTGGAGCAGGCGCAGATCATGCAACCGGGCTATGCGGTGGAATATGATTACGTCGACCCACGCGCGCTGACCCCGTCTTTGGAGGTGAAGACCCTGGCCGGGCTGTTCCTGGCTGGTCAGATCAATGGCACCACCGGCTATGAGGAAGCTGCGGCGCAAGGGTTGGTGGCGGGACTGAATGCTGCTCTGAAAGCACAAGGCCGGCCGCCGCTGCATTTCAGCCGTGCGCAAAGCTATATCGGGGTGATGATAGACGATCTCGTCACGCGCGGCGTCAGCGAACCGTACCGCATGTTCACCTCGCGCGCCGAATTCCGGCTTTCGCTCCGTGCCGACAATGCCGATCAGCGCCTGACGGCCCTTGGAATCGATCTCGGTTGTGTTGGCCAGGAACGCGCGGTGCAGTTTCGTGAGAAGATGCGGCGTTATTCGGCGGCCCGGCAGCGGGCGGAATTGGTGTCTTTCACGCCTTCCGAACTGGTCCGCGCGGGGATCGAGGTGCGCCAGGACGGCGTCCGGCGCAGCCTGTTTGCCCTGTTGGCGCAACAGGAAATACCACAGGATCAAGTTCTTGCATTGGACGTCGAACTTGCCGCGCAAGATACCTCGACGATTCGGCAGCTGGCGATCGACGCGCTCTATCACCAATATACCGACCGGCAGAGCAAGGACGCCGAGCTTTTGCGCAAGGAGGAGGCGATCGCAATTCCCGCGGAGTTCGATTATGATGCCCTTTCCGGCCTGTCGAACGAGCTGAAATCCAAGCTGAAACAGCAGCAGCCCGCAACCCTCGCCGCGGCTGCGCATATCGAAGGCATGACCCCTGCCGCGCTCACGTTGATTCTGGCGGTGGTTCGAGCCGGAAGCCGTCGCAGCGCATGAGCAATGTTTCATGTGAAACAGAGCGGCTCGCCGCCTATGCCGCCTTGCTACGCAAGTGGAATCCGGCGATCAATTTGATCGCGCCTTCCACGCTTGAGCAGATTGAATCGCGCCATATCGCGGATTGCCTGCAGTTGGCCGAAATCGCCCGTAAATCGCCGGGGGACTGGGTCGATCTGGGCAGTGGCGGCGGTCTGCCGGGCATCGTTCTGGCGATCATGCGGCCGGACAGACCCTTGACGCTGGTCGAAAGCGATCAGCGCAAGGCTGCTTTCTTACGCAATGCCATACGCGAACTGTCCTTGACTGGCGCCAATGTGCTGACGGGGCGAATAGAAGAGCTGGATCGGCTTGATGCTGCCAATATCAGCGCGCGGGCGCTTGCCCCGCTTCCGCGGCTCATGGCATATGTGGATCGGCACCTGGCACCCTCCGGCACGGCTTGGCTGATGAAAGGCCGCAACTGGCAGTCCGAGGTTTCCGAGGCCCGACGTGACTGGAAATTTGACCTGACAACCCACCCGAGCGCGACAGATCCTGACGCCGCCATTCTGGAAATCACGGGAATCCGCCATGCATGAGACACGAATCATTGCTGTCGCCAACCAGAAGGGCGGGGTCGGAAAGACCACCACGGCCATCAATCTCGGCGCCGCCTTGGCCGAACAGGGTCAGCAGGTCGCCATTATCGATCTGGATCCGCAGGGAAATGCCTCCACCGGTCTGGGCGTGCCGCTGGAGGATCGCGATCTGACCTCCTACGATCTGCTGACCGGAGAGCAGGCGCTGTCCGAGACCCTGCGCGATACCACGATCGCCAATCTCCGCATCGTGCCCTCGAATCGGGACCTCGCCTCGGCGGATCTGGAACTCTCCAACCGTGCCGGCCGGACGCAGCTGCTGCGCCGCAAGCTCTCGGTGACCTCCGAGTTCGACTATATCCTGATCGACTGCCCCCCGGCGCTTGGCCTGCTTACGGTCAATGCCATGGTGGCGGCGAACAGCGTGCTGGTGCCGCTGCAGGCCGAATTCTACGCCCTCGAAGGCCTGTCGCAGCTTCTCATGACCGTGCGCGAGGTGCGCCAGACCGCCAATCCCGACCTGCGTATCGAAGGCGTGCTTCTGACCATGTCGGACAATCGCAACAACCTGTCGCAGCAGGTCGAGGCCGATGCGCGCAGCACGCTCTCCGGTCTGGTCTATCGGACGGTGATTCCGCGCAATGTCCGGTTGTCCGAGGCGCCCTCCCATGCCATGCCGGTTCTGCAATATGATCCGAATTCCAAGGGCAGCACCGCCTATCGCGAGCTCGCCAGGGAGTTCCTGTCCCGTCAACTCGCCACCGCCTGAGGAGGAACCATGGTAGAAAACAAGCTGGAAAAGCGGGGTCTTGGCCGCGGTCTCTCGGCGCTGATGGCGGATGTGGACCTGATCCCCTCCGAACGGCCCGCCCCGCGGCAGATCCTTCCGGTCGAACAGCTGACGCCCAATCCGGATCAGCCGCGCCGCAGTTTCGCCCCGGAGGCCCTGCAGGAACTGGCCGATTCTCTGAAGAACCGCGGCATGCTGCAGCCGCTGATCGTGCGGCCGCATCCGACGGATCGCGGCCTCTATCAGATTGTGGCGGGCGAACGCCGCTGGCGCGCGGCGCAGATCGCTCAGCTGCACGAAGTCCCGGTCATCGTCCGCGATCTGGACGATACCGAAGTGCTGGAAGTCGCCATTGTCGAAAACATCCAGCGCGCCGATCTGAACGCGATCGAAGAGGCAGCCTCTTACCGTCAGCTCATGGACCGTTTCGGCCATACGCAGGAGAGGCTGGCAGAGGCGCTGAACAAGAGCCGCAGCCACATTGCCAACCTGCTTCGCCTGCTGAACCTGCCCGACCAGGTCCAGGCCTGGCTCAAGGAGGGCAAGCTGACCGCCGGTCACGCCCGTGCCCTGATCACCACGCCGAATGCGGTGGAGCTGGCGCGGAAGGTAATCGAAAAAAGCCTTTCGGTGCGCGAGACCGAGGAACTGGCCCGGCGTCAGGCCGAGGGACCGAAGCCGTCCAAGCCTAGAAGCCAGAAACACGAGAAGGACGCCGATACCCGCGCCCTGGAAGGTGATCTGAGCGCGCATCTCAAGATGAAGGTGGTTATCAACCATGCCGGCGTCGATGGCGGCCAGATGGTGATCACCTATCGCGATCTGGATCAGCTGGACCGGCTCTGTCAGCTCCTCGCGGGCAACTGAACACCATATATGGTGTTATTGCCAAGCAGAGAATACCAAATCAGCCGATAGCGGCCTGCAGGCCAAGAAAAAACCCCGGAAGCAACGCTCCGGGGTTTCGCATGCCGTCGGCAAGGGAAGTCAGCTGGCCGGGGTCGAACTTACTCCGACCTTCGCCGGACGCAGCAGCCGGTCGTGCAGCATGAAGCCATTGTCCATGACCTGGATGATATTGCCGGCAACGGTCCCGGGAACCGGGGCCTCGAACATCGCCTCATGCTTCTGGGGGTCGAATTTCTCGCCCACGGCGGGGGTAATGACGCTGATGCCGTGCTTGGCAAAGACGTTGTTCAACTCTCGCAGCGTCAGTTCGACGCCTTCGATCAGCGCGGCGGCGGCGGCGCGCTGCTCTTCGCCGGCAGCCTCCAGCGCACGGCTCAGCGCATCGTGCACCGGCAGAAGGTCGCGGGCCAGCCGCGAGCCGCCATATTGCTCGGCATCGCGGCGCTCCTTGTCGGCGCGCTTGCGGGCATTCTCGGCATCGGCCAGCGCGCGCATGAAGCGGTCGCGGTAATCGTCCCGCTCGGCGATCAGCGCCTCGACATCGGGCGAGGGCGCCTCATCATCGGCCAGCGGGTCAATGATCTCCTCGTCCAGCGGGCTGCCGTTCGGGTTTTCGTTCTTCATGTCCTCATCATCCTTTCCGGCCAGAGATCATCCGGCCGACAAGCTGCGCAGTATAGTCCACGATCGGCACGATGCGGCCGTAGTTCAGCCGCGTCGGACCGATGACGCCGACCGCGCCAACAATCTTTCGGTCGGCATTCATATAGGGCGAAACGACGAGAGAGGAACCGGAAAGTGAAAAAAGCTTGTTCTCGGAACCGATGAAAATGCGCACGCCCTCGCCCTGCTCGGCCAGTTCCAGGAATTCGGCGATGTCGCGCTTGCGCTCCAGGTCGTCGAACAGCGTGCGGATGCGGTCCAGATCGGCCAGCTCATCCGCCAGCAGATTGGCCCGGCCGCGCACGATCAGCCGCGGATCGCTGCTTTCGCCGTCCCACAGCGCCAGGCCCGAGGCCACCAGTTCCGCGGCCATGCTGTCCAGCTTTCGCCGGCTGGCCTCGACCTCCTGCGCGACACTGCGTCGCAGCTCGGCCAGGGTGCGGCCTTCGGCCACCGCGTTCAGGAAATTCGCCGCCTCGCGCATCGAGCTGGCGGTATGGCCGGGCGGCGGGGCAAAGACCCGGTTCTCGACCCGGCCATCGGCGAAGACCAGCACCACCAGCGCCCGGTCGGGCGCGAGGCTCACGAATTCGATATGCCGGACCGGTGCCTCTTGCTTGGGCATCAGCACCAGAGAGGCGCCATGGGTCAGCGCCGACAGCGCCGTGCTGACCCGGTCCAGCATGGCGCCGGTATCGCCGCTGTCCTGGCCCAGCGTCTCGTCGATCATCTCGCGGTCGCTGGCCGAGACGGGCCCGGCCTCCATCAGCCCGTCCACGAACAGCCGCAGCCCCAGCTGCGTCGGCAGCCGTCCGGCCGAGACATGCGGATGATCCAGCAGGCCCAGATATTCCAGGTCCTGCATGACGTTGCGGATCGTGGCGGCGCTGACCTTTTCGCTCATGTCGCGGGTCAGGGTGCGCGAGCCGACGGGCTCGCCGGTGGCGAGATAGGCTTCGACCACGCGGCGAAACACCTCGCGCGAGCGGTCGTTCAGGTCGGAAAGCAGCGGAGTTTCAGGCATGGCGATCTGTTGAGGGCGTTCACGGGTTGCGGTCATGGGTGTCGGACCTGTATCTGAACGGCAAAACCCCCGAAAGGAATGAAAGATGCGCCCCTCTGGCCGGAATTTAAGTGATATGCGCCCGATTTCAATCGAAACGGGCATCATGCGCCATGCCGAGGGTTCCTGCCTGATCTCCTGCGGCGACACCCGCGTGCTCTGCTCGGCCACCATCGAGGAGAAGGCGCCGCCCTTCCTCAAGGGTTCGGGGCAGGGCTGGGTGACGGCGGAATACGGCATGCTGCCGCGCGCCACCAACAGCCGCAACCGGCGCGAGGCGGCGGCTGGCAAGCAATCCGGCCGCACGCAGGAGATCCAGCGCCTGATCGGCCGCGCCCTGCGCGCCGGGGTGGACCGCCGCGCCCTGGGCGAGCGGCAGATCGTCATCGATTGCGACGTGATCCAGGCCGATGGCGGCACCCGCTGCGCCGCGATCACCGGCGGCTGGGTGGCGCTGCGGATGGCGGTCAACAAGCTCCTGAAGGCCGGCATCGTCACCGCCGACCCGATCATGGACCATGTCGCCGCGGTGTCCTGCGGCATCTATGCCGGGCAGGCGATCCTGGACCTGGACTATGCCGAGGACAGCGAGGCCGGCACCGACGGCAATTTCATCATGACAGGGGCAGGGCGGCTGATCGAGGTGCAGATGTCGGCCGAGGGCGCCACCTTCTCGCGCCCCGAGATGAACCAGCTGCTCGACCTGGCCGAATCCGGCATCGCCGAGCTGGTCCGCGCTCAGAACGAGGCTGTCGCATGCGCAAGCTGACCGAGAAGAAGCTGCTGGTCGCGACCCACAACAAAGGGAAGCTGGACGAGATCCGCGCCATGATGGCCCCGCACGGCATCGAGGTGACCTCGGCCGGAGAGATGGGCCTGCCCGAACCGGCCGAGACCGAGTCGAGCTTCATCGGCAATGCCCGCATCAAGGCCCGCGCCGCCATGCAGGCGACCGGCCTGCCGGTGCTGGCCGATGACAGCGGCATCACCGTGGACGGGCTGGACGGCGCGCCCGGTGTCTATACCGCCGACTGGGCCGAGACCCCGCAGGGCCGCGACTTCATGCAGGCCATGACCCGCACCTGGCGCGAGCTGGACGAGCGCGGCGTGCCCGAGCCGCGCACCGCCCAGTTCCGTGCCACGCTGATCCTGCTCTGGCCCGACGGGCACGAGGAGATTTTCGAGGGCGTCGCGCCCGGGCGGCTGGTCTGGCCGCCGCGCGGCCAGCAGGGCCACGGCTACGACCCGATCTTCGTGCCCGACGGCCATGACGTGACCTATGCCGAGATGGCCCCCGCGCAGAAGAACGCCATCAGCCACCGCGCCCGCGCCTTCCGCAAGCTGGAGGCGCTCTTTGCGTAGGATCTCGACCGGCTCGCCCTTCGAAGCCGCGCTCGGCTACAGCCGCGCGGTGGTGAAGGGGCCGTGGTGCTTCGTCTCGGGCACCACCGGCTACGATTACGCGGCCATGGCCATGCCCGACAGCGCCGCCGAGCAGGCGCGCAACGCCTTCGCCACCATCTTCGCCACCCTGGCCGAGGCGGGCTTCGCGCCCGCCGACATCGTTCGGGTGCAATACACCGTCACCGACCCGGCGATCCTCGACGAGATCGCGCCGGTTCTGGGCGAGGCGATGAAAGATGCGTTACCGGCGGCGACCATGGTTGTGGCGGGGCTTATCAGACCCGAGATGAAGATCGAAATCGAAGTCACCGCCTTGAGGGAATGACCCTGGACCTGCCAGCCGCCCCCCTGCCGGACCCGGCCGCCAGCGCCCCCCTGACCGACGACTGGCGGGCAGGGGGCTTCGCGCTTTACGTCCACTGGCCCTTTTGCGCCGCGAAATGCCCCTATTGCGATTTCAACAGCCATGTCGCGGCGGTGATCGAACAGCCGCGCTGGCTGGCCGCCTATCGCGCCGAGATTGCCCGGCTGGGCCGCGATTTGCCCGGCCGGGTGCTGAACAGCATCTTCTTCGGCGGCGGCACCCCCAGCCTGATGGCGCCGGAAACCGTGGCGGGGGTGATCGAGGCCGCCCGAGCCGCCTGGCCCTTCGCCAATGACATCGAGATCACGCTGGAAGCCAACCCGACCAGCGTCGAGACAGGCCGCTTCCGCGCCTATGCGGATGCCGGCGTCAACCGGGTCTCGATGGGGGTGCAGGCGCTGAACGACGAGGATCTGCGCCGGCTGGGCCGCATGCATTCGGCGGCCGAGGCCCGCGCCGCCTTCGACATAGCCCGCGACTGTTTCGCGCGGGTCAGCTTCGACCTGATCTATGCCCGGCAGGACCAGGACCGCGCCCATTGGCGGCGCGAGCTGACCCAGGCGCTCGGCATGGCGGTGGACCACCTTTCGGCCTATCAGCTGACCATCGAGCCCGGCACCGCCTTCGGCGCCCGCCACGCCAGGGGCGGGCTGAAGGGCCTGCCCGACGACGATCTGTCCGCCGACCTGTATCTGGACACGCAAGAGATCTGCGCGGCGGCCGGGATGCCCGCCTATGAGGTCTCGAATCATGCCCGGCCGGGGGCGGAAAACCGGCATAACCTGGTCTATTGGCGGCAGGGCGACTGGGCGGCGGTGGGGCCGGGGGCGCATGGCCGGCTGACGCTGGCCTCGGGCCGCTGGGCGACCGAGGCGCATCCGGCGCCCGGCGCCTGGCTGGAGGCCGTCGAGGCGCAGGGCCGTGGCGACAGCCATCGCGAGCTGCTGAGCCTGTCCGACCGGGCGCTGGAATATCTGCTGATGGCGATGCGGCTGGCCGAGGGGCTGGATATTCCGCGCTACCGCGCCCATGGCGCCGAATTGCCGCGGGACCGGCTGATGAATCTGGCCGAACTGGGGCTTATCTCCCTCGGAAAGGACCGGCTGGCCGCGACTCCGGCCGGCCGTCCGGTGCTCAATGCGATCCTGCGCGAACTGGCGGAGTAAGATGCGGATTCTCTGGCTCGTCACCGGCTGGCTGACCCTTGCGCTGGGGGTGATCGGGATTTTCCTGCCGGTCATGCCCACCGTGCCCTTCCTGCTGGTGGCGGTCTGGGCCTTTGCCCGCTCGTCGCCGCGGCTTGGGGCGCGCATCATGCGCCATCCGCGCTTCGGCCCGCCGATCCGCGCCTGGCGCAAGCGCGGCGTTGTCGGCCGCACGGCCAAGGTCTGGGCCGTCACCGGCATGGCGATGGGGGTGGCCTGGGCGTTGCTGCTGGGCCTCGACCCGCGCTTCATCGCCGTGCAGGTGCTGGCCTGCCTGGCCATCGGCGCCTGGCTGGTCAGCCGCCCCGAGGCCTGAGCCGCCAGCGAATACAACCTTTTGCCCACTTGTCCCCGGCCCGCTGCGGCGCGAACCTCGGCGCATCGGGTCTGAGCGGAGGACAGGACCATGGCGGACACATCGGGGGTGAAGATCCACCCCGCAGTCGACAACGGCATCAAGCCGGCCCAGCCCGGATTTTCCGGCGGCACGCTGCAATGCAAATGCGCCTCGAACCCGGTCAGGGTCGCGGTGCGGGCGCAGACCGCGCATAACCATGTCTGCGGCTGCACCAAGTGCTGGAAGCCGGACGGCGCGATCTTTTCGCAGGTGGCGGTGGTCGGCCGCGACGCGATCGAGGTGCTGGAAGGCGCCGACAAGCTGGAAATCGTCAATGCCGAGGCGCCGATCCAGCGCCATCGCTGCCGGGATTGCGGCGTGCACATGTATGGGCGGATCGAGAACAAGGACCATCCCTTCTACGGGCTGGATTTCGTCCATACCGAACTGTCGGACGAGGACGGCTGGGCGGCGCCGGAATTCGCCGCCTTCGTCAGTTCGGTGATCGAATCGGGCGTGGATCCCAGCCGTATGGACGGCATCCGCGCCCGGCTGCGCGACCTGGGGCTGGAGCCCTATGACGCGCTGTCGCCGCTGCTGATGGATGCCATCGCGACGCATATCGCCAAGCGATCGGGCGCATTGCCGGCTTGACCGGGAACGCCTCGGCGGGGATCAACTTCGGGGGCCGGTTTACCGGCCCCTGTGCCATGAGAAGACTGTGACATGAGAAGACCAAGGCCATCCCGGCCGATACGCAAGGAGAGCAAGTCATGAGAACACGCGCCGCCGTCGCCCTGGAGGCCGGGAAGCCGCTCGAGGTCATGGAGGTCAACCTCGAAGGCCCGAAGGCCGGCGAGGTCATGGTCGAGATCAAGGCCACCGGCATCTGCCACACCGACGAATTCACCCTCTCGGGCGCCGACCCCGAGGGCCTCTTCCCCTCGATCCTGGGCCATGAGGGCGCGGGCGTGGTGGTCGAGGTCGGCCCGGGCGTCACCTCGGTCAAGCCGGGCGACCATGTCATCCCGCTTTACACCCCGGAATGCCGGCAATGCGCCTCTTGCCTGTCGGGCAAGACCAATCTCTGCACCGCGATCCGCGCCACCCAGGGCCAGGGCCTGATGCCGGACGGCACCAGCCGGTTCAGCATGCTCGACGGCACGCCGATCCATCACTACATGGGCTGCTCGACCTTTTCGAACTACACCGTGCTGCCGGAAATCGCGGTGGCCAAGGTGCGCGAGGACGCGCCCTTCGATAAGATCTGCTATATCGGCTGCGGCGTCACCACCGGCATCGGCGCGGTGATCAACACCGCCAAGGTCGAGATCGGCGCCAAGGCGGTGGTCTTCGGCCTGGGCGGCATCGGGCTCAATGTGCTTCAGGGCCTGCGCCTGGCCGGCGCGGACATGATCATCGGCGTCGATCTGAACGACGACAAGAAGCCGATGGCCGAGCATTTCGGCATGACGCATTTCATCAACCCGAAGAATTGCGAGAACGTGGTCCAGGAGATCGTGAACCTGACCAAGACGCCCTTCGACCAGATCGGCGGCGCGGATTACAGCTTCGACTGCACCGGCAACGTCAAGGTGATGCGCGACGCGCTGGAATGCACGCATCGCGGCTGGGGCCAGTCCATCATCATCGGCGTGGCGCCCGCGGGGGCGGAAATCAGCACCCGCCCGTTCCAGCTGGTCACCGGCCGGGTCTGGAAAGGCACGGCCTTCGGCGGCGCCCGCGGCCGCACCGACGTGCCGCAGATCGTCGACTGGTACATGAACGGCAAGATCGAGATCGACCCGATGATCACCCATACCCTGACGCTGGACGAGATCAACAAGGGCTTCGACCTGATGCATGCGGGCGAATCGATCCGCTCGGTCGTTCTTTACTGATCCTCAAGGGCTGCTTAGTTAAAAGGACGGCGGGGACGGGCGACCGGTCCCGCCGTCAACATGAAAGGACCGATCATGGCAAAGCATTTCCACCTGGACGACGATGACGACGAGGACGAGCGCCGCCAGGAGGGCCAGAAGGACGAAGGGCTCGGCCTGCCCGAGGGTGACAAGATCGGCAAGCTCTATTTCAAGTCGCGCACGGTGATCGTCGCCGGGCCGATCACCGACAAGCTGGCGCAGCGCACCGTGGCGCATCTGCTGGCCCTGGCCGAGGACAGCGAGGAACCGATCAACATGCTGATCTCCTCGCCCGGCGGCCATGTCGAATCCGGCGACATGATCCATGACGTGATCAAGTTCATCCGTCCGACCGTGCGCACCATCGGCTCGGGCTGGGTGGCCTCGGCCGGGGCGCTGATCTTCGTCGGCGCGGACAAGGAAAACCGCTACTGCCTGCCCAATACCCGCTTCCTGATCCACCAGCCTTCCGGCGGGATCGGCGGCACTTCCTCGGACATGATGATCCAGGCCGAACAGGTGCGGCTGATGCGCGACCGGCTGAATCAGATCTTTGCCGAGGCGACCGGACAGACGGTCGAGCGGATCGAGAAGGACACCCAGCGCGATTTCTGGCTGAACACGCAGGAGGCGCTGGATTACGGCCTTCTGGGCAAGGTCATCCGCTCGGTGGACGAGCTGAAATGACGGGCCTGTTCTGATGGCGGGCGGGGCTGAGATCCTGATCCGTCCCGCCACGCCTTCCGACCACGAGGCGATCTGGACCATCCTCGGGCCGGTCTATCGCGCGGGCGAGACCTATTGCATCCCGCCCGACATCTCGCGCGAGGAGGCGCTGGCCGACTGGTTCGCCGCGCCCTTCACCGCCTTCGTGGCCGAGGTGGACGGCCGGGTGCTGGGCACCAGCCATGTCGGCCGCAACCGCCCGGGCCCGGCGGCCCATGTCGCCAATGCCAGCTTCGCCACCCATCCGGATGCGCGGGGCCGCGGCATCGCCGGGCGGCTGGTCGCCCATGCCAAGGACTGGGCGCGGGCGCAGGGCTTTCGGGCGATGCAGTTCAACTTCGTCGTCTCGACCAATGCCGATGCCGTTCATTCGTGGCAGAAAGCCGGTTTCGATATTGTCGGCCGCCTGCCCGGCGCGTTTCTTCACCCCAGGCATGGCTATGTGGACGCGCTGGTCATGTTTCACGACCTGACAGAAGGGAATCCCCATGACGCTGGCCTATGAGACCGTATCGGAAAACCGCAGCTTCGGCGGCATTCAGGGCGTCTATCGCCACCAGTCGCAGGCGACCGGCACGCCGATGACCTTTGCCGTCTACCTGCCGCCCGACGCCCGGCACGGCAAGGTGCCGGTGCTGTGGTATCTGTCGGGCCTGACCTGCACGCATGAGAACGCCATGACCAAGGCCGGGGCGCAGGAATGGGCGGCGGAATACGGCATCGCGCTGATCTTTCCCGACACCTCGCCGCGCGGCGAGGGCGTGGCCAATGACGAGGCCTATGACCTGGGCCAGGGCGCCGGCTTCTATGTCGATGCGACCCGGGAACCCTGGGCGCCGCATTTCCGCATGTGGCATTACATCACCCACGAGCTGCCCGAGCTGGTCTTCAACGCCTTCCCGCTGGACCGCGAGGCGCAGGGCATCACCGGCCATTCCATGGGCGGGCACGGCGCGCTGACCATCGCCATGACCTTCCCGGAACGCTACCGCTCGGTCTCGGCCTTCTCTCCGATCGCCAACCCCAGCGAATCCGATTGGGGCCGCAAGCAGTTCGCCGCCTATCTGGGCGAGGACAGGGCGGCGTGGAAGAAGCACGATTCGACCATCCTGATGCGGGAAAAGGGCTATCCCGGCGAGGTGCTGATCGACCAGGGCGCCAGCGACCAGTTCCTCGACCTGCTCAAGCCCGAGGCGCTGGTCCATGCCATGGCCGAGCGCCGCCAGCCCGGCGCCTTCCGCATGCAGCAGGGTTACGACCACAGCTATTTCTTCGTGCAGAGCTTCATGGCCGACCACATCCGCTGGCACGCCGAACGGCTGGCCTAGGCCGCGCGGCCGGACCGGGCGATTGATCCCATACCAATTGCCGAATTTCCCTAATACTTTGGTCCAAGGACCCGGCCCCTCGCGTTGACGTGAATGCGGCCGGGTCCGAACCTCTCCGCAGAAGGTGCTTGCGCAAGAGGAGAGGCGCAAGCTCCGTCATGCGGAGGAAAATTCATGAAAAACCTGATGAATGGCGCCTGCCTCGCGCTGCTCATGTCCGGCACGGCTGCGCTGGCCAATGACAGCGTGATGGCCGAGATCGCCAAACCCCAGCAATGGGCGATCCAGACCGGCGATTACGCGAATACCCGCTACTCGACGCTGGACCAGATCAACAAGGACAACGTCAAGGACCTGCGCGTCGCCTGGACCTTCTCGACCGGGGTGCTGCGCGGGCATGAAGGCTCGCCGCTGGTGATCGGCGACATCATGTATGTCCACACGCCCTTCCCGAACAACGTCTTCGCGCTGGACCTGAACGACAACGGCAAGATCCTGTGGCGCTACCAGCCGCAGCAGGACCCGAACGTCATCGCGGTGATGTGCTGCGATACCGTCAGCCGCGGCGTGGCCTATGCGGACGGCCTGATCCTGCTGCACCAGGCCGATACCACCCTGGTGGCGCTGGACGCCAAGACCGGGGAAGAGAAGTGGAAGGTCGTCACCGGCGATCCCGCCATCGGCGAGACCAACACCGCGACCGTGCTGCCGGTCAAGGACAAGGTGATCGTCGGCGTCTCGGGCGGCGAATACGGCGTGCGCGGCCGGGTGACGGCCTACAGCCTCGCCGACGGCTCCGAGGTCTGGAAGGCCTGGTCCACCGGCCCGGACGAGGAGATGCTGGTCGATCCCGAAAACACCACGCATCTGGGCAAGCCCATCGGCGCCGACAGCTCGCTGAACAGCTGGGAAGGCGACCAGTGGAAGATCGGCGGCGGCACCACCTGGGGCTGGTACAGCTATGACCCCGAGCTGAACCTGATCTATTACGGCACCGGCAACCCCTCGACCTGGAACCCCTCGCAGCGGCCCGGGGACAACAAGTGGTCGATGACGATCATGGCGCGGGATGCCGATACCGGCATGGCGAAATGGTTCTACCAGATGACGCCCCATGACGAATGGGACTATGACGGCGTCAACGAGATGATCCTGACCAACCAGACCATCGACGGCCAGGAACGCAAGCTGCTGACCCATTTCGACCGCAACGGCCTGGCCTATACCATGGACCGCGAGACCGGCGAGCTGCTGGTGGCCGAGAAATACGATCCGGTGGTGAACTGGACCACTGGAGTCGACATGGACCCGAATTCGGAAACCTATGGCCGCCCGGCCGTGGTCGCCGAATACTCGACCGCCCAGAACGGCGAGGACGAGAACACCACCGGCGTCTGCCCGGCCGCGCTGGGCACCAAGGACCAGCAGCCGGCGGCCTTCTCGCCCAAGACCAACCTGTTCTACGTGCCGACCAACCATGTCTGCATGGATTACGAGCCCTTCCGGGTGGCCTATACCGCCGGCCAGCCCTATGTCGGCGCGACGCTGTCCATGTATCCCGCGCCGGACAGCCATGGCGGCATGGGCAACTTCATCGCCTGGGACAACACCACGGGCCAGATCAAGTGGTCCATTCCCGAACAGTTCTCGGTCTGGTCGGGCGCGCTGGCGACGGCGGGCGACGTGGTCTTCTACGGCACGCTGGAAGGCTATCTGAAGGCCGTGGACGCCGAGACCGGCGACGAGCTCTACAAGTTCAAGACCCCTTCGGGCATCATCGGCAACGTCATGACCTATGAGCACGGCGGCAAGCAGTATATCGGCATCCTGTCCGGTGTCGGCGGCTGGGCCGGGATCGGTCTGGCGGCAGGCCTGACCAATCCCAATGACGGGCTTGGCGCGGTGGGCGGCTATGCCTCGCTGTCGCAATACACCGAGCTGGGCGGCCAGCTGACCGTGTTCGAGCTGCCGGGCTAATACTTTGGTGCCGAAAAGCAAACTGTGACTCGAAACCTGCCGCCCCAAGGGTAACCTTGGGGCGCCATCATCTTCGGGTGACAGCCAGGGAGGAAATTCATGACCAGCAAGACGACCGCCAGCCTGATGGCGATCTGTGTCGCATGCGCGGCCGGCGCCATCGCCGGAACGGCCCTTGCGCAGACCACCGACCCGCCGCCGCCGGCCCAGGCCGGAGCGGGCGCCGCCGCCGCCGTCTCGGGCGACGCGCAGCAGCAGCAGCAAGCCGCCGATGCGCCCGCCGAGGCGGCCCCGGCCGGCGAGGAGGAGGAGGACCTGGAGGTCCAGGAACAGGGCGGCAAGCTCGTGCTGCCGAACGGCCAGGACATCACCCCCGACCATATGGAGAACGGCCGCTGGTATACGGCCGAGGACATACCGACCTTCAAGATCGCCGAGGACGGGACGGTCGATTACTCGACCTTCTCGGGCTATCGCCGCTATTCGGCGGAATGCCATGTCTGCCACGGCCCGGACGGCGAGGGCTCCACCTATGCGCCGGCGCTGAAGAACTCGGTGCTCAAGCTCGACTATTACGAGTTCCAGGAGATCGTCGCCTCGGGCAAGCAGGACGTGAACACGGCCGCCAATCTGGTCATGCCGGCATTCGGCACCAACAAGAACGTCTGGTGCTATATCGACGACATCTATGTCTATCTGCTGGCGCGGGGCGCGGGCGACCTGCCGCGCGGCCGCCCGGGCAAGAGAGAGGACAAGTCCGATGACTTCACCGCGCAGGAAGATTCCTGCATGAACGGATGAGACGCGCATCCGCCCTTGTCGTCCTGCTGATCTGCGCCGCGCTGCCCGCGTCGGCGCAGGTCGCCGACCTGCGCTCCAAGACCGAGTTCCGGGTCTGCGCCGATCCCGCCGCCGTCCCGATGTCCTCCGAGGACGGCTCGGGCTTCGAGAACCGCATCGCCGGGCTTTTCGGGGAAAAGCTGGGCCTGCCGGTGGTCTATACCTGGTTCCCGCAGGGCTCGGGCTTCATCCGCAAGACCCTGCGGGCCGGGCTGTGCGACGTCGTCATCGGCTATGCTCAGGGCGACGAGATGGTGCAGAACACCAATCACTACTACACCTCGGCCTATGGCATCGTGACGCGCAAGGACAGCCCGCTGGCCTCGGTCGACACGCTCACGGACCCGGCGCTGAAGGATCGTCCGATCGGCGTCGTGGCCGGCACGCCGCCGGCGACCCATCTGGCGCGGGCGGGGCTGGCCAAGGACATGCGCGGCTGGGACCTGTTCGTGGACCGCCGGGTCGAGAATCCGGTCGGCGACATGCTGGCGCAGGTGAAATCGGGCGAGCTGGCGGCGGCGGTGATCTGGGGACCGCTGGCCGGGCCGCTGGTCAAGCAGGACCCCGATCTGCAATTCACCCCGCTGCTCAAGGAAAGCTCGGGGCCGCGGCTGTTCTTCCGCATCACCATGGGCGTGCGGCTGGAGGAACAGGAATGGAAGCGGGAACTCAACAGCCTGATCCGCCGCCACCAGGACGAGATCGACGCGATCCTGCGCGATGCCGGGGTGCCGCTGCTGGACGATTACGGCAAGGCGCTGAAGCCATGACCCGGCTCTGGGCGGTGCTGGCGATCTGCCTTGCCGGCGCCGCCCGCGCCGAGGTGCCCGAGCCGCAGGATTATCGCGGCGAGCCCTATCGTTCCGAAACCCCGGCGACGCTGGCCGGGGCGCGCGTGATCGACGCCGCCGAGGCGATGCGGCTGCACGGGCAGGGCGTGCCCTTCATCGACGTGCTGCCCCGGACCGCCCGGCCCGAGGGCCTGCCCGAAGGCACGCTGTGGAACGAGCCGCCGCACCTGTCCATTCCCGGCGCGGTCTGGCTTTACGATACCGGCTACGACCGGCTGGCCAATGCGGAACAGACGCGGCTGGCCGAGGGGCTGGCGCGGCTTTCCGGCGGCGACAAGGCGGCGCCGATGGTGATCTTCTGCAAGCGCGATTGCTGGATGAGCTGGAACGCCGGCAAGCGCGCCGTGGCGCTGGGTTATCGCGGCGTGATCTGGTTTCCCGACGGCGTCGAGGGCTGGCAGGAACAGGGCGGCACGCTCGAGCCCGTCACTCCTGCCGGCCCGTGAACGGCCCGAAGGCGCGGGGTCCGTCCGGCAGCGCGATCCGGCGGGTGACCGTCAGGCTGGCCGCGTCGATCCAGACCAGCGTGTTCGAATCCCAATGCGCCACCACTACGCCCGAGCCGTCGGGCAGGGGCGCGATGCCTTCGGGATAGTCGCCCGTCGCGATGCGCCCCAGAACCTCCAGCCGCTGCGGATCGAAGACCGTGACCGTCCCGGCATATTGGTCGGTGACGAAGCCGCGCCCGCCGGCGAAGGCGATGCCATAGGGGTGGCTGCCGGTCGGCACCTGCCCCAGCAGCCTGCCGGTTTCCGGCGCGATGACGCTGACCCGGTCGCCCATCACGTCCACCGACCACAGCCGCCCGTCATGGAAGGCGATGGCATAGGGATGCCCTCCCACCGCCACGCGCGACTTCAGCGCCCCGGTCGCGGCGTCGTAGATCGAGACCCGGTCGTCGTCGCGATCCGCCGTCGCGACCAGCGCGCCGTCGCTGGCCACCCCGGCCGGGGCGCGGCCGGTCGGCACGGTCCAGACGGTCTCCAGCGCCGCATCCAGCCGCATCAGCCGCTGCCGATACCATTCGGTGACGAAGATCCCGCCGCCCGGCGCCAGGGCGATGCCGAAGGCGCCCTTGGGCAGCGCCTTGGTGCGGATCACCGCGCCGGCCTCGTCCAGCACGGTCAGCAGGCCGGTCTCGGCCGAGATCACGTAGGCCCGGCCGTGCGCGGGATCGTATGCCACGGGTGCCGGCGCGCCCGCGACGGGCGTTTCGGCCAGCACCGCGCCGGTCGCCAGATCGACCACCGAGACCGCTCCGGCGTTCTGCGAGGTGACGAAGCCCAGATCGCCCGCCCGCGCGATGCCGGGGCCGATCAGCAGCAACAGCGCGACGACGGCGCGGATCATTCCGCCTTGCCGAACCTTTCGGCCAGCGCGTCCAGGCCGGCCCGATAGACCCCGGTCACGGCCTGGATCGCCGCCTCGTCGTTCAGCTCGGGGGGCGGCTCGTTGTTCGGATAGCCGCGATAGAAGCCGCCCTTCCAGCTGACCAGCGCCTTGCCGCCCTCGTCCTGGACGCAAAGCGTGGCGGCATAGTTCGTCACCGGCAGCACGCTTACCTCGACCTCGCTGATGCGATAGGCGTAGCAGCGTTTCTCGGGCTGCCATTTCGACAGGACTTCGGTGATGGTCGGATCGCCGGCATCGGCCTTGAGATGCAGCACCCGGGTCGAGGTCTCGGGCCGGTCGGCCGATCCGTCTCCGGCCAACTCCAGGCTGGCGATGGCGGGGTGCCAGCTCATGTCGTCGAACCTGCCGATCGCGGCCCAGACCTCGTCGGGGCCGGCGTCCAGCTTCTGCTGCATCTCCAGCTTCAGCCGCACCGGCCCATGCGCTTCGGCCGCCGGGGCCAGCGCCATGGCCGCGCCCATCGTCAGGGCCAGCAGTCGGATCATCCCTTATTCCTCCCGAAAGATGATGTTCTTGAGCAGATAGCGATAGCCGCGGCGAAAGCTTTCATCGGTATTGCCGCGGATATCGACCACGCCGGCGCGCAGCGTTCCGCCGCTTTCGGCATCGCGGATATAAAGGTTCAGCGTCAGGATCAGGTTCGAGACCTTCTGCACCTCGCCCGAGATGGCGTATTGCGCGCCCATCTCGCGCGCGATGCGGCTGTCGCTGCCGTTGGACTGGGTCGGGTTCTTGATCCGCGCCACCTGGTCGGCGGGCGGCTCAAGCAGGGTGAAGCCGCGGCCGCGCAGATCCTCGGCGATGACCGTCTCGGCCATCTCGACGCGGCGGGTCTCGTCCTCGCGCACGCCGTTGACGGCGCCTTCGGTCGAGGTGTCGATGAAATGCAGGCCGAACCAGACCGCGCTGCCGGGCGGCGCGGCAGCGCCGCCGGCAGGCTGGGCCGCCCCCGGGCCCGGCCCGGCCAGCGCGGCGGCGCAAAGGATCAGGATGAGCCGCAGGAATGCCATGCGCCGACCATGCGCCCGGGTCGCGCGCCCGTCCATAGGACAAAGGTATAGGGTGATTTTCCCCGGTCGCATCCGGGGCATTTGCCGGGTTGGCGCGGGCGGATCGACCCGGCATGATGCCGGGGGGAGGACGGCCATGAAAGGCAGAATCATCATACTTTTGGCTGGGTTGTCCATGGCAGGCCCGGCCCTCGCGCAAGATTCCGCGCAGCCGCAGACGGTGCGCGCCGCGGTGCTGCGGGTGGACGTGCCGCGCCTGCCACCGATCTCGCGGCTGGATGCGCCGCCCGGGGATCTGGGCTTTGCCGGGGCGCGGCTGGCGATCGAGGACAACGACACCACCGGCCGTTTCATGGGCCAGGATTTCGAGGCGCTGGAGGTCACCGCCACCCCCGAGACCGCCCCGGCCGAGATGGACAAGCTGCTGGCCGAGGGCATCCCCTTCATCGTCACGCTGGCCGGCGATGCCGAGACGCTGGCGCTGGCCGATCAGGCCGGGGACCGGGCGCTGGTGCTGAACGCGCTGGCGCGCGGCGACAACCTGCGCGGCAAGGACTGCCGCTTCAACGTGATCCATGCCGCGCCCAGCCATGCCATGCTGGCCGATGCGCTGGCGCAGTTCCTGATGTGGAAGAAATGGCCGAACTGGTTCCTGATCGCCGGCAGCCATCCCGAGGACGTGGCCCTGGCCGATGCCTATCGCCGCGCCGCCGCCAAGTTCGGCGCCCGGATCGTCGAGGAGCGCACCTATGAGGATACCGGTGGCAGCCGGCGCAGCGACAGCGGCCATGTGCAGGTCCAACAGCAGATGCCGGTCTTTACCCAGCGCGCGCCGGCCCATGACGTGCTGATCGCTGCGGACGAGAACGACGTCTTCGCCAACTGGCTGCCCTATGCGACATGGGACCCGCGCCCGGTCGCCGGCTCGGCCGGGCTGGTGCCGCGCAGCTGGGCCCCCTCGCTGGAGGCTTGGGGCGCGACGCAGTTCCAGAACCGCTTCGAGAAGCTCGCCAACCGCCCGATCCGCGAGGAGGATTACCAGACCTGGGTGGCGCTGCGCATGATCGGCGAGGCGGCGACCCGGACGCAAAGCACCGACCCCGCCACGCTGAAGGAGTTCGTGCTGTCCGAGAATTTCGAGGTGGCGGGCTTCAAGGGCCAGAAGCTGACGATCCGCGACTGGGACCACCAGCTGCGCCAGCCGATCCTGCTGGCGACGCCTTCCGTGACCGCTTCGGTCAGCCCGCAGGACCAGTATCTGCACCAAAGCTCGGCGCTGGATTCGCTGGGCATCGACCGGCCCGAAACCGAATGCAAGTTCTGAGGTGAACGATGAAAGCTGCAACCGCCATCCTGACCTCGGCCCTGTGCCTGGGTTTCGCCCTGCCGGCCGCCGCCAACCGGGTGTTCGTCAGCAATGAAAAGGGCAATGACGTCACCGTGCTGGACAGCGAGACGCTGGAGGTGATCGGCACCTATCCGGTCGGCGCCCGCCCGCGCGGCATCACCATCAGCCCGGACGGGAAGGAGCTTTACGTCTGCGCCTCGGACGACGACCTGGTGCGGGTCTTCAATCCCGAGACGATGGAGGAGATGCATACCTTGCCCTCGGGTCCCGACCCCGAGCTGTTCGTGCTGCACCCGTCGGGCAACCCGCTCTATATCGCGAACGAGGACGACAACCTGGTGACCGTGGTCGACACCCAGACCCACAAGGTCCTGGCCGAGATCCCGGTCGGCGTCGAGCCCGAGGGCATGGGCGTCAGCCCCGATGGCAAGGTGGTCATCAACACATCGGAAACCACCAACATGGCGCATTTCATCGACAGCGAAAGCTTCGAGATCTTCGCCAATGTGCTGGTGGATTCCCGCCCGCGCTTCGCGCAGTTCAACGATGCCGGGACCAAGCTTTACGTCAGTTCGGAAATCGGCGGCACGGTCAGCGTGATCGATCCGGCGACGCAGGAGATCACCAAGAAGATCAGCTTCGAGATCCCCGGCGTGCTGCCCGAGGCGATCCAGCCGGTCGGCGTGCGCGTCACCGGCGACGGCAAGAAGGTCTTCGTCGCCCTGGGCCCGGCCAACCGCGTCGCGGTGATCGACGGCGAGACCGACGAGGTCCAGGAATATCTGCTGGTCGGCCAGCGCGTCTGGCAGATGGCCTTCACGCCGGACGAGAAATACCTGTTCACCACGAACGGCAATTCCAACGATGTTTCGGTGATCGACGTGGCGGCGCTGAAGGTCGTCAAATCCGTGCCCGTGGGCCAGCAGCCCTGGGGCGTGGTCGTCGCGCCCAACTGACAGGTTAAGAGGGAGGAAGAACCATGACTCGTTTGCTGACCATCCTGCTGCTCATGGCAGGGCTGGCCGCCCCCGCCGCGGCGCAGGAAACCGCGCCCGATGCCGGCGCAGATGCCGGTGCCGCAACCGACGGCGCGGCCGCGGCCGAGCAGGATGACGACGACGATGACGACGATGATGATGGCGGCGAAGCGGCCGGTGCCGCCGGAGGCGTGCACGAGGCGGGGGCCAAGTTCGACTACGGCTTCTCGGGGATCATGGCGCGCGACAACCGCACCGATCTGGCGCCGCTGACGCTCGCCTCGGGCCAGCCGGTCGCGACGGCGGAATACAAGCTGAAATCGGGCGGCTTCTACCGCATCGACATCAACGCGGACGGCAGCCAGGAGCTGGCGCTGTCTGGCGGCGACTTCTTCCGCGCCATCTGGATCAACGAGGTGGTGATCAACGATATCGAGATCCGGCCGATGGGCGTGCATTCGCTGGAATTCGACGATGCCGGCACCGCGACGCTCAGCTTCATCGCCATCGTTCCGGGCCGCTATACGCTGTCGATCCCCGGCTCGCAGGGCGAAACCCAGCAGGCGGTGTTCAACATCCAGTAAGCAGGAGGGGCGGAGCCCCGGCTCCGCCTCGGCCAGATGCCGCAGGACGCGCTTTCCATTCAGCATGTCAGCCACAGTTTCGGTCGCGTCCCTGCGCTGAAGGACGTGTCTCTGACCGTGCCGCGCGGCGGCTTCACCGCGCTGCTGGGGGTGAACGGCGCCGGCAAGACCACGCTGTTCTCGCTGATCACCCGGCTTTACGACAACACCTCGGGCCGGATCGAGGTCGCCGGCCACGACCTGCGGCGCGAGCCGGGCGCGGCGCTGGCGCGGCTGGGGGTGGTGTTCCAGTCCCGGGCGCTGGATGCCGACCTGACCGTGGCGCAGAACCTGGACTATCACGCCGCGCTGCACGGCATCCCGCGGCGCGAGGCGCGGGCGCGCGCCGCCGAGGTGCTGGCGCAGGTCGGCCTGTCGGACCGGCTGGACACGCGGGTCTCGGCGCTGTCGGGCGGCCAGAGCCGCCGGGCCGAGATCGCCCGCGCCCTGATCCACCGCCCCGAGATCCTGCTTCTGGACGAGCCGACCGTCGGGCTTGACGTGAAATCCCGCGCCGAGGTGGTGGCGCTGACCCGCGAACTGACCCGTGGCGGGGTCTCGGCGCTTTGGGCCACGCATATCCTCGACGAGATCCGGCCCGAGGACGGGCTGGTCATCCTGCACCGGGGCGAGGTGCTGGCCCGCGGCAATGCCGGCGCCATCGGCGGCGACGACCTGACCGCCACCTTCCTGCGCCTGACCGGAGAGGAGGCATGAGCCACCGCCTGACCCCGCGCATGTGGCTGACCGCCTTCCTGGGCATCGCCCGGCGCGAGACCTTGCGCTTCGTCAACCAGCGCGGCCGCTTTCTTGCGGCTCTGGTCCGGCCCCTGGTCTGGCTGTTCATCTTTGCCGCCGGCTTCCGCGCCGTGCTGGGCCTGTCGATCACGCCGCCCTACCAGACCTATGTGCTTTACGAGGTCTATGTGACCCCGGGCCTTTGCGCGATGATCCAGCTGTTCAACGGCATGCAGTCCTCGCTGTCGATGGTCTACGACCGCGAGACCGGGGCGATGCGCACCCTGCTCGTCAGCCCGTTTCCGCGCTGGTTCCTTTTGGCCTGCAAGCTGGTGGCGGGGGTGATCGTCTCGATCATCCAGGTCTATGCCTTCCTGGCCATCGCCTGGTTCTGGGGGATCGAGCCGCCCCCCGTCGGCTACCTGGCCGTGCTGCCGGCGCTGATGCTCTCGGGGCTGATGCTGGGGGCGATGGGGCTGTTCCTGTCCTCGGCCATCCGGCAGCTGGAAAACTTCGCCGGGGTGATGAATTTCGTCATCTTCCCGATGTTCTTCGCCTCCAGCGCGCTTTACCCGCTGTGGCGGATGAACGAAAGCTCGCCGCTGCTGCACGACATCTGCGCGGCCAATCCCTTCACCCATGCGGTTGAGTTGATCCGCTTTGCCCTTTACGCGCGCTTCGATCTTCTGTCCTTCTCGGTGGTGTCGGGTTGCCTGATCCTGTTCTTTGCAGGGGCCGTGTTCATGTATGATCCGGCCAAGGGGCTCTGGGCCCGGCGAAAGGGGGGAGCATGAGATACCTGGTTCTGGCGTTTTGTCTTGCCGCGACCGCAATGACGACCGCAACCGCCGCGCAGGCGGAAAGCGGCGCCGATCCCGACTGGCCCTGCGTGCAGCGCAAGCAGCCGCATCTGTCGCTGGGACAGATGTGGTCCGGGCCCGAGCCGGACGAGGCCGTGCGCGAGCTGGCCCGCACGCCCGAGATCGCGGCGCTGGCCGACCGGCTGGAACAGCGCCGCCTGCCGCTGGCCGAGGCCGAGGCCGAGATCGCCGAATTTGCCAAGGGCGCCGACAACACCCAGCTGACCGCGCTGATGGTGGCGATCTTCGACCGGATCGACCCGCATCGCGCCGCGCTGATCGCGGGGATCGCGCGCTATGGCCACAAGCAGGTCGATCTGGCACAAAGGATCGAGGATCACCGCAGGAAGATGGAAGAGATGCAAAAGGCCGAGACGCCCGATTTCGACGCCATCGACGCCGAGGAAGAGCAGCTCGACTGGGACATGCGCATCTTCCAGGACCGCCAGCAGGCCCTGACCTATGTCTGCGAGACGCCGGTGATCCTGGAGCAGCGGGTCTTTGGCCTGGCCCGCGCCATCGCGGCGGGGCTGAAATGACCCTGCTGCCCGCCGTCATCCTGGCCGGGGGCCTGTCCACCCGCATGGGCGGCGGCAACAAGGCGCTGCGGATTCTGGCGGGCGAGACTTTGCTGGCGCGGGTGATCGCCCGGCTTCGCCCGCAATGCGGCGGGCTGGCGATCAATGCCAATGGCGATCCGGAACAATTCGCCGCATACGGCCTGCCGGTGATCGCGGACGGCTTTGCGGGCTTTGCCGGGCCGCTGGCGGGCGTTCTGGCTGGCATGGACTGGGCGGCGGGCGAGGGGGCCGGGAGCGTGGTCAGCGTCAGCGTCGACACGCCCTTCCTGCCCGAGGATCTGGTGCATCGCCTGCGCGAGGCCCGGGGGCGCAGCGGCCTCGCCATCGCCGCCAGCCCCGACGAAAGCGGGCGGCTGCGCGATCACCCGACCTGCGCGCTCTGGCCCGTGGCCCTGCGCGGCGAGCTGCGCGAGGCATTGGAATCCGGCCTGCACCGCATCGGCCAGTTCGCGGCCGCCTATGATCCGGGGCGGGCGGTCTTCGACAGCCGCCCCGTCGACCCGTTCCTGAACCTGAACACGCCCGAGGACCTGGCCCGCGCCGCCCGGCTGGTCTAGGCGCCGTATCGCCGCCAGAGCCGATGCAGCGCCATGGCCACCACCCTGGCGAAGATCACCGTCATCACCGACAGCACCAGCAGCGCGGCAAAGACCAGGTCGGTCTTCATCCGGCCGTTGGCATGGATCATCAGCGCCCCCAGGCCGCGCGCGCCGCCGACCCATTCGCCGATCACCGCGCCGATGGGCGCATAGACCGCCGCCAGCCGCAGCCCGGTGGCCAGGCTGGGCAGCGCCGCCGGGATGCGCAGGTGGCGCATGATGCGGATGCGGCCGGCGCCCATGACCTGCGCCAGGTCCAGCGCCGCCTGCGGCGTGCGCATCAGCCCGTCCAGGAAGGCGCTGGCCACCGGGAAGAACACGATCAGCACCGTCATGGCGATCTTGGGCGCCATGCCGAAGCCCAGCCACAGGGTCAGGATCGGCGCCAGGGCAAAGACCGGGATGGTCTGGCTGAAGGTCAGGATCGGCCGCAGCACGCCGGTCAGCCTGTGCGAAAATCCCATCGCCACGGCGAGCGCCGCGCCGAGCGCCGAGCCGAGCGCGAAGCCCAGCACCACCTCGGTCAGGGTGAAGCCGGCATGGCGGGCGATCTCGGCCCGGTTCAGCCACAGCGCCTCGGCCACCGCCGCGGGCGAGGGCAGCAGGAAGGGCGGCATGCCCGCCAGCCAGATGACGCCCTGCCACAACGCCAGCACGGTCAGGATCAGTGCGGCGACGGTCTTCATGCCATCATCCCCCGCATCAGCTCGGCCTGCAGCGCCAGCACCTCGGGTGCGTCATAGGGCCGGGCGGCGGCTTTCGGGCGCGGCGCGGGGACGGACCATTCGCTGAGCCCCTGTTCGCGCAGCAGCAGGATGCGGTCGCCCAGCCGCGCCGCCTCGGCCGGGTCGTGGGTGACCAGCAGCACCGTTCGGCCTTCCAGCAGCCTTGCCGCCAGGTCCTGCATCTGCGCCCGGGTGCGGGCGTCGAGCGCCGAGAAGGGCTCGTCGAGCAGTACCAGCGGCCGGTCCTCGAACAGGGTGCGGGCCAGGGCCACGCGCTGGCGCTGGCCGCCGGACAGGTTGGCGGGCAGGTGATGGGCGCGGTCGGTCAGGCCCACCGCTTCGATCAGCGAGGCCGCGCGGGCGGCGGGGTCGGCAGGGGGCTCTGCCCCCCGCCGCAGCGGCCCCTTGACGGGGCCGCTGCGGCGTCCCCCGGGATATTTGGACAAGAAAGAACCCTGCAGGCCGCCGCGCAGCCGGGCGCCCAGGGTGACATTGCCGGTCACGTCGAGCCAGGGAATCAGCCCGGGGTCCTGGGCCATCAGCGCCACGGGCTGGTCGCGCGTCACCTCGCCCTGGAAACGCGCGCCGGTCTCCAGCCCGGCGATCAGCCGCAGGATGGTGGACTTTCCGACGCCCGAAGGGCCGAGCAGGCAGGTCCAGCCCGCGCCTTCCAGCCGCAGCTCGACGGGGGCGAAGAGCGGCGCCTCGCCGACCCAGGCGCGGCCGCGGACCGAGGCCGCCGCGGTCATGCGCCGCCCAGCTCCCAGAAGGCGACTTCGAGCCGGGTGGCGGTGGCGAAGCGATCCGACAGGGCGGCCCAGCGGGGGCTTTCCTGGGGCGCCGCGCCCAGCCGCTTGCGGATGGCGCTGTCCAGAAGCGCGCCGGCCGAGACGCAGGCGGCCTGGTATTCGGCGCCGGCATAGGTGTCGATCCATTCGCGATAGGGTGTGTCGGGCGCCGCTTCCTGGGCCAGCCGCAGCCCGATCTCGCCATAGCCCAGCACGCAGGGCATCAGCGCCGCCAGCAGGTCGAGGAAATCGCCCGAATAGCCGGCTTCCAGCACATAGCGGGTATAGGCGATATTGGTCACCGCCTCGGGCGTATCGGTCAGCACCTCGGGGCCCAGGCCGGCGCGGGCGCAGGTCTGCACATGCAGGCCCATCTCGTGGTCCAGCAGCGTGTGGACCGTGGCGGAACAGGCCCGCATCTCGTCCAGGTCGCCGGCCTTGACCACCGCCAGCGCCCAGGCGCGCGAGAAGTTCTTGAGGAACAGGTAATCCTGCACCAGATAGGTCAGGAAGCAGGATTGCGGCAGGGTGCCGTCGCGCAGACCCTCGACGAAGGGGTGCCGGGTATAGGCGTCCCAGTCGGGCTGCGCCGCGGCCCGCCAGGCCGCGAAGGCATGGCCATAGGCGACGCTCATTCCGCCGCCCCCACGTCTGCCGCTTCCGCGTCTGCCGCCCCCACGTCCAGGGCCAGGTCCGAGACCGGCAGCACGCTGTCGACCAGCCCGGCCTCGTGCAGGAATTGCTCGAACCGGGCATAGCGGCCCTGGTCCAGCGCCGCCGGCGATTGCGAGAAGCGCGGCAGCGTCTCCTTCCAGGCCTCGGCGTTCAGCTCGTCCTTGAGGTCGGGCGCGGTGGCCGAGAACAGCTGCCAGCTTTCCTCGGGGTGGTTGACCAGATATTGCGCGCCGCGCTCGACCGCGTGCAGCAGGCGGCGGGTGCGGTCCAGGTCCAGATTGGCCGGATTGGCGACGAAGATCAGCTCGTCATAGGTCGGCACGCCGCTTTCCTCGACGAAGAAGCAGCGGCCCTCGGCGCCTTCCAGCCGCATCTGCGTCAGCTCGAAATTGCGATAGGCGCCGATGGTGGCATCGACCTGGCCGGCGATCAGCGCCGGCGACAGCGACCAGTTGACGTTGATCATCTCGACATCGCCGGTGGTCAGCCCGGCATGGGCCAGGATGGCCTGCACCAGCGCGCTTTCCACGCCCGAGACCGAATAGCCGATCTTCTTGCCCTTGAGATCCTCGAGCGTCTGCACCGGGCCGTCGGCCTTCACCATCAGGCAGTTCAGCGGCGTCGCGACCAGCGTGCCGACGCGCTTGAGCGGCAGGCCCTCATGCACCTGCAGGTGCAGCTGCGGCTGGTAGCTGATGGCGTAATCGGCCTTGCCGGCGGCGACCAGTTTCGGCGGGTCGGCGGGATCCGCGGGGGCGACGACCTCGACCTCCAGCCCCTCCTCGGCGAAGAAGCCCTTTTCCTGGGCGACGATGATCGGGGCGTGGTCGGGGTTCACGAACCAGTCCAGGATCAGCGTGACCTTGTCCTGGGCCAGAACGGGCTGGGCCAGCAGGGCGAAGGCGGCGGCAAGGGTCAGATGTTTCATCGATCGTCGTCTCCAAGGGCAAGAAGGGTGATTTCGCCGTCCCAGCGGCGCGAAAGGGCGTCGGCGGCACGCCAGGAGCGCAGGCCGGAACGGCAGGCCAGCACCGCGCGCTGGCCGGGGTCGGGCAGCGGGCCGGTGGTGCCGTAGCCGGGGATGCGCAACGCGTCCGGCGTGGCCTTGCGCGGCGCCTCCTCCTCGGGGCGCAGGTCGATGACCAGATCGTCCTCGCGGATCTCCTCGCGGGCGATGAAGCGCGGGCCGGTCGCCTCGGGCGCGGCGTCGAAGCGGAACTGGGTGAAGCGGCCGTTCTCGAAGCGGATGAACTCGCCCAGCGGCGAGGGCGTCGTGCCCAGAAGCAGCCGCAGCGCCATCTGCGCCTGGATGCAGCCCAGCATGCCGACCACCGGGCCCAGCACGCCGGCGGTGGCGCAGGTCTGGCCGCTGTCGGGCGGGTCGGGGAACAGGGCGCGCAGGCTGGGGGCGCCCCCCTGCCGCTTGTCGCCGCAGAAGCCGCCGACATAGCCCGCAAGCCCCAGCGCCGAGGCCGAGATCAGCGGCTTGCCTGCCGCCAGGCAGGCGTCCGAGAGCGTGTAGCTGGCGGCATAGCTGTCGGCGCAATCCAGCACCACATCAGCCGCCGCCACCAGCGCCGGCGCGTTCAGGGGGGTCAGCCGGTCCGCCAGCGCCTCGATCTCCACCGCAGGGTTCAGCCGGGCCACGGCCTGCGCGGCGGCGCGGACCTTGGGCTGGCCGATATCCTTCATGCGGTAGAGCGGCTGCCGGTGCAGGTTGGTCTCCTCGACCGTGTCGGGATCGATCAGGGTGATGCGGCCGATGCCGCTGCCGGCCAGGTATTGCAGCACCGGCACGCCCAGCCCGCCCGCGCCGACGACCAGCGCATGGGCGGCGCCGATGCGCTCCTGCCCCTCGGCGCCGACCTCGGGCAGGACCATCTGGCGGACATAGCGGTTCATGCCGCCACCCGCAGCCATTCGCGGATGCGGCCCTCGGGGTCGGGGTTGAGCGTGATGTCGGTCACGGCAGAGGCCAGGTCGGCGCCGGCGGCGAAAGCCTCGCGCGCACGGTCCGGGGTGACGCCGCCGATGGCGACCAGCGGCGTCGCGCCGACCAGCTTGCGCCATTCCCGCACCCGGTCCAGCCCCTGCTGTTCCCATTTCATCTTCTTCAGGATCGTCGGCCAGACCGGTCCCAGCGCGACGTAATCGGGCCTGAGCGCCAGCGCCCGGTCCAGTTCGGCATGGTCGTGGGTCGAGACGCCCAGCCGCAGCCCGGCCTTGCGGATCGCCGGAATGTCGGCGGTATCCAGATCCTCCTGCCCCAGGTGGATGAAGTCGCAGCCCAGGTCGATGGCGGCCTGCCAGTGGTCATTGACGACCAGCGTGGCGCGATGTTCGCGGCACAGCTCCTGGCACAGCGCCAGCTCGCCCAAGAGCCGGGCGGGGGGCTGGTCCTTGATGCGGATCTGCACCAGTTTCACGCCCAGAGGCAGGGCGCGGCGCAGCCAGTCGCTGCTGTCGAAGATCGGGTAGAAGCGCGGCAATCTCATCCCAGCACCGCCATGCCGAAGAGGGGGGTGGAAGGCGCGGCCATGTCGCGGGCCTCGATCGGGTTCGCGCCATGCGCCAGCTGCCCGGCCTCGATCGCCAGCGCCATGGCGCGGGCCATGGCCACCGGATCGCCGGCCTTGGCGACCGCGGTGTTCAGCAGCACCGCGTCATAACCCAGCTCCATCGCCTGCGCCGCGTGGCTGGGCAGGCCGATGCCGGCATCCACCACCAGCGGCACATCGGGGAAATGCGCCCTGAGGCTGCGCAGCCCGTAAGGATTGTTCAGCCCCCGGCCCGAGCCGATGGGCGCGCCCCAGGGCATCAGCACCTGGCAGCCCGCATCGAGCAGCCGGCCGCAGACCGACAGGTCCTCGGTGCAATAGGGAAAGACCTGGAAGCCGTCCTCGGACAGCAGCCGCGCCGCCTCGACCAGCGCGATCACGTCGGGGCAAAGCGTGTCGTCGTCGCGGATCACTTCCAGCTTGATCCAGGGCGTCTCGAACAGCTCGCGCGCCATCTGCGCGGTCGTCACCGCCTCGCGCACCGAATGGCAGCCGGCGGTATTGGGCAGGACGGGGATGCCCAGCTCCTTGATCAGGCGGTGGAAATCCTGGCCCTCGCCGCCTTCGCGCCGCAGGCTGACGGTGGCGATGCCGGCGCGCGAGGCGCGGAACGCCTCGGCCATGATCGCGGGCGAGGGGTATTGCGCCGTGCCCAGCATCAGCGGGCTTGCGACTTCGGTTCCGTAAAAGACCGGCATCTCAGCCCCCCTGCATCGGCGCCACGACTTCCAGCGCGTCGCCATCCTTCAGCGTGGTTGCGGGCCGGGCGGCGGCGGGCAGGAAAGCGCCGTTCAGCGCCGTCGCCACCTTGGCCGCGCCCAATCCGATCTCGGCCAGCGCATCCTGCACGGTCGGGCCGGTCAGGTCGCGCGCCTCTCCGTTAAGGGTGATCTTCATCCATGAACTCCGGTTTCCGGCCCTCGAGAAGGTAATCGGCGGCCATGCGGGCCACGGCGGGGGCCAGAAGATAGCCGTGGCGGTAAAGGCCGTTTGCGTAAAGCGTGCCGCCGCGCCGGCGCAGGCGGGGCAGGTTGTCGGGAAAGGCGGGCCGCGCATCCGAGCCAAGCTCCAGGATCTCGGCCTCGGCGAAGCCGGGATGCAGGGCATAGGCGGCCGACAGCATCTCGACGGCCGAGCGCGCGGTGACGCGATACTTGCCGCCGGTTTCCAGCATCGTGGCGCCGATCATGTAGACGCCCTCGCCGCGCGGCACGAGATACAGGGGGATGCGCGGATGCAGCAGGCGGATGGTGCGGGTCAGCGTCACTTCCGGGCAGCGGATCACCAGCATTTCGCCGCGCACGCCGCGCAGGTCGGGAAGCTGGTCGCGGGCCGCCAGCCCGCGCGCATCGACGATCAGGCCGGCGGGCGTGCCCTCGGTCTCGATGGCGACGCCCTGCGCCTCCAGCCGGTCGCGCAGGGCCAGCAGCGCGGCGCGCGGGTTCAGATGCGCCTCGGTGGCGAAATGCAGCCCGCGCGGGAAGCGCCCGGACAGTTCCGGCTCCAGCGCCGCGATCTCCTCGGCACTCACCGGCTGATGCGCCTGGGTCAGCCGGGCGAAGCGGTCGAGTTCCGCCCGGTCCCGTGAGGGGGCGAGGACCAGCGTGCCGCGCCGGATGACCTCGGCGCCATTCGCCTGCCACCAGTCGGCGGCGTCAAGGCCGAGGCGCAGCACCGCCGGCTCGGCGCTTTCGGCCTCGCAATAGGGCGCCAGCATGCCGCCGGCGCGCCAGCTGCAGGCCTGCGCGCCGGGCTTGCCGGCCGGGTCGATGATCCGGGGCAGAGTGCCGCGCGCCGCCAGTTCGGTGGCGATGCACAGCCCCATCACCCCGGCGCCCAGGATGGTGATCGCGGTCATGTCCGTCTCCAGAGCGCGTGGAAATGATGCACCGGGCCGTGGCCCAGCCCCACCGCCAGCTCATCGGCGGCGGCGATGGCGCCTTGCAGCCAGCCATGGGCGCGGGTCACGGCATCGGGCACCGCCATGCCCTGGGCCAGCCCCGCCGCGATGGCCGAGGACAGCGAGCAGCCGGTGCCGTGGGTGTTGGGCGTCTGCTGGCGCGGGGCCGTCAGGACCAGCGGCTGCGGCCCGACCAGAAGGTCGGTACAGGCGTCCTCGCTGGCATGGCCGCCCTTCATCAGCACATGGTCGGCGCCCAGGGCGCGCAGCGCCTCGCCCTGCTCTCGCATTTCCTCGGGCGTCGCGGCGGCGGGGCGACCCAGAAGCCGCGCCGCCTCGGGCAGGTTCGGGGTCAGCACCGTCGCCAGCGGGATCAGTTGCTCGCGCAGCGCCGAGACGGCATCGTCCGGCAGAAGCGCGTCGCCGGATTTCGCCACCATCACCGGGTCCAGCACCACCGGCACCGGATTGTCCGCCAGCAGCGCCGCCAGCCGGTCGGCGACGACTGTGATCACATCTGCGCCGCCGACCATGCCGATCTTGACCGCGCGCACCTCGAGATCGCCGAAAACCGCGTCGATCTGCGCCGCGACCATGGCGGGGCTGACCGGCTCGACCGCAGCGACGGTGCGGGTGTTCTGCGCGGTGATCGCCGTGATCACAGAGGCGCCATAGACCCCGAGGGCCGAGAAGCTTTTCAGGTCGGCCTGGATCCCGGCGCCGCCGCCGCTGTCCGAGCCGGCGATGGTCAGCGCGATGGGATGGGGCTGCAATCCCGACATGGCCCGCCTTTCGTTTTGGCCGGGCATGGGGACGTGGGGCGGATGGGTGGCGGACCGGGAATTGCGGGGCCGCATCACTCTACCCTTCCCTACGCCGGCATGACCCGGATCAGGTTCGATGGGTCGGTGCCCGGCACCTCTCAGCCCCGTGCGGGGCTCCCCAAGTGTATGAGTCTTTCGCGCGACACTAGGCCCCGGCGTCCCGCTTTGCAAGGGCCGAGCGCCGCCGGTCCGTCGCGGGGTGTCACGCATCTGTCCGCCTGGCCGGGCAAGATGGCGGGCGGCCTGCGGCGGTTTCGGGCTTTACACCGCCCGGAATTCCGGCCGATCTGGGCCCGGTGGAAAGGGAAGGATGCGATGAAAAGCGTGATCTTCGACCTGGGCGGGGTGCTGATCGACTGGGATCCGGTCCTGGCCTTTGCGGATGTCTTCACCAGCCGGACCGAGGCCGAGGCCTGGATGGCCCGCATCGACTTTCCCGGCTGGAACCGGATGCAGGACGGCGGGCGCAGCTTTGCCGAGGGGCTGGCCGCCGCCCGCGCCGAGCATGGCGACGAGGCGCGGCACCTGGCGGGCTATCTGGCGGCCTTTCCCGTCACCATCGAAAAGACCGTGCCCGGCAGCTGGGTGGTGGCCGAGGCGCTGCTGGCCCGAGACGTGCCGCTTTATGCGCTGACCAACTGGTCGGCCGAGACCTGGCCGCATGCGCTGGAGCTGCATCCCCGCCTGGGTGCGATCTTCGCCGATATCCTGGTCTCGGGCCAGGTCGGCGTGCTGAAACCCGACCCGGCGATCTTCCGGCTGCTGATGGACCGCAACGGGCTGCGGCCCGGGGACTGCATCTTCGTCGACGACAGCCCGGCCAATGTCGAGGGCGCCCGCGCGCTGGGCATGGACGGGATTCACTTTACCGGCGCCGAGGCGCTGGGCCGGGACCTGGCGCGGCGCGGGGTGATTTGAAGAGGGCCGGCAGGTAGCAGGTCTGCTTTGCGGAAAGCTGCTGTTAAATGATCGATATCGGTGTGACTACAAAACGGTGCTTGCGATGATCCCCACCACCCGCTCCAGATACGGCCAAACGGAAGTGCGGTATCTCGGCGGCGCTAGCGTCGGCGATATAAACACCGTCCGCTCTCGGAAGCTCACCTGCACGGGCGCGGAATCTGGCGACGGCACCTGCGGCATTGCCATGCCAAAAGCGCGACCAAACTGTTTGGACGCGCCGACACCGTAGACGATCATTGCGCGCCACGGCACGTGTTCGAGCACGGCCTTGAATATTTCGGTGCCATGAGCGCGGTCTTCATCCGAAAGATCAGCATCATAGCGCGCACTGGCGCAAGAAATGTTCGTCTGCATTGAGGTTAGCCCGCGTTCGGCCAGCATCTTGGAGAGCCGGGCTAAGTTGGGTCGTGTCTTTGACGGTTTGGTGGTGGCCGCATCATACATCTCCCTGCAGGATCGACCATTGCGATTCCATAGCGCGTCCAGAAACTGATCGTGGGTTCCCACGTCAGCGCAATGAAAGGTTTTTGCCGAACTGGCCCCGACGATCAGGACCTTGACCTGATCGGGATCCGTATCGGTCATCCAAGGACGCGGATATGCACCGCGGCGCGGCATTGTCAGGGAACGAATGCGGTCCTCAAACGTCATCGCGTTTCCGTCTAGCAGATTGCACGCACCTAGATACTATTGCGGTTCGATGGGGTGCTCCGAGCGTCAGAAATGGGCTCACCCCTACCGCCCCCCTATCCCACCAGCTTCGCCACATGGCGCAGCGCCAGCAGGTAGCCATTGACCCCGAAACCGGCGATCACGCCCTCGGCGCGCAGGCTGACATAGGAATGGTGGCGGAAGCTCTCGCGCTTGTGGACATTCGAGATATGCACCTCGATCACCGGCCCGTCGAAGGCGTTCAGCGCATCGAGGATCGCCACCGAGGTATGGGTGAAGGCGGCCGGGTTGATGACGATGGCCTGGGCCGACCGCCGGGCCTCGTGGATCAGGTCGATGATCGCGCCCTCGTGGTTCGACTGGTGGAAGGCGATGTCCAGCCCCAGCTCGGACCCAAGCGCCTTGCAGTCGCGCTCGACGTCAGCCAGCGTGGTGCTGCCATAGATCTCGGGCTGGCGCTGGCCCAGCAGGTTCAGGTTCGGGCCGTTCAGGACATAGACGGTGGGCATGGCAATCTCCGCGAGGATGGGGGCAATCTAGCCCAGTTCGGCCAGAAAGATATAGCCCGCGCCGTAGATCGTCTTGATCAGCCGCGGGTTCTTCGGGTCCTCGCCCAGCTTGGTGCGCAGGCGCGAGATGCGCACGTCCATCGCCCGGTCGAAGCTTTCGCCCGCCGTGCCGCCCAGCGTCTCCAGCATCTGCGCGCGCGAGATCAGCCGGCGCGGATTGTCGAGGAACAGCCGCAGGACCTCGGCCTCGGCATGGGAGATCGGGGTCTCGGCGCCCTCGGGCGAAGTCAGGGTGTAGCGGTCGAAATCCGCGGACCATCCGGCGAAGCGGATCTGCTGGCGGCCGGCGCCGGTCTCGCGCTGGGGCCTGCGCAGCCGGGCGCGGATGCGGGCCACGACCTCGGCCGGCTCGAAGGGCTTGATGATGTAGTCGTCGGCGCCCAGCTCAAGGCCCGTCACCCGGTCCTGCACCTGCGCCCGGCCCGAGATGATGATGATCGCCGCGCCGGATTCGCTGGCCAGCCGGTGCACCAGCGCCAGCCCGTCGCGGTCGGGCAGGCCCAGGTCGATCAGGCAGGCATCGGGCTGGATACGGCGCAGCGCCGCCTCGAATTCGGTGGCGCGGGCGAAGCCTAAGGTGCGGAAGCCCGCCTCCTCCAGCGCCGCGGAGAGCAGGCGGCGGATTTCGGGTTCGTCGTCGAGGATGGCGATCAAGGGGGCGTCAGTCATCGGTCTCTGCCATGGCCACGGCCAGTTCGGTGTCGCCAAAGGGCTTGGTCAGGACCGGTCCGTCAAGCCCCGATCTGCGCGGATCGCCCGGCGGCAGCGCCGTCATCAGCACCAGAGGCAGGCCGCGGCCGCGCAGATCGGCGCCCGAACCGTCGCCCAGCTGCAGGTCCGACAGGATCAGCGTCAGGCCGGGAAGGTCGGTCAACCCGCGCGCCTCGGAGAGCGAGCCGGCCTCGATCACCGAATGGCCCTGGGCGGTCAGCATCTCGCGGATATGGGCGCGGATGGCGTCGTCATCCTCGACCAGCAGCACCAGATGCGGGTGCGCGGCGCGCAGCGGCAGGCGGATGGTGACCCGGGCGCCGCCGCTCTCGGCATTGCCCAGCCGCAGCGTGCCGCCGGACAGCTTGATCTGGTCATAGACCATCGACAGGCCCAGGCCGGTGCCCTGGCTGCCCTTGGTGGTGAAGAAGGGCTCGGTCGCCCGTGCCAGCGCCTCGGCCGAGAAGCCGGGCCCGGTATCGGTCACCGCGATCTCCAGCCAGCGCCCGGCGGGGCGAGCCTCGACGGCGATCCGGCCCCGGCCCTGCATGGCGTCGCGGGCGTTCAGGATCAGGTTCAGCAGCGCATCCTGCAGCGCGCCGGGGTCCAGCATCACCCGCGCCGGCAGCTCGCCGATGCGGGTGTCGAGCGCGACCTCCGCGCCCAGCGTCGGCCGGGTCATCGCCGCCAGATCGTCCAGCATGGCGCGCAGATCGACCGGCTGCGGCTGGTGCTCGCGCCGTCCGGTCAGCGCCGAGATGCCGTCGAGCAGCCGCACCCCGCGACGGGCGGCGGCCAGCGTCGCCTGCACGTCCTCGGCCTGTTCCGGCGGCAGGCCGGCGCGCGCCAGCCGGCCCTGCAGGCCCAGGATGATGGTCAGCAGGTTGCCGAAGTCATGCGCCAGCCCCGAGGTCATCTGCGCCGCCACCGCGCGTTTCGCCGCATGGGTCAGCGCCTCGCGCGCCTGCACCTCGGCGGTGACGTCGGTGGACAGGATATAGACGCCGCGCCCGTTCTGGTCCGGGGTCAGCGCGATGCGGATGCGCCGACCCGAGGGCGGGTGCGTGATCTCGAACACCTGCGGCTGGCCGGCGATGGCGCGGTCCAGATGCGGGCGGATGCGGGCGAAGGTCTCGGCCCCCAGAACCGTTTCGCATTGCCGCCCGATGATCGAGGCGTCCGAGCCGGGAAACACCATCGAGATCTGGTTGTTCGAGAAGGTATAGCGATAGTCGCGGTCCATATGCGCGATATGCGCCGGGACCATGGCGGTGACATGGCGGGTGCGCGCCTCGGATTCGGTCAGGATGCGCTTGGCTTCCTCCAGCGCGGCATTGGTCGCGGCCAGCGCCCGGTTCGCGGCGGAAAGCCGCTCGGCATTCTCCAGCACCCGCTCGGACAGTTCCTCGGAGCGGGCGCGCAGCAGCTCCTCCTGCCGCTTGATATGGGTGATGTCGGTATAGACCGCGATCCAGCCGCCCTGAGACAGCGGCGCCCCCTCGACCGAGATCCAGCGGCCGTCGGCGCGCTTTCGTTCCATGTAATGCGGCTGAAAGGTGCGGGCCTGGTCGACGCGCTCGCGGATCGCGGCCTCGGGATCGTCCTGGGGACCGTATTCGCCGCGATGCACCAGATAGCGGATCGTATCCTCGAAGGTGGCGCCGCTGCGGGTCAGTTCGTCCGGCAGGCCGAACATCGCCTGATAGGGGCGGTTGCTGACCGCCAGCCGCAGCTCGGCGTCGAAGATCGAGATCGCCTGCTGGATCAGGTTCAGCCCCGAGCGGGTCAGCTCGGCATGCCGGTCGTTCGAGGGCATCTCCATTCCTGGCATTGCGCGGTCCCTGTAACAATTCGTAGGATTCAGGAAAAACTGACGCAAGAATTGCCGCTGTAAGCTGCGATTGCCAGAGGGAAGAGGAGCCCTGACGGCAAGGGGAGGAACCATGCAGAACGCTGAGGCGGCCGAGGCCGGTTTGCAGTCGATTCCAGCGTTGCTGGCGCGCAATGCCGAACGCTTCGGCAACCGGCCGGCCTATCGGGAAAAGGAATTCGGGATCTGGCAAAGCTGGACCTGGGCCGAGGCCGCGACCGAGATCCGCGATCTGGCGCTGGGCTTCCTGGTGCTGGGGCTGAACCGGGGCGATCATGTCGCCATCATCGGCCGCAACCGCCCGGCGCATTACTGGGCCATGGTGGCGGCGCAGATGTGCGGCGCGGTGCCGGTGCCGCTGTATCAGGACGCGGTGGCCGACGAGATGGCCTATGTGCTGGACCATTGCGGCGCACGCTTCGTCGTCTGCGGCGACCAGGAACAGGTGGACAAGGTGCTGGAGGTCGGCGCCCGCGCCCCCTCGGTCCAGCATATCGTCTATACCGACAAGCGCGGCATGCGGAAATACGACCATTCCCGCATGAACGCGCTGGCCGATGTCCAAGCCGAGGGCCGCGCCGCCGGGCAGCGGCTGGGCCACGAACTGGACGCGCGCACCGCCGCGCTGGGCTACGACGACACCTGCGTGATGCTGTATACCTCGGGCACCACCGGCAAGCCCAAGGGCGTGGTGCTGTCGAACCGCAACATCATCGAGACCGGCCGGAACACCGCTGCCTTCGACCACCTGACCGAGCGCGAGGAAGTGCTGGCCTATCTGCCGATGGCCTGGGTGGGCGACTTCATCTTCTCGGTCGGGCAGGCCTATTGGGCCGGCTTCACCGTGAACTGCCCCGAGGGCGCGCATACGATGATGACCGACCTGCGCGAGATCGGCCCGACCTATTTCTTCGCCCCGCCGCGCGTCTTCGAGGGGCAGCTGACCAGCGTGATGATCCGCATGGAGGATGCCAGCCGGTTCAAGCGCTGGCTGTTCCGGCATTTCATGGAGGTCGCGCGCCGCGTCGGCCCGGCGCTCCTGGACGGCAAGCCGGTCGGCGGGCTGGACCGGCTGCGCTATGCCCTGGGCAACCTGCTGGTCTATGGTCCGCTGAAGAACACGCTGGGCTATTCCCGCATCCGCGTCGGCTATACCGCGGGCGAGGCGATCGGTCCCGAGATCTTCGATTTCTACCGCAGCCTGGGCATCAACCTGAAGCAGCTCTACGGCCAGACCGAGGCCAGCGTCTTCATCACCCAGCAGCCGGACGGGCAGGTGCGCTCGGACACGGTCGGCGTGCCCTCGCCCGGCGTCGAGCTGAAGATCGCCGAGAACGGCGAGGTGTTCTACCGCTCGCCCGGCACTTTCGTGGAATATTACAACAATCCCGACAGCACCGCCTCGACCAAGGATGCCGAGGGCTGGGTGGCGACGGGCGATGCCGGCTTCTTCGAGGAGGCGACCGGGCACCTGCGCATCATCGACCGCGCCAAGGACGTGGGCCGCATGGCCGACGGCCGGATGTTCGCGCCGAAATATGTCGAGAACAAGCTGAAGTTCTATCCCAACATCCTGGAGGCGGTGGTCTTCGGCGCCGGCCGCGACATGTGCACCGCCTTCGTCAACATCGACCTGACCGCGGTCGGCAACTGGGCCGAGCGCAACAACATCGCCTATGCCAGCTATCAGGAACTGGCCGGCCATCCGCAGGTCTATGCCACGATCAAGGAACATGTCGAGGCGGTGAACGAATCCATCGCCCAGGATCCCATGCTCTCGGGCTGCCAGATCAGCCGCTTCCTGGTGCTGCACAAGGAACTGGACCCCGACGACGGCGAGATGACCCGCACCCGCAAGGTGCGCCGCAACATCATCGCCGAGAAATATGCCGACCTGATCGCGGCGCTCTATGACGGGCGCGACACGGTCAGCACCCGCACCGAGGTGACCTACGAGGACGGCCGCAAGGGCGAGATCCGCGCGGTGCTGAAGATCGAGGACGCCCGGACCTTCCCGACCCGGACCATGCAGAAGGTGGCCGCGGAATGACCCAGACCACAACCACCCCCGACGGCCGCCAGATCGGCGGCGTGCTGATGGACCTGAGGAACATCACCCTGCGCTTCGGCGGCGTCACGGCGATCAAGGATATCAGCTTCGACATCCGCGAGGGCGAGATCCGCGCCATCATCGGCCCGAACGGCGCCGGCAAGTCCTCGATGCTGAACGTGATCTCGGGCTTCTATGTCCCGCAAGAGGGCGAGATCTGGTTCAAGGGCCATCGCCGCGGCCCGATGAAACCCTATGAGGTGGCGCGGTTGGGCATTGCCCGCACCTTCCAGAACATCGCGCTGTTCGACGGCATGTCGGTCCTGGACAACATCATGACCGGCCGCCTGAACATGATGAAGGCGCCGATATGGTCGCAGGCGCTGTGGTGGGGCCGGGCCGAGCGCGAGGAGGTCGAGAACCGCGAGCAGGTCGAGAAGATCATCGACTTCCTGGAGATCCAGAACATCCGCAAGACGCCGGTCGGCCGGCTGCCTTACGGGTTGAAGAAGCGCGTCGAACTGGCGCGGGCGCTGGCGGCCGAGCCGAAGATCCTGCTGCTCGACGAGCCGATGGCCGGCATGAACGTCGAGGAGAAGGAGGACATGTGCCGCTTCATCCTGGACGTGAATGACGAGTTCGGCACCACCATCGCGCTGATCGAGCACGACATGGGCGTGGTCATGGACCTCAGCGACCGGGTGGTGGTGATGGATTACGGCCGCAAGATCGGCGACGGCACCCCCGACGAGGTGCGCAACAATCCCGAAGTCATCAGCGCCTATCTGGGCGTGGAACACGCATAGGGGGCAGGAATGGAGTTTCTTTACGCAAGCGAGATCCTGCTGAACGGCCTGATGGCCGGGGTGATGTATTCGCTGGTCGCCCTGGGCTTCGTGCTGATCTACAAGGCCTCGGGGGTGTTCAACTATGCCCAGGGGGTGATGGCGCTCTTCGCCGCCATGACGCTGGTCGGCATCATGGAGGGCCGGGTGCCCTTCGCGCATCTGATCAACGCCGCCTTCGGCGTGCATCTGTCGAGCTTCGGCTGGACGGTGCCGGGCCTGCTGGCCATCCTGCTGACGGCGCTGGTCATGGTCGGCCTGGCCATCGCCATCGAGAAGCTGGTGCTGAAGCACCTGGTCGGGCAGGAGCCGATCATCCTGTTCATGGCCACCATCGGCCTGGCCTGGTTCCTGGAAGGACTTGGCGACGTGATGTGGGGCGCCGACGTGAAGGTGCTGGACGTCGGCCTGCCGCAGGGCATTTCCGAGACGGTCGAGGCAGCCACCAATGACTGGCTGGGCTACGGCTTCTTCATCGACCGGCTGGACATCTGGGCGGCGGTCATTGCGGCGGTGCTGGTGGCGGCGCTGGTCGGCTTCGCGCAATATACCAAGCAGGGCCGCGCGATGCGCGCGGTGGCCGACGACCACCAGGCGGCGCTGTCGGTCGGCATCAGCCTGCAATTCATCTGGATCATGGTCTGGTCCATCGCCGGCTTCGTGGCGCTGGTCGCGGGCATCATGTGGGGCACGAAATCGGGGGTGCAGTTCTCGCTTTCGCTGATCGCCCTCAAGGCGCTGCCGGTGCTGATGCTGGGGGGCTTCACCTCGATCCCCGGCGCCATCGTCGGCGGGCTGATCATCGGCATGGGCGAGAAACTGTTCGAATATTTCGTCGGCCCGATGGTCGGCGGCGCGACCGAGAACTGGTTCGCCTATGTGCTGGCGCTGATCTTCCTCGTCTTCCGGCCGCAGGGCCTGTTCGGCGAGCGCATCATCGAGCGGGTCTGACCATGGCGCGGGTTGAGGACTCGGGACTGGGTATTTGGAAAACAAAGAAGGCTTCTCTGTTTCACAAATACCCGAATGTCGAAACGACCAAGCCGGGAGGGGCGGATGTTCTATCGTGAGGCGGGCGACTTCAAGACGAGCTATCGCGACGATGGCCAGACCTTTCCGATCAAGCTGGATCGCTGGGGCTATTACGCGATCCTGGCGGTGGCCTTCCTGGTCGTGCCCTTCGTCATCGACAGCTACTGGGCCAATGCGGTGCTGGTGCCCTTCCTGATCTATGCCATCGCGGCGATCGGGCTGAACATCCTGACCGGCTATGCCGGGCAGGTCAGCCTGGGCACCGGCGGCTTCATGGCGGTGGGCGCCTATGCGGTCTACAAGCTGATGGTCGCCTTTCCGGGGGTGCCGATCGTCATCCATATCGTGCTGGCCGGGGCGATCACGGCGGTCGTGGGCATGCTTTTCGGCCTGCCCAGCCTGCGGATCAAGGGCTTCTACCTGGCGGTGGCGACGCTGGCCGCGCAGTTCTTCCTGGTCTGGCTGTTCAACAAGGTGCCGTGGTTCTACAACTATTCGGCCTCGGGGCAGATCAACGCGCCCGAACGCACCATCCTGGGCTGGGCGGTGACCGGGCCCGCCACCACGGCCTCGGCGAAATACCTGATCTGCCTGTCCTTCGCCGTCCTGCTGGCCTGGGTGGCGCGCAACCTGACCCGCGGCAGCGTGGGCCGCAAATGGATGGCGATCCGCGACATGGACATCGCGGCCGAGATCATCGGGGTGAACCCGCTGACCGCCAAGCTGTCGGCCTTTGCCGTCTCGAGCTTCTTCGTCGGCATCGCCGGGGCGCTGTTGTTCTCGGTCTATCTGGGCGCGGCCGAGGCCAGCGAGGCCTTCGGCATCAACAAGAGCTTCCTGGTGCTGTTCATGATCATCATCGGCGGGCTCGGCAGCATCTTCGGCAGTTTTGCCGGCGCCGCCTTCCTGGTGCTGCTGCCGGTCTTCCTGAAGAACGTGCTGGTGGCGCAGCTGGGTTGGCCGACCGACCTGGCCGCCCATATCGAGCTGATGATCGTCGGCGCGCTGATCGTGTTCTTCCTGATCGTCGAGCCGCACGGGCTGGCGCGTCTCTGGGCGCTGACGAAGGAGAAGCTGCGGCTCTGGCCGTTCCCGCATTAACGACCGGACAACCGGCGGAACAAAACCCTTGGGGAGGAGACCAAGATGAAACTGAAACTCGCAACCGTCGCGCTGGGCGCCGTCATGGCGGCGGCGCCGGCCATGGCCGACCTGGTGGTGCCGAACCTCAGCTACCGGACCGGGCCCTATGGGGCCAACGGCACGCAATATGCCGACGGGTTCAACGACTATTTCACCCTGCTGAATGAGCGCGACGGCGGCATCGGCGGCGAAAGGATCCGCACCCCGGAATGCGAGACCGCCTATAACACCGAGAAGGGCGTCGAATGCTATGAATCGACCAAGGGCTCGGGCGCGCTGGTCTACAACCCGCTCTCCACCGGCATCACCTATCAGCTGATCCCCAAGGTCGCGGCCGACAAGATCCCGCTCTACACCCCGGGCTATGGGCGCACCTCGGCCAAGAACGGCAAGGTCTTCGAATGGGTGTTCAACGCCCCGGCGAACTACTGGGACGGCGCCTCGGTCGCGGTGAAATACCTGCTGGACCAGAACGGCGGCAGCCTCGAGGGCAAGAAGATCGCGCTGGTCTATCACAACTCGGCCTATGGCAAGGAGCCGATCCGCACCCTGCAGGAGCTTGGCAAGAAGCACGGCTTCACCCTGACCGAGCTGCCGGTCGACCCGCCCGGCCAGGAGCAGAAGAGCCAGTGGCTGCAGATCCGCCGCGACAAGCCGGATTACGTGCTGATGTGGGGCTGGGGCGTGATGAACCAGACCGCCATCCAGGAGGCCGCCAACATCCGCTTCCCGATGGAGAACTTCATCGGCACCTACTGGTCCGGTTCGGAGGTGGACGTGAAGCCGGTGGGCGCGGGCGCCAACGGCTACAAGGCGCTGACCTTCCACGGCGTCGGCATGGATTACCCGATCTATGAGGACATGAAGAAGCACGTCATCGATCCGGGCAAGGCCTCGCAGGGCGGGCAGTTCGTCGGCTCGGTGCTGTATTCGCGCGGCATGTATGCGGCGGTCGTCATCGCCGAGGCCATCGCCAAGGCGCAGGAGCTGGCCGGCACGCCGCAGATCACCGCGGCGCAGCTGCGCGACGGGTTCGAGGCGCTGGACATCACCCCCGAGCGGCTGGCCGAACTGGGCCTGCCGGACTTCGGACCCGAGATCAAGATGACCTGCGACAACCACGGCGGCAGCGGCATGGCGCGCTTGCAGCAATGGGATGCCTCGGCCGGGAAATGGACCCTGATCACCGACTTCACCCAGCCAGATCAGGATGTTCTGGACCCGCTGATCCTTGAGGACAGCGAAGCCTATGCCAAGGAAGCCGGCATCTCGCCGCGCTGCTGATCCCTTGCCCCGGCGGTGCGCCGCCGGGGCCCATCGATCCGGAGGGAAAGCCCATGTTCGACGCCGTGCCCGACCGCGAGACCCTGCTCGAGGTCAACAATATCGAGGTGATCTACAATCACGTCATCCTGGTCCTGAAGGGCGTCAGCCTGTCGGTGCCCAAGGGCGGCATCACCGCGCTTCTGGGCGGCAACGGCGCGGGCAAGACGACGACGCTGAAGGCGATCTCGAACCTGCTGCATTCCGAGCGGGGCGAGGTCACCAAGGGCGCGATCAGCTATCGCGGCGCGCGGATCCAGGACATGGACCCCGCCTCGGTGGTGAAGAAGGGCATCATCCAGGTGATGGAGGGCCGCCACTGCTTCGAGCACCTGACCATCGAGGAGAACCTGCTGACCGGCGCCTATACCCGCACCGACGGCGGCGCGGCGATCCGCCAGGACCTGGAGATGGTCTATTCCTATTTCCCCCGTCTCAAGGAGCGCCGGAAAAGCCAGGCCGGCTATACCTCGGGCGGGGAGCAGCAGATGTGCGCGATGGGCCGGGCGCTGATGTCCCGCCCCGAGACGATCCTGCTGGACGAGCCCTCGATGGGTCTGGCGCCGCAGCTGGTCGAGCAGATCTTCGAGATCGTGAAGGCGGTGAACGAGGGCGAGGGCGTGACCTTCCTTCTGGCCGAGCAGAACACCAATGTCGCGCTGCGCTATGCCCATTACGGCTATATCCTGGAAAGCGGCCGCGTGGTGATGGACGGTCCGGCGGACGCGCTGCGCGAGAACCCGGACGTCAAGGAATTCTATCTCGGCATGTCCGACCAGGGCCGCAAGAGCTTTCGCGACGTGCGGTCCTATCGCCGGCGCAAGCGCTGGCTGGCCTGAGCGCAGAAAGGCATCCCCATGACATTCTATGACGAGCTTGAAACCCGCAGCGCCGAGGCGCGGGCGCTGTGGCTGGCGGCCGAATTGCCCGCCGCGCTGACGCGGGCCCGCACGGCGCCGGCGCTGGCCCGCATCCTGGCCGGGATCGAGCCGGATCAGATCACCAGCCGCGAGGCGCTGGCCCGGCTGCCGGTGATCCGCAAATCCGAGCTTTCCGAGGCGCAGAGGCGGATCTCGCCCTTCGGCGGCTTCACCACGCGGCCGGCGGCGGAGTTCGAGAACGTGTTCCAGAGCCCCGGCCCGATCTACGAGCCCGGGCGGCGCGGCGCGGACTGGTGGCGGCTGGGTCGGTTCCTGCATGCGGCGGGGGTCGGGGCAGGCGACATCATCCACAATTGCTTCGGCTATCACCTGACCCCGGCGGGCATGATGTTCGAAAGCGCCGCCCGCGCGGTCGGGGCCGCGACCCTGCCGGCCGGCACCGGCCAGACCGAGCTGCAGGTCCGCGCCGCCGCGGACATCGGCACCACCGTCTATGCGGGCACGCCCGATTATCTGAAGGTGATGCTGGACAAGGCCGGGGAACTGGGCGAGCGGCTGTCCTTTACCCGCGCCGTGGTCTCGGGCGGGGCGCTGTTTCCCAGCCTGCGCCAGGCCTATGCGGATCGCGGCATCGCCACCACGCAATGCTACGCTACCGCCGATCTGGGCCTGATCGCCTATGAATCCCCGGCCATGGAGGGGATGATCGTGGACGAGCGGGTGATCGTCGAGATCGTCCGCCCCGGCACCGGCGACCCGGTCCCGGATGGCGAGGTGGGCGAGGTGGTGGTGACCACGCTGAACCCGGATTATCCGCTGGTGCGCTTCGCGACGGGCGACCTTTCGGCGGTTCTGCCCGGCGTCAGCCCCTGCGGGCGCACGAACATGCGCATCAAGGGCTGGATGGGCCGCGCCGACCAGACCACCAAGATCAAGGGCATGTTCGTGCGTCCCGAGCAGGTCGCGGCGCTGGTCGCCCGGCACCCCGAGATCAGCCGCGCCCGCGTCGTCGCGGACCGCTCGGGTGATATGGATGTGATGACGGTGCTGCTGGAAACCGGGGCCGATGATGCGGCAAGATACGAGGGAACGGTGTTGGACACACTGAAACTTCGCGGCCGGGTGGAACTGGTTGCGCCGGGTTCGCTGCCGAATGACGGCAAGGTGATCGAGGACCGGCGCAGCTACGACTGATTCCGGTCGCCCGGAATGAGGTCGCCCGCATGCGCATCGCCGCAGCCCTGCTTGCCGCCCTGATCGGGGCCGCGCCCGCCTGGGCCGAAAACCGCGCCGTGATCGTCGGCAATGCCGATTACCGCAGCGCCCCCGATCTGGCGGGCTCGGACACGGTGGCGCTGGGAAATACCCTGCGCGTGGCGGGTTTCACCACCCAGCAAGGCGTCGATCTGGCGGCGGGTCCCCTGCGCCGCCTGATCGAGTCGCTGGTCCGCGCCGATCCGGCGCCGGGCGCGCGCATCGTGGCGCTGAACGGCCGCTTCCTGAACGACGGGACCGAGACCTGGTTCATGGGCGCCGATGCCGAGGAGCCCGGCCGCCTGGGCGTGGGCATGCAGGGCGTGCCGCTGTCGCTGGTCATGCGGCTGATGGCCGGGGGCGATCCGGGCGCGGTGCTGGTGCTGGGCACCGACGGGCAACGGATGCCGCATCGACCGGGGCTGGAAAACGGCATCGGCCCGCTGGCGCCGCCCCGCGGGGTCTGGGTCGTCACCGGCTCGCCCGAGGCGGGGGCCCGCGCCATGGGCCGCTTGGCCGGCGGCGCCAGCCTGGTGCAGGCCATGGCGGCCGATCCGGCGCTGCAGCTGGTGCCGGGCGGGGCCCGGGATCCGGTGCTGGCCCCGCGCCGGAAGGTCCCTGACCCGCAGGCTGCCGACCGCGATGCCTGGGCCGAAGCCTCGACCGCGGACGGCATGCGCGCCTATCAGGACTATCTCGCGCGCTTTCCGCGCGGGCTCTATGCCGCCCCCGCTCGCGAGCGGCTGGCGCAGATCCGCCGCGCGCCGGCTGCGCAGAGTGCCGACCGCCATGTCTGGGCGCGGGTCGTGGCCGAGGATTCGGCCGCAGGCTACGTCGCCTATCTGCAGGATTTCCCGGCAGGGCGCTTCGCCCGCGTCGCCCGCCTCCGGCTCGCCGAGCTGCGCCCCGTCCGGCCCGGCCCGGATCTTTCCCCGGCGGCCGCGGCGGAACAGGCGCTGAACCTCGCCCCGGCCGAGCGCGCCGCCATCCAGCGCCGCCTGTCGCAGCTCGGCGGCCAGCCCGGCCCGGCCGACGGCGTTTTCGGCCAGCGCACGCGCGCGGCGATCACGGACTGGCAGCGCCGGAACGGGCTGGCGGCGACGGGTCATCTGACCCGCAGCCAGGTCCGGATGCTCGCCACCCAGGTCGAGCGGCTGCAGGCCGATGCCGCCGCCCGCGACCGCGCCTGGTGGCGGCAGACCGGTGCGCAGGGCGATCCCGAAGGATTGCGCGCCTATCTGGACCGCTATCCCGACGGCCTTCACGCCGAGACCGCGCGCCGCCGGCTCTCCGGCGGCCAGCCCGACCCGGCGGCCGCGCCCGCCGGCGACGAGGCGACCTGGCGCTGGGTCGGCCGCCAGGGCTCGGCCGCGGCCTACGAGACCTATCTGGACCGTTTCCCGGCCGGCGCCCATGCGGCGCAGGCCCGGCAGCGGCTTGCCACCTTGCGCGCTGGCATCGAAGCGGCGCGCCGCGAAGAATCCGCGCTGGGCCTGACCCCCTCGGCGCGGCGGCTGATCGAGGACCGGCTACGCCTGGCCGGCATGCAGCCCGGCGCGGTCGACGGCGAATTCACCGAGGAAACCCGCGCCGCCCTGCGCCGCTATCAAGAGGCGCGCAACCTGCGCGTGACCGGTTACCTCACGCAGCAGACGGTCTCGGGCCTTCTGGCGGATGGGCCGCGCTGACCGGCAGCCGTGAAGCCCGCGCCGCCTTGGCCCGGGCGGCGCTTCGTTCGGCGCTGGCCGGCATGCGTCCCGGGCCGGCCATTCCGGCGGAGCTTCTCCGCGCCACCCCTCCGTCACGCCCGACCGTGTCCCGACCGAAGCCGGGCGTCCCGCCGCGCCGATCACCGCCCCTGCGATCTTCTCCCTTGTGGAAATATCCACGAGGGTGTGGGGGCAGTCGGCCCCCACCGGCCGGGTTCCAGGCCGGAAAGCAAGACGCCCGCGGCGCGGGGCCTGCGGGCGTCCTTGAATCGGATGATTCGCCGGTTCTCAGCCCTGGCGGGCCTTGAAGCGCGGGTTGGTCTTGTTGATGACGTAGATGCGGCCCTTGCGGCGCACGATCTGGCAATCGCGGTGGCGGCTCTTGAGCGAGCGGAGCGAATTGCGAACCTTCATCGGTCTTCTCCTATCGCGGCGCATCGCTAAGGTCGCGCCTTGGAAACGAAATACCCCCGGTTGAGCCCCGGGGGCGCGAAACGAATGGTGGGCGGTACTGGGATCGAACCAGTGGCCACTACGATGTCAACGTAGTGCTCTACCGCTGAGCTAACCGCCCACTGACAGGTGATTCTTCCGGCTTGCGCCGCCAGATCGCCTTGGTCCGCGTGTCTATAGCCACCTCGCCCCGGGGTTTCAAGCCCTCAATCGACGGCTATTGGCGGCGCCCGATCATGGTTTATAACCCTTTCTGTCTTATCACCCAGATCTGGCGCCGGTCGCGCCGCCGGGGAACGCCAGGGATGACCAGGGAAGAGCCGATTTTCGATCTGATGCGGCCGCCGTCGTGGCAGGGCGGGGTGATCTTTGCCTCGCCGCATTCCGGCCGCGCCTATCCCGACTGGTTCCTGGCCGAATCGCGGCTGGACGCGCAGCAGCTGCGCTCGTCCGAGGATGCTTTCGTGGACCGGCTGATCGCCCCGGCGCTGGACCATGGCGCCGCGGTGCTGACCGCGCGGGTGCCGCGCTGCGTGGTGGACCTGAATCGCGGCCCCGAGGAAATCGACCCGCTGGTGGTCTCGGGCGCCGCCCCGGCGATGAGCAATCCGCGCATCATGGCCGGCCTGGGGGTGATTCCCCGCGTCGTCTCGCAGGGCCGTGCCATCCACGACCGGCCGATCCCGCGGGCCGAGGCCGAAAGCCGCATCGCCCGGCTCTGGCATCCCTATCACCGCGCGCTTTCCGGCCTGATCGAGGAGGCGGTGGCGCGGTTCGGCGGCGCCGTCCTGATCGATATGCATTCCATGCCGCGCGATGCGCTGGTGCATCTGCCGCGCCCGCGCCCCGACATGGTGCTGGGCGACCGCAACGGCGTTTCGGCCGCGCCGCGGATCAGCGCCGGCGTGGCCGATGCCGTGGTGGCCGAGGGCTTCCGGCTGCGGCGCAATTCGCCCTTTTCCGGCGCCTATATCACCCAGACCTATGGTCGGCCGCGCAGCAATGTCCATGTCGTGCAGCTGGAACTGGACCGCTCGCTCTACATGGACGAGCGCCGGATCGAGCCGCGCGCCGATTTCGACCTGTTCCGGACCCGTTTCGCCCGCGTCGTCGCGCGGCTGGCGCGGCTGCGTCCGGACGCCAGCGATTCGGCCTTCGCCGCCGAGTGAACCAGAAAGGAGGCCGCGATGCCGCCCGAATTCGCCGAGATGATCGGCCAGAACCTCGCCCTGATCATTCTGGCGCTGGTGATCCTGTTCGCCGTCAGCCGCGCCGTCCGCATCGTGCCGCAATCGGAAAAATACGTCGTCGAACGCTTCGGCCGGCTGCATGCGGTGCTGGGGCCGGGGATCAACTTCATCGTGCCCTTCCTCGACCGGGTGGCGCATCGGATCTCGGTGCTGGAGCGCCAGCTGCCGACATCGCGCCAGGATGCGATCACGGCGGACAACGTGCTGGTGCAGGTCGAAACCAGCGTCTTCTATCGCATCATCGAGCCGGAAAAGACCGTCTATCGCATCCGCGACGTGGATGCGGCCATCGCCACCACGGTGGCGGGGATCGTGCGTTCGGAGATCGGCGCGATGGAGCTGGACCAGGTGCAGTCGAACCGCGCCCCGCTGATCGAGCGCATCCGCGAATCGCTGGCCAATATCGTCGACGACTGGGGCATCGAGGTGACGCGGGCCGAGATCCTGGACGTCAACCTGGACGAGGCCACGCGCGCCGCCATGCTGCAGCAGCTGAATGCCGAACGTGCCCGCCGTGCCCAGGTGACCGAGGCCGAGGGCCGACGCCGCGCCGTGGAACTGGCCGCCGACGGCGATCTTTACGCCGCCGAGCAGCAGGCCAAGGCCAAGCGGCTGCTGGCCGATGCCGAGGCCTATGCCACCGCGGCCATCGCCACGGCGATCCGCGAGGGCGGGATCGAGGCGGCGCAATACCAGGTCGCCATGCGCCAGGTCGAGGTGCTGGCCGAGGTCGGCAAGGGGCAGGGCAAGCAGACGGTGATCGTTCCCGCCTCGGCCGTCGAGGCGCTTGGCGACGCCTTCCGCATGCTCCGCGGCGTGAAGCCAGGGGGCGCGGCATGAGCTGGGCGAACGGCTGGATCTGGATCATCGCGGCGCTCCTTTTGGCGGCGCTGGAACTGGCGCTGCCGGGCTGGTTCTTCCTGGGGCTCGCCGGGGCGGTGCTGCTGATGGGGCTGGCGCTGCTTTTGGGCCTGTGGCCCGGCGGGTTGCCGATGGCGCTGGTGGTCACGGCGGTCCTGACCGGGGTGATCTGGCTGGCGCTGCGGCGCATCTTCGGCAGGAACCGGGGCGAGGTGCGGCGCTGGACCCGCGACATCAACGACAACTAGGCCTGGCCGGCGCCAAGCTGGTGCTGACCCATGGGGCGGATCTGCTGACCTGCCTGCGCGACGATTATCCCTGGATTCCCTTTCCGGGTCATTGGGACCTGCCCGGCGGCGGCGCCGAGCCGGGCGAGACGCCGGTCGCATGCGCCCTGCGCGAGCTTTACGAGGAATTCGGGCTGCGGCTTGCCCCGGGGCGGCTGACGGGGCGGGCCTTTGCCTCGCTTGGCGAACCGGGGCGCGCGTCATGGCTGTTTTCCGGCACGATCACGGCGGCCGAGATCGCCGCGATCCGCTTCGGCGACGAGGGGCAGGAATGGCGGATGATGCCGGTGGCGGAATTCGTCGCCCATCCCCGGGCCGTGCCGCATTTCCGCGACCGGGTGCGGCTTGTTCTTGCCGGATCGGGCTGCGGGATTTGAGAATCGCCCGCCGCTGTGCATGATCGGCGCATCGACAGGAAGGAGGCATGCATGTCTCGAATGCAGCTATACCGTCGCAACGGCTGGGGCTCGGCCATCGTCGAGGCACAACTGGCGCATTACGGCCTTGAGGCCGAGAGGATCGAGGTCGCGGACCTGTTCCTCGATCCGGCCGCCAAGCGCGACCTGATGCGGATCAGTCCGGCGGGGCAGATCCCGGTGCTGATCCTGCCCGACGGGCGGGTGATGTCGGAAAGCGCGGCGATCACCCTGCACCTGGCCGACATGACCGAGCGGGACGATCTGGTACCGGCCCCCGGCGCGCCCGAGCGGCCGCGCTTCCTGCGCTGGCTGATGTTCCTGGTCGCGCAGGTCTATCCCTGCTTCACCTTCGGCGACGATCCCTCGCGCTTTCTCAGCGACGGCACGGCGCAGAAGGAGCTGGGCGAGGCCACCACCGCGCGGCTGCAGGAACTGTGGACCGCGGTGGAGGGCGTGGCGGGCGCCCCCTGGTTCCTGGGCGAACGCTTCTCGGCCCTGGACATCTATCTGGCGGTGATGACCAACTGGAAGCCCGGACCGGCATGGTTCCAGGGGAATGCGCCCAAGGTCTGGGCCATCGCCCGCGCCACGGCGGCGCGCGAGGACCTGGCGCCGGTGCTTCAGCGCAATTTCGGCTGATTACGCCCCGGCGAGTTCGGCCTGGATCGCCTGCGCCGCGGCGCGGGGGTCCGCGGCCTGCCAGATCGGGCGGCCGACGACGATATGGTCGGCGCCGCTGGCGATGGCGGTCGCGGGCGTCTCGATCCGCTTCTGGTCGCCGGCGTCGCTGCCGGCCGGGCGTACGCCGGGGGTGACGATCAGCCGGCCCGCCGCCTCGGGCAGGGCGCGGATCAGGGCCGCCTCGCGCGGGCTGGCGATGACGCCGTCGGCCCCGGCCTCGAAGGCGCGGGCGGTGCGGGTGGCGACGATCTCGGCCAGATCGCCCGGCACGATCAGCCCGGCATCGAGGTCGGCGCGGTCCAGCGAGGTCAGGATGGTCACCGCCAGGATCTTCAGCCCCGACGCGCTTGCCCCCTGTTTCGCCGCCCGGACCACATGCGGGTCGCCGTGCACGGTCAGGAAATCCAGGTCGTATTGCGCGATGCCTTTCACCGCCGCCTCGACCGTGGCGCCGATGTCGAAGAACTTCATGTCCAGGAAGATGCGCTTGCCGTGTTCCTGCTTGAGCTCGTTGGCGAGTGCGAGCCCGCCACCGGTCAGCATCCCCAGGCCGATCTTGTAGAAGCTGGCCGCGTCGCCGATCCTTTCGGCCAGCTCCAGCCCGGCCAGCGCGTTCGGCACGTCCAGCGCCACGATCAGACGGTCGTCCATGTTCCACCTCAGCCTGCGACAAACGGCCCGCTTATAGGGGGGAACCGGCTGTCTTGAAACCCCGTTTCGTCCTGCCCATGTGACAGGCAGGACCCGAGCCGGATCGTGCCAATGCGGGCGGTCCAAAGCGGGGGCTGAGGAAAGGAATTTCATATGGATATGGAAAAGTTCACGGAACGGTCGCGCGGTTTCCTGCAGGCGGCGCAGACCATCGCGATCCGCGAGGAAAACCAGCGCGTGATGCCCGAGCATCTGCTGAAGGCGCTGATGGACGACGAGCAGGGCTTTGCCAGCAATCTGATCGCGCGGGCCGGCGGCGACGCCCAGGCCGTGCGCCAGGCCGTCGACCAGGCGGTGGCGAAACAGCCCAAGGTCAGCGGCGGGCAGGGTCAGGTCTATGTCGATACCTCGCTGGTGCGCGTGCTGGACGAGGCCGAGAAGCTGGCCAAGAAGGCCGGCGACAGTTTCGTGCCGGCCGAGCGGGTGCTGACGGCGCTTGCCATCGTCAACACCAATGCACGCGACGCGCTGACGGCGGGCAAGGTGACGGCGCAGGCGCTGAACAGCGCCATCAACGACGTCCGCAAGGGCCGGACGGCCGACACGGCCAGCGCCGAGGACAGCTATGAGGCGCTGTCGAAATACGCCCGCAACCTGACCGAGGCCGCGGCCGAGGGCAAGATCGACCCGATCATCGGCCGGGACGAGGAAATCCGCCGCGCCATGCAGGTGCTGTCCCGCCGCACCAAGAACAACCCGGTGCTGATCGGCGAGCCCGGCGTCGGCAAGACCGCCATCGCCGAAGGGCTGGCGCTGCGCATCATCGACGGCGACGTGCCGGAAAGCCTGCGCAACAAGCAGCTTTGGGCGCTGGACATGGGCGCGCTGATCGCCGGCGCGAAATATCGCGGCGAGTTCGAGGAGCGGCTGAAGGCCGTGCTGAAGGAGATCGAGGATGCCGCCGGCGAGATCGTGCTGTTCATCGACGAGCTGCATGTGCTGGTCGGGGCCGGCAAGACCGACGGCGCCATGGATGCCGCGAACCTGATCAAGCCGGCGCTGGCCCGGGGCGAGCTGCATTGCGTCGGCGCCACCACGCTGGACGAATACCGCAAGTATATCGAAAAGGACGCGGCGCTGGCCCGGCGCTTCCAGCCGGTCATGGTCGAGGAGCCGACGGTCGAGGACACGATCAGCATCCTGCGCGGCATCAAGGAGAAGTATGAGCTGCACCACGGCGTCCGCATCAGCGACGCCGCGCTGGTGGCTGCCGCGACCCTGTCGCATCGCTACATCACCGATCGTTTCCTGCCCGACAAGGCCATCGACCTGGTGGACGAGGCGGCGAGCCGGCTGCGCATGGAAGTGGACAGCAAGCCCGAGGAGCTGGACCAGCTCGACCGGCAGATCCTGCAGATGCAGATCGAGGCCGAGGCGCTGAAGAAGGAAGACGACGCCGCCTCCAAGGACCGGCTGGAGAAGCTGGAGAAGCAGCTCTCCGAGTTGCAGGAGAAATCCGCGACCATGACCGCCCGCTGGCAGGCCGAACGCGATCGGCTGGAGGGCTCGCGCAACCTCAAGGAACAGCTCGACCGCGCCCGCGCCGAGTTGGACCAGGCCAAGCGCGAAGGAAACCTGGCCCGCGCCGGCGAGCTTTCCTATGGCATCATCCCGGGCCTCGAGCGGCAGCTGGCCGAATCCGAGGGCAGCGAGGACGGGCCGATGGTCGAGGAAGCCGTGCGCCCCGAGCAGATCGCCGAGGTGGTGGAACGCTGGACCGGCATCCCCACCAGCAAGATGCTGGAGGGTGAGCGCGAGAAGCTGTTGAAGATGGAGGACGTGCTGGGCAAGCGCGTCATCGGCCAGTCCGAGGCGGTGACGGCCGTGTCCAACGCCGTGCGCCGGGCGCGGGCCGGGCTGAACGACCCCAAGCGGCCGCTGGGCAGCTTCCTGTTCCTGGGCCCGACCGGCGTCGGCAAGACCGAGCTGACCAAGGCCATCGCCGAATACCTGTTCGACGACGACTCGGCCATGGTCCGCATCGACATGTCCGAGTTCATGGAGAAGCATTCGGTCGCGCGGCTGATCGGCGCGCCTCCGGGCTATGTCGGCTATGACGAGGGCGGCGTGCTGACCGAGGCGGTGCGGCGGCGTCCCTATCAGGTGATCCTGTTCGACGAGGTCGAAAAGGCGCATCCGGACGTCTTCAACGTGCTGCTGCAGGTGCTGGACGACGGCCAGCTGACCGACGGCCAGGGCCGGACGGTGGACTTCAAGCAGACGCTGATCGTGCTGACCTCGAACCTCGGGGCGCAGGCGCTGTCGCAACTGCCCGAGGGCGCCGATTCGAGTCAGGCGCGCGCGCAGGTGATGGATGCGGTCCGGGCGCATTTCCGCCCCGAATTCCTGAACCGGCTGGACGAGATCATCATCTTCCATCGCCTCACGCGCGAGAACATGGACGGCATCGTCAAGATCCAGCTCTGGCAGCTGGAAAGCCGGCTGGCGCAGCACAAGATCGGGCTGGAGCTGGACGAGGCGGCGCTGAAATGGCTGGCGGACGAGGGCTATGACCCGGTCTTCGGCGCCCGGCCGCTGAAGCGGGTGATGCAGCGCAGCCTGCAGAACCCCCTGGCCGAGATGATCCTGGCCGGAGAGGTTCTGGACGGCCAGACCGTGCATGTCAGCGCCGGCCCAGAGGGGCTGATCGTGGGCAACCGCGTGACTACGGCGCATCTCGGCTCGGCCGGCGAGGACGGGCCGCGGGTGCCGCTGCACTGACGCAAAGGGGCGGATGCGTCGGCATCCGCCCTTTTCCTTCCGGTCCTCGCGTGGAAATCACGCGGAATTTCATCGGCATCCGCCTGGGCGGGTGGCATGATGGCTCTGGGCAGAGGGGGAATTTGCCATGGCGCTGAAATGGTCCGATGTCACGCCCGAGGCGGATTACCTGAGCCGGCGGGCCTTTCTGGCGGCGGGCGTCGCGGCGCTGGCCACGCCGGCTCTCGGTCTCAGCGGCAAGCCCTCGGCCTTCTCGACCGACGAGACGTCGAACAGCTTCGAGGACATCACCAATTACAACAATTTCTACGAATTCGGCACCGGCAAGACCGATCCGGCCCAATATGCCGGCAGCCTGAAGACCGCGCCCTGGTCGGTGCAGATCGACGGCATGGTGGACAGGCCCGGCAGCTACGGCGTCGAGGACCTCGCCCCCGAGGCGGCGCTGGAGGAGCGGATCTATCGCCTGCGCTGCGTCGAGGCCTGGTCGATGGTCATTCCGTGGCTCGGCGTGCCCCTGGCCGGGGCGCTCGGCAAGGCCGGCGTGCAGCCGGGCGCGAAATACGTCGCCTTCCGCACGCTGCACGACCCCGGCCAGATGCCCGGCCAGCGGTCGCGCATCATCGACTGGCCCTATCGCGAGGGGCTGCGGCTGGACGAGGCCATGCATCCGCTGACCATCCTTGCCACCGGGCTTTACGGCCGGGTGCTGCCCAACCAGAACGGCGCGCCGATCCGGCTGGTGGTGCCGTGGAAATACGGCTTCAAGTCGATCAAGTCGATCGTCGGGATCACCCTGACCGACAGGCAGCCGCCATGCAGCTGGCAGATGCTGCAGCCCGGCGAATACGGCTTCTATGCCAATGTGAATCCGCAGGTGGACCATCCGCGCTGGTCGCAGGCCACCGAAAGGCGGATCGGCAGCGGACTGTTCGGCGGCCGGCAGGAGACGCTGATGTTCAACGGCTATGGCGATCAGGTGGCCGGGCTCTATGCGGGCATGGACCTGGCGAAGCATTACTGATGCCGCAGCACCTCAATCGCTGGCTGCGGCATGTCCCGGTCTGGGCGGTCTGGCTGCTGGGGTTGATTCCGCTGGGGCTGCTGGTCTGGGACACGCTGCACGGCCATCTGGGCGTCGATCCGGTGCGGGATATCGAGCATCGGCTGGGCCGCACCGCGATCTATTTCCTGCTGGCGACGCTGGCGGTGACGCCGCTGCTGCGGCTGGCGCGGCTGAACCTGATGCGCTTTCGCCAGGCGCTGGGGCTGATCTGTTTCAGCTATGCCGCCTGCCATCTGGCGGCCTGGGTGGTCTTCGACATGGCCTTTCTCTGGGCGCAGATGCTCAGGGACGTGGCCAAGCGGCCCTATCTGGTCTTCGGCATGCTGGGCTTTGCCATGCTGCTGGCGCTGGCGCTGACCTCGAACCGCTTCTCGATCCGCCGCCTGGGCCCGCGCTGGGGGCAATTGCATCGGCTGGTCTATCCGGCGGCGATTCTGGCGGCGGTGCATTGGCTCTGGGCGCTGAAGGTCTGGGAATCCTGGCCGCTGACGATTCTCGGGGCGATTCTGGTGCTGCTGGGCCTGCGTTTGCCGGGAAAAGCGCGGCGGCGGAGATCGGCCGGGCTGTCGCGGCCTGCGGAGTGATTCCCCCGCCGCTTCACGGCGACGGCCCTGATCCTTCCCATTTTCCTCTTACTTTACGGGCAGTTACCTTCTTCTGTCATTTTTCTTTATTTTTGGTCTTGCGGGTTTGTTTTGCGGGGTCTAGATACCCGCTCACCGAACGACGGCAGCGTCGGACGGGACGGGGAAGCGGGAGCGGAACCGAGACAATCTGGGAATGACTGACCGGACGGGGCGTCAAGCGAATGACGCATCTTCCGCGATTTTGTTTCCTCTGCTTTTTGACATTATGGTATATCTGAAGGGATATGCGGGCGGTCTGGTCGTTTTTCGGCGAGGGAGTTTGCATATCGGCCTGGTAGGGGGAACCCGATGATCCAGGTGTCAGCTTCACTGTTTGACGGTTCACGTTTTGTGGAACGACAAGCAGAGATGATCACCCGCTAGTCGCGGGTGACAGATGTGCAAGGTTCTTCTGTCAAGGATAGCTGCTTCGGTGGCTTTCAACTTGAGAGTTTGATCCTGGCTCAGAAC